>JACAED010000064.1 GCA_013389025.1 Hydrogenophilaceae bacterium
CAAATTCGCCGACGGCCATGTGCGCTTTACCATCCGCTCCAACATCGAGTACATGGTGGCGGACGAAACCAGGGTGGCGCCGCTGATCGAAGCGCTGGAGTCGGGCGGATTTCCAGTAGGTGGCACCGGCAACTCGGTGTCCATGATCGCGCATACGCAGGGCTGGTTGCATTGCGACATTCCCGGCACCGACGCTTCCGGCGTGGTCAAGGCGCTGATGGACGAGCTTTACGACGAGTTCATCAAGTGTGAAATGCCCAACCGCGTCAAGTTGTCAACCTCCTGCTGCTAAATCAACTGCGGCGGCCAGGCTGACATTGCCATCATCGGGCAGCACACCAAGCCGCCCAAGATCAACCACGACCTGGTGGCCAACGTGTGCGAACGTCCTGCCGTCGTGGCCCGCTGCCCGGTGGCGGCAATTCGTCCCGCGCTGGTGAATGGCAAGCCCTCGCTGGAAGTGGACGAGAAGAAGTGTATTTGCTGCGGTGCCTGCTACCCGCCCTGCCCCCCGATGCAGATCAACGATCCCGAGCATTCCAAGATCGCGATCTGGGTGGGCGGCAAGAATTCCAATGCCCGTTCCAAGCCTACTTTCCACAAACTTGTGGCTGCCGGTCTGCCCAATAACGCACCCCGCTGGCCCGAAGCCGCGGAAGTGGTCAAGAAGATCCTGCGTGTCTACAAGGAAGACGGACGTCCTTGGGAACGCATGATCGACTGGATCGACCGCATTGGCTGGCCCCGTTTCTTCGAGAAAACCGGCCTGCCTTTCACCAAGTATCACATTGATGACTGGCGCGGTTCTCGTGTAAACCTGAACGCCTCCAACCACATTCGCTTCTAAGCGGGTTGGGGTTAAGCATGCCCGCCGGCTTGCGGCCAGCGGGCATGACATTGTTAAAACAACAGAGACTGCTCGGATAAGGCATGAAATTTTCGATTATGGTAAGTGAGGGGCCCTATACCCATCAGGCTACCGATTCCGCCTATCAGTTTGCCAAGGCGGCGCTGGCCAAGGGCCATGAAATCATGCGGGTGTTTTTCTATCATGACGGCGTCAACAACGGCACCCGTCTGACCGTGCCCCCGCAGGATGATCGTCACATCGTCAACCGCTGGTCTGAACTGGCTGCCCAGCACAATATTGACCTCGTTATTTGCATTGCTGCGGCACAGCGTCGTGGCTTGCTCGATGAAAACGAAGCCAAGCGCCAGGGCAAGGATGCCAACAACATCGCGCCCGGGTTCCGGATTTCAGGGCTGGGTCAGCTGGTGGAAGCCGGCATTCAGTCGGATCGTCTGGTGGTGTTTGGCGACTGAGTTTGGGGATAGAGAATAATGTCTGACGATATGGATTTCGAAGAAGGCGGCGCGGTTAAAAAGTTCATGTTCGTGAACCGGAAGGCGCCTTACGGCACCATCTACGCGCTGGAAGGTCTGGAAGTCGTGCTGATTTCGGCTGCGTTTGATCAGGATGTCAGCCTGGCATTTCTGGATGATGGCGTGTTTCAGCTGGTCAAGGGCCAGAAAACCGATGGCGTGGAAATGAAGAATTTCTCTCCCACCTACCGTGCGCTGGAAGGCTACGACATTGAAAAGCTGTATGTCGAACGCGAGTCACTGGAAGCGCGCGGCTTGTCCGAGGAAGATCTGCTGGTCGATGTACAGGTCATGTCTGCCGCCGAAATGGGCGACATGATGGCCCAGCAGGATGTTGTGATCAGTTTCTAGTGGAAAACGAAAATGCTGCATATTGTGAACAAATCCCCGTTCGACACCAATGCACTGGCAGGTGTGTTGCGCGTAGCGAAAAAGGATGGCGCCGCGTTACTTCTGATCGAGGATGGCGTCTATGCCGCCACCAAGAACAGCGCTACCGAGGCCAGCCTGAAAGCCGCAGGCATGCCGGTGTATGTGCTGCAACCTGACGTGGACGCCCGCGGCCTCCAGAGCAGGCTCATGGATGGCGTGAACATGGTCGACTACGGCGGTTTTGTGGATCTCGTTGCCGGGCACGACAACGTGCAATCCTGGCTGTAACCGTACGACATAAACATTTTTACTGATTCTTTCGAGAGGAGTTGAATCATGGCACTGGAAGTAAACGGCACCACCATCGAAACCGACGAAGAAGGTTTTCTGGTCAACTTGAGCGACTGGAACCCTGACGTTGCTGCCGAGCTCGCCAAGGGCGAAAGCATCGAGATGACCGATCAGCATTGGGAAGTGATCAACTTCCTGCGCGAATACTACGACGAGTATCAAATTGCTCCCGCCGTTCGCGTACTGACCAAGGCCATCGGCAAAAAGCTCGGTCCGGACAAGGGCAACAGCAAATACCTGTATGACCTGTTCCCCTATGGTCCTGGCAAGCAGGCCTGCAAGATCGACGGCCTGCCCAAGCCTACCGGCTGCATCTAAACCCGGTCTAGAACCGGGCAAGAAAGGCGGCAGCCGAGAGGCTGCCGCTTGTTACAGGTCTTTTCACACGGAAGACGGCTGACTCATGTCCACGCTTTCCCTGATTTATGTTGTGCTATTTTATGCGGCGACCTTGCTGCTGATTTTCGGGCTGGCAATGAAGATTGCGCAGTACGCCCGCACACCCGCGCCGCTTAAGATTCCGACAACGCCTGCGCCAATGACTCAATCAGGCGTGGCGCTCCGCATGGCACGCGAAGTCGTGCTGTTTGAAAGCCTGTTCAAGTCCAGCAAGTGGACCTGGATATTCGGGTGGATGTTCCATTTTGGCTTGTTCCTGGTACTGGTTCGGCATCTGCGTTATTTCGTGGCGGACATTCCAGGTTGGCTGGCCGCCATTCAGCCCTTTGGCAAATATGCCGCTTTCATGATGGTGGCGGGACTGGGCGGCCTACTGGCGCGCCGCTTCCTCGTGGATCGCGTTCGCTACATCTCCACACCCTCCGATTATCTGCATTTGCTGCTTCTGATCGGTATCGGCATGTCCGGCGCGATGATGACCTTTGTCGCGCATACCGACATTGTGGCCTTGAAAATGTTCATCCTCGGCCTGATGCGATTTGCTCCGCAACCGGTTCCCGCGGATCCGATCCTGCTTGCGCATCTGGCCATGGTTGCAATGCTGATGATCGTTTTTCCGATCAGCAAGCTCTTGCATGCGCCCGGCGTGTTCTTCAGCCCGACCCGCAACCAGGCGGACAACCCCCGTGAGCGCCGGCATCTGGCCGAATGGGCTGCCCAGCTTGAGAAATAAAACAGGAGATCCGAGTGGCTGCCGCACCTGATTTTGAAGTCGCCAAGCTGACCGGCGAGATCAATGTCCCCAAGCTGCGCGAAGGCGCCATGGCGGGGGTCAAGGCCTATGTCGCCAACGAAAAAATCCAGACACCGCTTGGTTACCCGGGTGAACTGGTCGAGGACTGGCATGATCGCGCCATTGGCAAGATGGGCGAACTGCTCAAGAAATACCGCTCTCTTCAGGTATTCATGGATGCCTGCGTGCATTGTGGCGCCTGCACCGACAAGTGCCACTATTACCTGGGCACGTCTGATCCCAAAAACATGCCGGTGGCACGCCAGGAATTGATGCGCCAGGTTTACCGCCGCCACTTCACCTTCGCCGGCAAGTACTTCCCGAAACTGGTGGGCGCCAGGGACCTGACCCGCGAAACGCTGGACGAGTGGTACAGCTACTACTACCAGTGTTCAGAGTGTCGCCGTTGCTCCGTGTATTGTCCCTATGGCATCGACACGGCGGAAATCACCATGGCCGGCCGCGAGATTCTGGACAGCGTGGGCATCGGCCAGAAGTACAGCAATGAAATTCTGGGCAAGCTGCATCGAATCGGCAACAACCTTGGGCTGCCCGGGCCAGCTATTGAAGACACGCTGCAAGGCCTGGAAGAGGACGTGCTGGAAGATACCGGCATCCCGGTCAAGTTCCCGCTCGATGTGGAAGGAGCCGAGGTTCTGCTGGTTACGCCGTCCGCCGACTTTTTTTCCGAGCCGCATGTCGAATCACTGATTGGTTACGCCAAGGTCTTCCATGCAGCGGGCATCAGCTGGACCCTGTCGACCAAGGCGTCGGAGGCTGGCAACTTCGGGCTTTTCATCGGCAGCTACGAAAACATGCGCAAGGGCGCGCTGCGCATTCGTGATGCCGCGCTCGATCTTGGCGTCAAGCGCATCGTCGTCGGCGAGTGCGGCCATGCATGGCGTGTCGCCTACAGCTTCTGGAATACCCTGATCGGTGTGGGCAGCGGCGCGGATGACGAGTTCGCGAAAAAGCTTCAGGCACAACTGGATCACAATTACCCTCAGCCCTCGCACATCTGCGAAGTCACGCATGACCTGCTTACGCGCGGCGTCATCAAGGCGGACAAATCAAAGAACGACCATCGCGTCATTACCTTCCATGACTCCTGCAACGTGTCGCGTGCTTCTCGCATGGGTAACACGCCTGGCGGGCAGTTCACCATACCGCGTGAAGTCATCAAGATGGTGGCCAACAATTATCAGGACATGGCGCCGGGCACCACGCACGAAGCCACCTTCTGTTGCGGCGGTGGCGGTGGTCTTCTGACCGACGACCTGATGCAGGTTCGCGTTAAGGGCGCGCAACCGCGCATGGAGGCATTCAAGGACGTCGTGGACAACAAGAAGGTCAATTTCCTGGCGCTAATTTGCGCGATCTGCAAGGCGCAGTTCACCAAGGTCTTGCCTTATTACGGTTACAACATGAGCATGGTGGGCGGTGTCCACCAGCTCGTAAGCACTGCCATCGAGCTTCCCGGACTGGGCGCGGGCCCGGTTGAAGCTGAAGCTGAGGAAGCCGAAATGGCTGGCGGGGAATAAACAGGTATTTTTCTAGGAGAGCAGCAATGTCGACCACATCCGATGACATGAAAAAGGGTCTCACGTTCCGCAAGTTCAAGGACGGCGAAACCAGTCAGTACCGCAGGGGCAACGAATGGATTTTCGACGCCGACCACAGCCACAAGTGTCCTGAGTACATGCTGTCCTCTCCACCCTGCCAGGCTTCCTGCCCGGCGGGTGAGGACATTCGTGGTTACTTGAACATCGTGCGCGGCATCGAGAAGCCGCCAGCAGGCATGAACTGGCAGGAGTATGCCTTCCGTCGCATTACCGAAGCCAACCCATTCCCCTCCGTCATGGGCCGTGTTTGCCCGGCGCCGTGCGAATCCGGCTGCAACCGCAACCAGGTGGAAGACCACGTTGGCATTAACTCGGTCGAACATTTCGTTGGCGACTATGCCATCGAAAACAAGCTGACATTCAAGCGTGACGAGAAAGTCAAGCCTTCCGGCAAGAAAGTCGCCATCATCGGTGGGGGTCCCGCTGGACTGGCTGCGGCATACCAGCTGGCCCTCAAGGGGCACAGTTGCACGATATTTGACGAGCACGAGCTTCTCGGCGGCATGATGCGCTATGGCATTCCCGGTTTCCGCACCCCACGTCATATTCTGGATGGTGAAATCCAGCGCATCATCGACCTGGGAGTGGAAACCCGCATGAAGACCCGGGTCGGCAGTGATGTGAAATTCGAGGATCTGGAAAGGGATTACGATGCCATCTTCATGTCCATGGGAGCCCAGAGCGGCCGTCCGCTGCCGGTTCCCGGAGCCGAGGCGCCCAACTGCGTGACTGCCATGGCCTTCCTGAGAGCCTTCAACGACGGCCGACTGCAACATGTAGGCAACCGTGTGGTGGTCATCGGCGGTGGCGATACCTCCATCGACGTGGCAACCGTGGCCCGCAGGCTGGGTAACGTAACCAACGTAAACGAGCTGGATCGTCCGGAAAACGTGCTGGCCGGCCATGCCGCGCATGACGTGGCCAAGATTTCCGCCCGTGGCGGCGCTGATGTGGTGCTGGTTTCCCGTGCCACCATGGACAAGATGAACGCCAACAAGCACGAAATCGAACACGCGCTGGAAGAGGGCATCAAGATTATCGGCGGCGTGACCCCGATTGCCGTGGTGGTGGGCGCCGATGGCCGTGCGACCGCTTTGCGCGTGGCACAGTTCGAAGTAGTCAAGGGCGAGACCATCATCAAGGAAGGCACGGAACAGGATCTGCCGGCTGACCTGATCGTTTCCGCGATTGGCCAGGCCGTCGACTTTACCGGTCTAGAGTCTTTCAACAACAACAAGGGCCTGATCAAGCCGGATGGCAACTACCGTTTCCCCGGCAAGCCTCACATCTTTGTCGGCGGCGACGTGATCAAGCCCCATCTGTTGACTACCGCGATCGGCCATGCCTCCATCGCGGCGGATGGCATCGATGTCTTCCTGCGTGAAGGCACGACCGAACTGGGCAAGCGACCCAAGGTCGATGCGCATCGCTTCGATTTGATGCGCAAGATGGTCGAATCCGGTTTGACCATCGAGGAATACAACCACCAGCAGACCTGGGGTACATCCTCCTCCAAATTTGCCGTGCACAATTATGAAGACCGTTCGGCCAAGTATGTGATTCCATCCGACGAGTTGTTCCTTGGTCACTTCATGTACGAAGAACGCAACAAGCGTGACATGGTTCACCTGACGGCCGAAGAAGCGCTGGGGAACTTTGAGGAACGCCTGAAGAAGCTGGATGAAAAGCAGGTGGTAGCGGAAGCCAAGCGCTGCATGTCATGCGGCCTGTGCTTCGAATGCGACAACTGCGTGGTCTACTGCCCGCAAACCGCCGTGTTCCGTGTCAAGAAGAATGAGCGCGCGACCGGCCGCTATGTCGATACCGATTACACAAAGTGCATTGGCTGCCACATCTGCGCGGATGTCTGCCCCACCGGCTACATCCAGATGGGCATGGGCGAATAAGGACCAAGGGGCGATGATGCTGGCAAGCTGGTTCAAATTCGCTGCTATGGGCTTGATGGTTGCCTTGCTGCCGCTTGCACAGTCAAGCGCGGGCGATGTGCCCAAGCCCGTGATCCAAAAGGGCGAGGGTGACAAGTGCGTCGAGGATACCGGCTACATGCGTCGCAATCACATGAAGGTGCTGAATCATCATCGTGACAAGACTATGCATGAGGGCATCCGCACCAAGCGGCACAGCCTTAAGGGCTGTATCAACTGCCATGCCACGCCCAATGCTGCCGGGCAAAAGACTGTCCTGGGCAAGGATCATTTTTGCCAGAGCTGCCACAGCTACGCGGCAGTTTCTGTTGACTGTTTCCAGTGCCATTCCAGCAAGCCGGCTGCAAATGCGTCCGCACGGCCGGTGATGCCAGCCAATGCAGGAACCAGCAGACATTTGGCTGAAAGTTTCCAGCAGCCAATTCCTGCCAAGTCAGCCTTGGTCAATTCAACCCTATCGGTGAAATCCGTTACGGGGGTGATCAAATGAATCAGTTTGAACAATACCGCCGCCGCTTTATCGGCGGAGCATTGGCTGCCGCGGGTGCCGCGTTGGTGCCGGGTGTCATGCTGATTGAAGTCGCGCATAGCCGCGCGCCGGAAGAGGGTGTATCCAGCAAGCATCGATGGGGCCTGTTGATCGATACCACCAAATGCGCAACGGGCTGCAACGAATGCGTGACGGCATGCAACACGGAAAACGGGCTTTCCGGCAAGACCGGCCTGCAGGATTCACAGTGGATCCGCAAGGTTGAACTGACCAACAACAAGACCGGCGCCACGCATTCGCTGCCCATGATGTGCCAGCACTGCGAACATCCGCCCTGCGTGGATGTCTGTCCAACTGGCGCTTCCTTCAAGCGTGCGGATGGCATAGTCCTGGTCGACCGCCATATCTGCATCGGCTGCCGCTATTGCATGATGGCCTGTCCCTACAAGGCGCGCTCGCTGGTGCACGAGGACCTCAACGATACCCAGCTGGCGCACATGCCTCGCGGCAAGGGCTGCGTGGAATCATGTACCTTGTGCATGCACAAGGTGGATCGCGGTGATGGTACTACGGCCTGCGCCGAAGCCTGTCCGGAGAAAGCCATCGTGTTCGGCGATCTCAATGATCCCGGCTGCGAAATCGCACAGCGCCTTGCGACCTATGCCAGCAAGGAAGTTCGTGCCGATCTGGGCTTGAATACTGGCGTACGTTATACCGGAATCTGACTGGAACCTGACATGTACATCGTCAATCGTGAACTTGAAGGCAACAGCAAGGGCTACTGGGCATTGCTGGGCGGCCTGGGCGCACTGATTCTGCTCGGCCTGTTCGCTGCCTACAACATGGAACACCATGGCCACGTCATCACTGGCATGAACAACCAGATCGTCTGGGGTCTGCCGCATGTATTTGCCGTGTTCCTCATCGTGGCCGCCTCGGGTGCGCTCAATGTCGCCTCGGTTGCTGGCGTGTTCGGCAAGAAGGCATACAAGCCCCTGGCGCCCCTGTCCGCCCTGCTTGCCATCGCCCTGCTGATCGGCGGCCTGGCAGTGCTGATGCTTGATCTGGGACGTGCAGACCGCGCCATTATCACTGCATGGAAAGTCAATCCGAAATCCGTGTTTTCATGGAACGTGGTGCTGTATAGCGGCTTCCTCGGTTTTGCCGCCGCATATTTGTGGACCATGATGGATAAGACCGTCAAGCCGCTGTATCCCTATGCGGCATATGGTGCATTCGTCTGGCGTCTGATCCTGACCACCGGTACCGGCCTCATCTTCGGTTTTCTGGTGGCCCGTCAGGCCTATGGGACCGGGCTTTTGGCATTGATGTTCATCATCTATTCGCTGCTCTATGGCACGGCCGTTTATGTGCTGGTGCTGATGACGGCCTACCTCGGCGGCCAACGGCCACTGGGCGCGGATGTGATGCGCCGCCTGAAAAACATGCTGCTAATCTTCATCGCCGCTTCCTTCTATGCCACGCTGGTCTACCACCTGACCAACCTGTATTACGCGAAAGAATGGGAGTTCGAGCGTTTCATTCTCCTTGATGGCGGACTCTACACCGTGCTTTTCTGGGTGGGGCAGGTCATTATCGGTTACGCGATTCCCTTTGTGCTGATGGCTCTGCCCGGTACGCGCGACAACCGCAACATGATCGCGCTTTCTTCCGTATTGATTGTGCTGGGCGCGCTGGCGCAGATGTACGTCACCATCATCGGCGGACAGGCCTTCCCGCTGGAACTTTTCCCTGGCTTTACCGAGAAAAGCAGTTTCTTCGATGGCGAAATTCACGCCTACACGCCCTCTCATTGGGAATGGATGCTGGGGATCGGCGGCATGGCCATTTCGTTTGCCATGGTGGCTTTCGCGGTGAAGATCCTGCGCATCCTGCCGGAAAGCCTGGCAGACGAAGTGGCGGATCCCCATGCAAAAAAATAACCTGCAACAATCGGCACGAATGCAACACAAAGGGCGCGCAGGCGCCCTTGTTTGCCTTATGGGTTTTTGATTTTGAATAGCGTGTTGCAATCCCGATTCCTGATTTCTGCAGCGCACAAGTCCTCGGGCAAAACTACCCTGAGTATTGGCCTGTGCGCTGCGCTGAAACGGCGCGGTCTCAAGGTTCAGCCATACAAGAAGGGTCCCGATTACATCGATCCCATGTGGCTGACACGCGCCAGCGGTCGCCCTTGCCGGAATCTGGATTTTTATCTCATGGGTCACGAGGAAGTGACCGATGTTTTTGAAAAACAAGCCGTCGATGCCGATGTCGCGCTGGTGGAAGGGAACAAGGGGCTGTATGACGGTCTTGATCTCGATGGCAGCAACAGCAATGCCGCATTGTCGAAACTGCTGAGCATCCCCGTCGTGTTGGTGATCGATGCGCGCGGCATGACACGTGGGGTGGCACCGCTGATACTCGGTTATCAGGCTTTCGACAGGGATATTCGCATTGCCGGGGTGATCCTGAATCAACTGGGTGGAAGCCGGCACGAGGGCAAGCTTCGCGCTGTCATCGAGCATTACACCGATGTCCCGGTCATCGGTGCGGTACAGCATGAAGCCGGCATGCAGATACTGGAGCGCCACCTTGGGTTGATTCCCAGCAACGAGGCAGCTGAAGTCGATAGCCAGATCGACCGCATAGCAGAACGCGTATCGCAGCAGGTTGACCTCGATCGCCTGCTGGCGCTCACGCAACATGAATACCAGTCCAAGCCATTGAACGTCGTACCCAGGCCTCCGGCAACCTGCCGCATCGGTATCGCACGGGATGCCGCGTTTGGCTTTTATTATTCGGATGACTTGCTGGCCCTGGAGGAGGGGGGTGCCGAACTGGTGCCCATCAATACCCTGCGGGACAGGCATCTGCCGCACATCGACGGTCTGATCATTGGCGGCGGCTTTCCCGAATCCTTCATGTCAGAACTGGAAGCCAATGTCTCGCTGCGTCAGGACATCAGGCGCGCGATCGATGCGGGTCTGCCGGCCTATGCAGAGTGCGGCGGGTTGATGTATCTGTCGCGCACCTTGCGCTGGAAGGACGAAACCAAAGAAATGGTCGGCGTGATCCCCGGCAATGTCGTCATGCACGACAGACCGGTCGGCCGCGGCTATGTGCGATTGAAGGAAACCGGCGCCAGCCCCTGGGATAGCGATGCGCCTGCCGCTGAAATCCATGCCCACGAATTTCATTACTCCAGCATTGAGAATCTGCCGGATGGCCTCATCTATACGTATGATGTCCTGCGCGGCCACGGCATCGATGGCAAACGGGACGGCCTGGTTTACCGGAACCTGCTGGCGTCTTACACGCATTTGCGCTCCACCCGGCGTTTCAGCTGGGTGAAGCGTTTTCTGGCGCTGGTCGAGAAGCACAAGAACACGGCTTCAAGCCAGGCTGCCGCCTGAGTATTGTTCATTATTTTGGAGAAACCATGCTTACCCTGACCCCCGCCGCAGCGCATCAAATCCAGTCCGCGATTCCACCCGAAGCTTCCATAGAAGGTCTCGCACTCCGTATCGCGGCTCGCCGCGCAATGGATGGTTCGATCGAATACGCCATGGGCATGGACAACGAACGCGAGAACGACAAGACTGTCGTTATTGAAGGCATCAGCCTGCTGATCAACGAACACAGCGCCGAGCTGTTGACTGGTGTAACTGTCGATTTTGTCGAGGAGAACGGCCAGCCCTTGTTCGTATTCATGAACCCCAACGATCTCGGCCCGGCCGGAGGTGGTTGCGGCAGCGGCGGAGGCTGCGGATCGGGCGGTTGCGGTGGTGGCGGTTGCGGCAGCCACTAACCGGGATGATTCAGAAAGCTTACGTAAAGACGCAGGGAACCACTTGTTACGTTGCTGAACCGGGTGATTCCTGATGGGTGCAACATTGCGCGGCAGTTGATTCCCAGCGCCCTTTGCGTCTTTGCGTTCGAATCGGTTTGATAAGGCTGACATGAATTTCCTTCCCATTTTCCTCGATCTTCGCGGCAGGACTTGCCTCGTCGTTGGCGGAGGTGAAACGGCCGCCCGCAAGGCCGGCCTCCTGCTTCAGGCCGGAGCATGGATTCGCCTTGTGCACGAAGGCGATCTTGCATCGGGGTTCGCCGAACACAAGGAACATGACCGCATCACTCATGTGCGCGCCGATTTCACCGACGCTGCACTGGAAGGCGTGGAACTTGTAATCAGTGCCGCCGAAGATGACGTCATTGACAAACAGGTATACGACGCGGCGCGCTCGCGCCATATTCCGGTCAATGTCGTCGACAAGCCCGCCATGTGCAGCTTTGTCCTGCCGGCCATCCTTGACCGTTCGCCGATGATCGTCGCGGTCGGCACCGGCGGTGCCTCGCCGGTGCTCGCCCGTCTGCTGCGCGCTAGGCTGGAAACGCTGATTCCGGCGAGCTACGGCCGGCTTGCGCAGCTGGCCGAAAGCTTCCGCGAGAAGGTCAAGGACAAGTTTTCCAGTCCACCCATGCGCCGCATCTTCTGGGAAAAAGTCCTGCAAGGACCCGTGGCGGAAATGGTGTTTTCCGGCAAGGAAGACGATGCCGCAAAACTGTTGCAGCACACGCTGGATATGGAGGCCAATGCGCAACCGGTTGGCGAGGTGTATCTCGTCGGCGCAGGCCCTGGCAACCCCGACCTGCTGACCTTCCGCGCCTTGAGATTGATGCAGCAGGCCGATGTGGTGGTGCATGACAATCTGGTTTCCGAACCCATCATGGACATGTGCCGGCGCGATGCCGAGCGCATCTATGTCGGCAAGCAGCGCGCAAACCATGCCGTGCCGCAGGAAGACATCAACATGCTGCTGGTGCGCCTGGCCAAGGAAGGCAAGCGCGTATTGCGGCTGAAGGGGGGCGATCCCTTTATCTTCGGGCGTGGTGGGGAAGAGATCGAAACCCTGGTCGATCATGGCGTGCCCTTCCAGGTTGTGCCCGGTATCACCGCCGCGGCGGGCGTCGCGTCCTATGCGGGCATTCCCTTGACGCACCGGGACTATGCCCAGTCCGTCACCTTCGTCACCGGTCATTTGAAGGACGACACCATCAACCTCGACTGGTCGTCCATTGCCAAGCCCAACCAGACCATTGTCATCTACATGGGTTTGCAGGGTCTGCCCGTGCTGTCCAAGGAACTGGTCAGGCATGGCCTGTCGCCGCAAACGCCAGCCGCCATTGTGCAGCAGGGTACCACCCCGCATCAGCGCGTGGTCACCGGCACGCTGGAAACCCTGCCCATGCTGGCGGTTGAAGCCCAACTCAAGCCCCCCACCCTTATTATCGTGGGCAATGTCGTCAGCCTGCACGAAAAGCTCAAGTGGTTTGTGAGCGAGGATGATCGAGCGGCATCACAAAAATAGTTGGCCGGGGGTAGCCCGGCGGCTAGTTACTTTCTTTGCTTCGCCAAAGAAAGTAACCAAAGAAAGGCGACCCCGCTGTGCTGCTCCTTCGGAGTAAACCTCGGTCGAGGACTTGAATTGGGAGGCTG
>JACAED010000073.1 GCA_013389025.1 Hydrogenophilaceae bacterium
ACTGGCGCGCCCGGCGCGATTCGAACGCACGACCCCTGCCTTCGGAGGGCAGTACTCTATCCAGCTGAGCTACGGGCGCGAAGAGGCAGGAAGAATAGCCTTTTTGCGGATAGGCGTCCAGCAAGCTTTTCTGCATTGATCGAATATTCATATAATTACGGCTTTTGAACGCCTTGAGGACAGACCATGGCAGACACCAATGCCTCGCTAACCAAAACGACGCCACAGGAAGTAGTCATATCAGTTGTGCTCGGACTGGTTGCACCCTTGATTGCCATTGTTCTGATACTTGCCCTGATCAACAAAATCCAGGGCGATCAGGTTGACGCTGATTCACCCGAGATCGCTGATAAAAGCATTTTGAAAAACATTGCGCCAGTGGCGCAACTGGAAGCGCTCGACGCCAACGCCCCCAAGGTGGAAAAGTCGGGCGAGGAAGTATTCAACGCGGTCTGTACCTCCTGCCATACTTCTGGTGCGTTGGGCGCGCCGAAATTCAACAACAAGGCTGACTGGGCCTCGCGGCTTGGACAGGGTTTTGAAAAGCTTACCGAGAATGCGATCAACGGCATACGCGGCATGCCGGCCCGTGGGGGCAATCCGGATCTGACGGATGACGAAATGGCACGCGCCGTGGCCTACATGGCCAATTCGTCCGGTGCGAACTTCAAGGCCCCTGAGGCTGCGGCGCCCGCCGAAGCTGCTGCCCCTGCGACTGCTGGGGCAGGTCAGCCTGCATCGGGCGGTGCGGCGGATGGCAAGGCAATCTATGAAGCGGGTTGCTCGGCCTGTCACGGCGCGGGCGTTGCCGGAGCGCCCAAGCTGGGCGATAAGGCAGCCTGGGCTTCCCGGATCAAGTCGGGCAATGATGCATTATATGGGTCAGTGTTAAAGGGCAAGGGCGCCATGCCAGCCAAGGGCGGCAATGACGCGCTGGGTGATGCGGATGTGAAGGCGGCTGTTGATTACATGGTGGGGCAGTCAAAGTAGATATCAGATGATATGTCCGGCATGCGGTAGCAATGAAGTAAGAATCGCAGCGGTTCACAGAAGCGACGGGCCGATTCATCGATTTTTCTATCACCCTTACCGTTGCCGGAGTTGCAGGCACCGTTTCTGGATACGTTCAAATCCCCGGGTTGTCGCGGTCATTATCCTGGTGCTTATGTTGTCTGCCGTGGCGGCAGTGGGTGCGTGGCTGGCAAGTGATGGCCGTGATATCCGCTATGCGCGTGGCAATGACCTGGTCAGCACACTTCTTCAACGTGCAAGGTCCAGAGATGTCGAAGCGCAGGTTCAGCTCGGCAGGATGTACGATGAAGGCGACGGCATTCTTCAGGACAGCAAGGAGGCGGCCAAGTGGTATGCGCAAGCCGCCCAGGCAGGAAACCTTGAGGCCAAATACTTGTATGCCCTTGCCCTGATGGAAGGGCGTGGTGTGGTTCAGGATTATCAGGCTGCCTTCACCTGGCTCGAAGCTGCCGCGAAAGGCGGCCATCCCGCGGCGGAATTCCAGCTGGGACGCATGTATTACAAGGGCATGGGCATTCCCGTCGACAAGGCAAAAGCCTATATCTGGTTCAATCTTGCTGCGGCGCGCGGGAACGAAGAGGCGCTTCGCATCAGGGATGTGGCATTGAGACAGATTCCTCCCGGGCAGGTCAACGAAGCTCAGGATGCCGCCCGCAAGCTGCATGATGAAATGTCGGGATTGACCGGGCCGGCGCCTGACCGGGCTCGGGTAACTGAAAGCGCGCCAAATCCGGACGGTGAACCTGACGAAAAATGATCAACCCGAGAGCATGGCCTTGAGCGCGGCCAGGCGGTCGCTGCCATGCAGGCGTGATTCTGCGCTATCCGCCTTGCCGGGCAGCTTGATATCTTCTCCCATTTCAGCAAGGAAGCGGCTCGGTTCGCAGGCCACCCATTCACCACCACGCTTGCGTCGTTCGCAATAGGTCGCGGTCAGTGATCTTCGCGCACGGGTGATGCCCACATACATCAGGCGGCGCTCTTCATCCAGCCTGCCTTCCTCGGCCGCATCGCGATGTGGCAGCATGCCTTCCTCGACGCCAACCAGAAAGACATGTTCGTATTCCAGTCCCTTGGCGGCATGCAGGGTTGAGAGTTTGACGACATCCGCTTCTTCGTCCTCGCGTTCGTCGAGCAGGGTGATCAGCGCAACCATCTGGGTCAATTCGAGCAGGTTTTTTCCGTCTTCCTCGCCGCGAGTTCCCAGCCAGCGCAGAAAATCCTGAACGTTGTTCCAGCGGGTCTCGGCAGCGCGAGGTTCCTCGTTGTCATACAGCCAGGCTTCATAGCCAATGGCTTGCATGAGATCATCCAGAACCTGACCGGCGGGTTCCCGTTCCGCTCGGAAGGAAATCCGGTTGATGAACTCGCAGAAATCCCTCAGCGGATCGAGCTGCCGTGGAGACAGCCTTTCCCCTGCGGCACTTGAGAACACCGCCTCGAACAGGCTTTCATGCAAATCCGCCGCCAGTGTGCCCAGGGTCTCCAGTGTGGAGGGGCCGACGCCTCTTTTGGGTGTCGTCACCGCCCGGATGAATGCGGGATCGTCGTCGGCATTGGCAACCAATCGGAGATAGGACGTGATGTCCTTGATTTCCGATTTGTCGAAGAAGGATTGCCCGCCCGAAAGCCTGTAGGGAATTTTTTCGTTGCGCAGCGCCTGTTCGAATACACGGGCCTGATGGTTGCCGCGATAGAGGATGGCGTAATCCCTGAAACGGGTGCGGTGTTGCATTTTGTGCGTCAACAAGCGCATGACAACGGTTTCGGCTTCACTGGTCTCATCCCTGCTCTGGACGACCTGTATGGCATCGCCCAAGCCCAGATCGCTCCACAGCCTTTTGTCGAAGAGTTTGGGATTATGGGTGATGAGGCTGTTGGCGGCCTTGAGAATGCGCACCGTGGAACGGTAATTCTGCTCCAGCTTCACCACATGCAGTTGCGGGTAGTCTTCCTTTAAGGCGCGCAGATTGTCGGCCGAAGCGCCACGCCAGCCATAGATCGACTGGTCGTCATCGCCGACGGCCGTAAAGCTTGCACGCGGTCCGGCCAGTAACTTGAGAAGTTGATATTGCGCGGCGTTCGTGTCCTGATATTCGTCGATCAGCAGATGGCGCAGGCGGTTCTGCCACTTGTCCAGCAATTCCGCTCGTTCGGTTAACAATGCTACCGGCAAGCGGATCAAGTCATCGAAGTCCACCGCTTGATACGCCTTGAGGGTTGCATCATAACGGTCATAAAGCCTGGCCCAGGTGTGGTCGTGTTCGGCTGTCTGCAGGGCCAGTGCGGGCGAGACCATCTTGTTCTTCCACAGCGAAATCCGCGTGACAGCCTGGCGGACGAGCTGCCGATCCGTGGTCTTGAGGGTTTCGGCAATGATCTGCTGGACATCGGCGCTGTCCAGTATGGAAAAGCGCGGCTTAAGCCCTGCGGAGGCTGATTCTTCGCGCAGGATGCGCAGTCCCATCGAATGGAAGGTCGTGACGATCAAACCCTTGCCGTCTTTTCCATCCAGAAGTTTTGCCGCGCGCTCCTGCATTTCCCTTGCCGCCTTGTTGGTGAAGGTGATGGCCGCGATGCTGCCCGGCTTGTAAGCACATTCACGTATCAGGTAAGCGATCTTGTGGGTGATGACCCGGGTCTTCCCGGACCCGGCACCCGCCAGCACCAGCAAGGGACCATCCAGAAATTTTGCGGCTTCGCGCTGGGGAGGATTGAGTCGGGACAGCATGACAAAACCGGGATAACCGAGCGGTAATCAAGCGTCGATTGTATCATTCGGGGATTACGGAAATCCCTGGAATGCCTGATGTCCATCTATGTGATTGGTGATGTGCAGGGCTGCTTTGCATCGCTGCAATCCCTGCTCGAGACATGCGATTTCGATCGCTCGCGCGACCAGTTATGGTTTGTCGGTGACCTGGTCAATCGCGGCCCGGAATCCCTGAAAACGCTGCGTTTTGTTCACGACCTGGGTGACAGCGCGGTCGTGGTGCTGGGTAATCATGACCTGCATCTGCTGGGGGTATGGGCGGGTCACCGGCAGGTACATCACAGCGACACGCTGGCGCCGATTCTTGAGGCGCCGGATTGCGATGACCTCATGCAGTGGCTGTTGCATCGGCCCGTTGCGCATCATGAACACGGCGTGCTGATGGTCCATGCCGGCGTCTGGCCCGGTTGGACGCTGGATGAAGCCCTGTTTCACGCGCAGGAACTGGAAGCGGCCTTGCGCGGCCCGGATTTCGAATGGGTATTCGCTCACCTGTATGGATCGGTACCGGCGGTCTGGTCGGAAGACCTGACCGGCGCGGATCGATTGCGCGTGATTACCAATGCTTTTACCCGCATGCGTTTCTGCCGCCCGGATGGCGAGATGGAGTTTCATCACAAGGGTCGGCTGGGCAGCGCGCCGCCGCCGCTTGTTCCCTGGTTTGATGTGCCGGGCAGAAAGACCGCTGGCATTCCCATCGTATGCGGACACTGGTCGGCACTGGGCTTGTATCTGCGGGAGGATATCCTGTCGCTGGATACCGGCTGCCTGTGGGGCGGGCAGCTTACCGCGCTGAAGTTTGAAAAGGGCCGGTTCGAGGATCGCCGGATCATTCAGGAGACCTGCCCTCGGGTGAAAGCCCCAAGAGCCTAGCGATTTCCTGATGCGCGGCTTCCGCCAGCGCTCGGCGCTCGTCAATCTGCAAGGGTTTGCCGAAATCCAGACGGGCAACAATTTCCGGTTCGCCCACGATTTGCCAAAGCGACTGCCCGAAAGACATTTCATCGATATAGGCTGCCGCCAGGCAGTGCTTTCCATCCGGCGTTTGATAGCGCAATGCGGCCGGCACGACAGGCAGGTTTTCCTTCACCGCGGGCTGGAACAGCGAGGGCATGAAACGACCGAGTTGCCGGCCATCTGAAGAGGTGCCCTCGGGAAACACCGCGACCCAGGCGCCATCCTGCAGCAATGCATGCATTTCGCCATTGATGCGGGCAGTATCCTGTTTTTTTGCCCGCTGGATGAAAAGGGTGCCCGCGCGGTGCGCAAGCCAGCCTGCAACCGGCCAGCTTCGCACTTCGTGCTTGGAGACGAAATGCACCCTTCTTGCGGCGTGGATGACAAAAATATCCAGCCATGAAACATGGTTGGCGACCAGCAAGGCGCCGCGATCGAATGTCGGCGGGGGGGCCGCGGTCAATCGAACGCCAAGAGTTTCAAGCAATCTGGTTGACCATGACGAGATCACCCGATCACGCTTGGCCGGCGAATAAAACCGGAACATCACCGCCGCCTGCCAGACACCCCCCAAGACATGCAGCAGCAAGCGGGCAAGGCGAACCAGGCGGCGGGGCAAAATCATTGATCAGTGCGTGACGCGCGTCGTTCCGCCGCCAGTGAGCACCCGGACCCGGTCGCCCACGCGGAACGCTTCATCCGCTGCCTGGGTGACGGCGAGCAGGCGGCCGGAATCCAGTTTGACGGTGATTTCGATACCTTCCTGGCGGGTGATGGCCTCTTCCGCTGCCGCGCCACCAAGGCCACCGAGAACGGCGCCCACTGCTGCACCGATTGTGCTGCCTTTGCCGGAACCCACCGTGCTGCCGGCGACACCGCCGACCACCGCGCCCGCGCCCGCGCCGACCGGTGATTTGGTGCCTTCGATTTTTACCTTGCGCACGGATTCGACGATACACATTTGCAC
>JACAED010000016.1 GCA_013389025.1 Hydrogenophilaceae bacterium
AGACAACAGGCGCTGCTGACAGGGCTGCTACTCGCCCGCCGGAAAATTGCGTCAAATGCTTGCGTACGGTGTTGATGTCCTTGATCGAAGCGCCGCTTGTCAGCAATGCCTTTGTCACGGTGCGTAAATCATCCATGTCAATGCCCGTTTCAGGCAGCGCCAGCAGGCTGGAGCCCCCGCCCGACAACAGAACAAGCAGCAAATCATCCCGATCAAGTTGCTGAATCTCCCTCAGCATGTACCGTGCCGCCTCGGCGCCCTGATCATCCGGCAGAGGATGGCCGGCTTCAATGACGCCTATTCGCGATGAGGGCAGGCCGTGTCCGTAGCGGGTCACCACCAAGCCGGATAGCGGTGCATCGGCGGGCCAGTTCTGTTCTACGGCCTGGACCATTGCAGCGGCGGCTTTTCCCCCGCCAACGACCAGGGTCCGGCCCTTGGGCGGGGTGGGAAGATGCCGCGGAACAAGCTTCAAAGGATCGGCTGCTTCGAGCGCAGTCTGAAAAGCGGAGATAAGCAATTCGCGCGAAAGATTCATGTGGGCGAGTGTGCAGCCATGTTGACGGATGGGCAAGGTTGTTTCTTTCAAGAAAAGTATTGACAGTACAATTCGCGTATTTATAATGCGAACTATTATCATTACGGATTGTTGGAAATGAAGAGTGATTCATTGGCGCAGGAAATAACGGATAGAGAATCCTTTGACATGCGGCGCCCCTTGCCGGCCGATCAGTTACTGAAAGAACAAGGCTATGTGCTGATTGCCTTCAAGGGACAGATTTACACCCTGCGCCAGACGCGCAATGACAAGCTCATCCTGACCAAGTGAGGTGACGGACATGTACGTATGCATCTGCCGCCAGGTGACTGATCGTGATATCCGCGAAGCCGTTTTTCAGGGCGCGTGTCGAATGCGTGACCTGCGCGAACAGCTCGGGGTCGGCGCGCAATGCGGCAAGTGCGCGGGATGCGCGCATGCGGTATTGAAGGAAGCGCGCGAATGTTGCATGGAAGAGGGGTGTCCGCAACCCGCCTGATTTTCTGCAGAGCGTATCCGTACGCTTTCTCCTAGCACGCTCCTCCTTAGGAGCTTTTACAGCCAGCCAGTCCACACCCTCCGGGCAAGCCAGCAAACTTTTTTTACTGACTTGTGCGGAGTTGACATGAACCAGATACAACGTGCTTCAAAGCAAATTGCCACGCACTCGGAACTGATGGCTGGCGCGATTCACCATCTTCGTCACGCCATGGAGACCGGCTCGCGGCGTTCTTGTGCGGTGGCCTGCATGCTGTTCGCCTGCCTGGCACAAGACGAATCACTGGGCGAGGCATTGTGTGAAGAATGCAAGGGCATGGGCGAATGCCTGGAAGGCCTGACCGAGCTTTCAGCCTGGGGCAACCAGCCATGAGAAATCCTTTTATAAACCAGCCAGCCAACGGGACATGTCTCTCCGGTAGCCAGCAAACAACAGCGCTACTTGATGCAAGGGAGAAACAATGCCACCCAATAAGGTGTTAATGGCCATGCTGATGATGGCAGGGCTGATGTCCAATCAGGCCAGTGCGGCGGTCGATCCGGAAGTGCTCATGCAGGCCTACGAGAAACTGCTGCAGCGCGTGGAGCAACTGGAAGCCGCCAACAGGAAAATGGAGACTGCACTCGAGCAGGCAAAAAGCGGTGAATCGGACAGCGCGCAGGTCGAGGAAATGGCCGAGCGTGTCGAGGATATTGAAAACAAGATCGTGAAGCTCAACAAGCCACGGAAAGTCGAATCGGCATTGGAAGGCATCACGGCAGGCGCCTCGCTCACGATGGTGGCGCAACGCGCGTTGAAGGGCACCGCGACCGGCAAGGACGAAAGTCAGCTGAATTACCGCGCCGATATCGAAGTGGAAGTGCCCGGTGACGCGCTGGGCAAACTGGCGAGTTTCGGAGACAGCAAGTTCTTTGCGCACTTCCGCGCGGGTCAGGGGGAAGGTTTCGGTACGCTCAATCCTACCCTGACCGGCACGGCAAACTCCACCACATTCCAGCTTGCCAATGGTGACGATTCCGCCGCCATTCTCGCGCAGGCCTGGTATCAGTTGGGCATTCCGCTGAGCGAAAGCCAGTCCGGACGTCTGGGCAGGATCGAAGCCACGCTTGGCAAGATGGACATGTTCGGCTTTTTTGACACCAACAACATCGCCGACGACGAATCCGAAGGGTTCCTCAACAATGTCTTCGTGCACAATCCGATGCTGGATTCGGGCGGTGACATCGGCGCGGACGGATACGGCTTCGCACCCGGCCTGCATCTGGCTTATATCAATGATATCAACAGCGTCAATCGCTGGACTTTCTCGCTGGGCGCGTTTGGCGCCGGGCCGGGGGCATCGTACAGTGAAAGTTTCACCCAGCCTTTTGTCATTGGCCAGGCCGAATACACGGGCCGGGTCTTGCGCGGCCTGCCGGGCACTTATCGCCTGTATGCCTGGAAAAATGGTCAAGCCATTCCGTTTGCCAACGAGTTTGATTCAAGCACCGAACGGCACAATGGCTTCGGACTGTCCATCGACCAGCAGGTGGCGCGTCATCTGACGCTGTTCACGCGCTATGGCCAGTCCACCAAGGGCAATGTCAAATTTGACCAGGCATTTACCTTGGGCGGGCAACTGGGCGGCTATACCTGGGGACGTCAGCATGACCGCATCGGTCTCGCCTTTGGCTGGCTCAATCCCAGCAGCGAATTCAAGGCGGCAGCGCCGACGCTGGACGCCGATGCGGACGCCAATCCCGACTTTGGCTTTACGCCCGCCGGCGCGGAAAAGCAGGCAGAGCTGTTCTACGCCTGGCAGGTCAATGACAGCCTTCAGCTAACGCCCAGTCTGCAATGGATCGGCCAGCCTGGCGGTGATGGTTCGGCGGAAGACATCGTGGTACTGGGCCTGCGTGCCAAGGCGGCATTCTGAATATTCAAACTGTTTCGAGAGACATGATATGAAAACGCAACTGAAAAAACTGACCTTCGTGATGAGCCTGAGCGTGGCGATGCTGGCGCAGCCTGACCTGTCGTTTGCCGCTCCTGGCACGCTGGATGTCACGCCCGTGCTCATCAATTACGCCAGCATCGTGCATGCGAATTATCAGGACAGCCTGCAAGCCGCAAAGAAAATGCAGCAGACGATCAATGTCTTCCTGGCCCAGCCTTCCGCTGGAACCCATCAGGCAGCGCAGAATGCCTGGCGCGAGGCGCGCGAATTTTATGGTCAGACCGAGGCCTTCCGGTTTTACAGCGGGCCGATCGATGATGACGATGGCCCGGAAGGGCGCCTCAATGCCTGGCCGATGGATGAATCCTATGTGGACAGCGTCAAGGGAAGAGAAGATGCAGGCCTGATCAACAACCGCCAGTTCGTCATCAACCGCGACAATGTCATTGCCCAGAACGAGCGCGGCGGCGAGGAGAACATCGCCACCGGCTGGCACACCATCGAGTTTCTGCTATGGGGGCAGGATATGAGCGCAAGCGGCCCGGGCAGCCGTACCTATACCGACTTCGTCGATGGCAAGGCGCCCAATGCCGACCGTCGCCGCCAGTATCTGAAAGTCATTACCGATCTGCTGGTCGACGATCTCAACAGCCTGGTCAAGGAATGGACGCCGGGCAGAAAATTCAACTACCGCGCGCAATTCGAAAAAGGTGGCCTGGAATCGTTGCGCATGATGTTCGTGGGCCTGGGCTCACTGTCCAGGGGCGAGCTGGCTGGTGAGCGTCTGGAAGTGGCCTTGAACAGCCAGGATCAGGAGGACGAGCATTCCTGCTTTTCCGACAACACGCATCGTGACGTAGTCAACAACGCACTGGGAATCGAAAATGTCTGGCTGGGCCGCTACAAACGCGCCGACGGGAGTCTGGTGCAGGGGCCATCCATGAAGGATCTGGTGGCAAGCCGGGATGCGGCGCTGGCCGAAAGAACCTCACGGCAGATTGCACAATCTGTTGCCAGTGCCCAGGTCATACAGGCCCCATTTGACCGTGAAATCATCGGCGCGAAAGATGCGCCGGGTCGCCAGCGCATTCAGGCCACCGTGAATAGTCTGGTGCAGCAGAGCAAGGACCTGGTTGCGGCGGCCAACGCCGTTGGCATCAGCAAGCTGACATTGGTGCAGCCATGATCCGTGACGGATATCGCTGACTCCGCATATGAAATAGGCCGCATATAGCCAGCCATTTGCCAGCCACACAAGTTGATCCAATCATGAAACCCTATTCCATTATTCCTGCTCTGGCGTTGGTTTTTGCGTCCAGCCTGATCGCCTCGCCGGCCAATGAAAATCCGGGTGAAAACCCGGGCGGCGAGACCACGGTTCATGCCACAGGCAAAAACGCCTTTTCCTTTCCCGCCGCCAATCTCACTGACGAAGAGCGCACGCGCTTTGCCATTGGCAATTCTTTCTTCAAGCGCAACTGGGTAGAGGCGCCTGCTTCCACCAAAAAGCGTGACGGACTGGGGCCGCATTTCATTACCCGCTCCTGCGGCGGCTGTCATGTGCTGGATGGCCGCGGCGCGCCGCCCGATGTGGCCAGGGGAGAGCAACCTGTCGGCTTGCTGATGCGCCTGTCCGTGCCGGGCGTGGGAGAACACGGCGGCGTGGTGCCGGAACCCACCTATGGTGACCAGTTCAACAATTTCGCCGTGCAGCAGGTCAGGCCGGAAGGCAAGGTGCTGATTCGGTATCAGGAAGTGAAAGGAAAGTTTGCCGACGGCACGCCCTACACGTTGCTCAAGCCGGATTACGGCTTCCGCGATCTGGGCTATGGCCCGATGGCAAAGGATGTCATGGTCAGCCCGCGCATCGCGCCGCAGCTCATCGGCGTGGGATTGCTGGAAGCGATTCCGGGAACGGAAATTCTCGCCAATGCGGAAAAGCAGAAAGCAATGAAAGGCCCCATCAAGGGGATGCCTAACCAGGTATGGGATGCCTACTCGCGAAAAATGATGCCGGGCCGATATGGCTGGAAAGCGAATGTTGCCACCATCGCGCACCAGACGGCGGGCGCGTTCAACGGCGATATCGGCATTACGTCTTCTCTTTTCTCGAATGAAGGATGTACGCCAGCACAGAAAGACTGCCAGGCCGCACCCAAAGGCAATGAGGGCAAGGCGCCGGAAATCGATGACAAGACCTTTGGCGATGTGGTCTTCTACCAGGCCACGCTTGCGCCGCCGGCCCGACGCAATATCAAGGACAGGCAGGTGCTGCACGGCCGGAAACTGTTCGAGCAGGCCCAGTGCGCGGTATGCCATCGGCCGCATTATGTCACCGGGGCAAGTCCCAATCCTGAACTGAGCAGCAAGGCGCTGAATAACCAGCACATCTTTCCCTACACCGATCTGCTGCTGCACGACATGGGCGATGGTCTGGCCGATGGCCGGCCGGATTTTGCCGCCAATGGACGGCAGTGGAAAACACCGGCCCTTTGGGGCATTGGCCTCATCAAGGATGTCAACGGACACAACCGGCTGATGCACGACGGCCGCGCGCGCGGTGTGATGGAAGCCATCCTGTGGCATGGCGGCGAAAGCGAGGAGAGCCGCAAGGCGGTGCTGAACATGAACAGGCGCGACCGTGAGGCGCTGGTCAAATTTGTGGAGTCGCTCTGATGCCTCGCCTGTTTCTGGGCATGGCTATGTTTGTATTGACGGGTGCCGCAAGCGCCGTGGAACCCGGTTCGACGATCATGCCCATTCAGATGCTGTATCAGAACTGGAGTGTGCCGAAGGCATCGGATTTTGTTCGTGACGGCGCCGGTTTGAAACCGGCTTTGCAGGCAGTGTGTGACGTGCCGCAGGAGAAATCCGGCGAAGCATTGGCACAGGCGAAACAGCAATGGCTGATGGCATTGAGCAGTTGGGAAAAACTTTCTGCCGTATCAACCGGTCCGCTGATTGAGCGCCGCTCGCAGCGGCAAATCGACTTCATGCCGACCCGCCCGCGCATGATCGAAGCCGCCATCAAATCCAGCCCGGCCAGCCTGGCTGACCTGGAACTCATCGGCACGCCGGCCAAGGGCCTGCCTGCGCTGGAGTGGCTGCTGTGGGTCAGCCCCATTAAGCCTGCTTCCGCCGAATGCCGCTATGCGGTATTGATTTCCGAAGAAATCGAGCGCGAGGCGCAGGCGCTCAGCGAGGCATACAGTAAAGCCGCCAATAAGCAAGCAGGCGAGGAGACCGCGAAGGCTGCGCTGAGCGAACTGGTCAATCAGTGGGTGGGCGGCATCGAACATCTGCGCTGGGCCAACATGGAAATGCCGGTGCGCGTGGCATTGACCGCCAAAAATAAAACCGAGCCTGTGTTTCCTCGTCGAAGCGGCGAAGCAATGAGTATGCTCTGGTCGGCTGAGTGGGATGCGTTGCGCACGCTGGCGACAGGCAAGGGTTTCTCCATGGAATCGACATTGCGTTCGCGGGGTCACAATCAATTGGCTGATGTGCTTGCCAGCAGCACCCTGAACACCGACAAGGCCATGCAGGGATTAAGGATTGCCGATCAATCACGGCTGCTCGATGCCGCGCGCGAACTTGCGGCCCTGAAGCGTCTGGTCGAAGACAGGGTGGCGCCCGCCCTGGGTGTGACGATCGGTTTTTCCGATGCGGATGGGGACTGAACCATGACTAGCAGGCGCCAGTTCATTGCCGGTCTTGCCGCATGGATAAGCGGGCCAGCCTGGGCGCGGGCGGCAAACGCGGGTATGCGGACGGACATCCAGCTCGCTGCCAGCTGGCAAAGCCGCAACGCATATCAGACAGGTGTGCTGGCTCGCGCGGCATCCGGAGAAGCATTGACGATTTATGCGGCGGTCGATGTGCCCACCCGCGCGCATGGTCTTTTGCTGGAGCGTGATGGAACGATCATCACGGTTGCCCGCCGGCCCGGCAACTGGCTGCTGCGCTGGACTCGCGAAGGTAAACCGCTTGCATGGCACTGGATCGAACCGAATCGGGCCTTTGCCGGGCACGTGCTGGCCAGCGCCGATGGCAGCACTTTGTATACCACCGAGATTAACCTTGAAACCGGCAGCGGCATGATCGGTGTGCGCGACGCAGCCAGTCTGGAAAAGCGCGAGGAGTGGCCGACCCGGGGCATCGATCCGCATCAACTCGTGTGGGATGTCACCCATCCTGGTAGCCTGATCGTCGCCAATGGCGGCGTGCCGACCCGCCCGGAGACCGGCCGGATCAAACACAATCTTGATCACATGGATTCATCGCTGGTACGGCTGGATGGTAGAACCGGCGCACTGCTGGGGCAGTGGCAGCTTGAAGATTCAAGACTCAGTCTGCGCCACCTCGCCTGGAATATTTCCGTACACAATCAACCCGTGCTGGGCATTGCGCTGCAGGCAGAGCACAACACAACTGAACAGAAATCCGCCGCGCCGGTGTTGGCGCTGTTTGATGGCGAAAAGCTGCGGACTGTATCCACGCCGCACACGCTTGCCGGCTATGGCGGCGACATTGCCATGCGCGGGTCGAGTTTTGTTGTGAGCTGCCCGCGCGTCAACAGCATCGAGATATTTGATGTGAGGGGCACTTGGCGAGGCCACGTGTCTCTCCCCGAAGCCTGCGCGCTGGCGCCAGCAGCGCAATCGATTGTGGCAGGAGGACGTCATCAAGCAATCGGCTTGCAAATGACCGATTCAGACCATGCAAATGAAATGACCATCCCGGCTTTCCGGCTTGACAATCACTGGATTGCCATTTGATTCAATGCAAAGGAGGAAGCCATGAAAGGCGACAAGAAAGTCATCCAGTACCTGAACAAGGCGCTCACCGTCGAGCTTACCGCCATCAACCAGTATTTTCTGCATGCGCGCATGTACAAGAACTGGGGACTGGCGGCACTGGGCAAGCATGAGTACGAAGAATCCATCGAGGAGATGCACCACGCCGACAAGCTGATCGAGCGCATCCTGTTTCTGGACGGGCTGCCCAACCTGCAGGACCTGGGCAAGCTGATGATCGGCGAAAATGTGCCGGAGTGTCTGTCAGCTGACCTCAAGCTTGAACATACCGGTCGCACGCTTTACATTGAAGCCATTGCCCATTGTGAATCGGTGAAGGATTACGTTTCGCGTGACTTGCTCAGTTCAATCCAGGAAGACACCGAGGAGCACATCGATTTTCTGGAAACCCAGATCGGCTTGATAGACAAAATGGGTCTGCAGAATTATCTGCAAACAGCAGCGGGTGAAATCAAGGATTGATTGATAACCGGGCAGATCGAGACATTGCCAGCCGGTAAATGACCGGCATGGCAAACAGTGTCAGCAGGGTGGAGACAGTCAACCCCCACACCAGACTGGAAGCCATGGGTCCCCAGATCAGTGATTTGCCACCCAGGCCGGCGGCAAGCGAAAACAGGCCGCCGATGGTCGTGGTGCTGGTGATCAGGATGGGGATGACGCGTCGTCTTGCGGCGTAAATCGAGGCATGCAGCAGGCTCATGCCGGATTTCAGGCGTTCATTGGCGGCGTCAATTAGAACGATAGCGGAATTGACGGCGATGCCGGTCAGCGCGATCACTCCATACATCGTATACAGCGACAAGGGGTTGCCGGTGATGAGCAGGCCAAAGACAACACCCGTGAACGCCATGGGGACGGTGATCAATATCATCAGCGGCTGCCAGTAGCTTCTGAATTGCGCTGCCAGAATCAGATAAATCAGCCCCACGCCCAGCGCGAACAATCCCGGCATGGCGTTGAGGCTTTCTTCCACGTCTTCCAGCTCGCCCGAGAAGTCGATGCTCACGCCCGGAAAACGTGGGGCGATCTTGTTCCATTCCGCCTGAATTGTTCTTGATGCGGTACGCGAGTCGGGTGAATCGGGATTCTTGCGATCGAGATCGGCCTCGACGGTAATGGCGCGGCGCAGGTTGTAACGTTTGATGACGCCCTGGCTGGCGCCCGTTTCCATTTCGGTCAGCGCGCCCAGCGTTGTGGTACCGCCGCCAGGCAGGGCGATGGGATCGTCCAGCAGCCGCGAGATGTCCTCAAGTGGTTCTCGTGCGGCCTTCACGCGTACTTCGATCTTGTCGCCGCCGTCGCGCATGTCCGCGACGATCTCCCCATCGGTGTGAAGTCGGACCAGGCGTGAAACCAGTGCGGGATCGAGACCCGCATTGCGAACCGCATCGGCGTCCAGGCTCAGTACCAGTTGCTGGCGTCCGGCTACCTCGTCATCGGTGATGTCCTTGGCACCGGGGATCGTTTGTACGATACGCTTGAGTGAATCCGCCGCCGCACGAAGTTCCCGGTAATCATCACCACGCGCGCGAACCTTGACTGGCTTGGATGCGGGCGGGCCGCCGGAAACCTGCAGAAAGCTTATTTTCGCCCGGCTGGATAGTGCCTCGATATCCTTGCGCATGGCTTCGACGATTTCATCCGTGGCGCGCATGCCATTTTCCCGCGGGTTGAGTGAAACAGTGAGCTGGCCGTACGAAGGGCCATACAGCGGTTCGGTATCGGTGAATTTCTGGCCGGCTACTGCCGCAATCCCCCGTGCCTCACCCGCGCGCAGATGCTTTCTGACTTCTGACTCGACCCGTTGCACTTCGCGCAGAGTGGCATCGATGCTGGTAGAGGGAGGCATGTCCACGTTGACATAGAATATTCGCAAGGGGTCGAAGGCAAAGAACTGGATTTTCACCCTACCCGCGCCTACCGCGCCCACCGCGAGCGCCAGCATCACCAGTAATACAGCCAGCGCGCGCATGGGGTGCCGCATGAAACGGATCAGAAGCCGTGCATATTTCACGCGAATCCAGTGGGTAAATCGCTCGCGTCTGCGCTGGAAGCGGGCCGGCTTGGTGAAATCAAGCCGCATGGCTGCGACGTGCGTGGGCAGCATCCAGTAGGCCTCGATCAGCGAAATGACCAGTGCGAGCGAGACGACTGCGGGGATGACGAACATGAATTTTCCGACGATGCCCGGCAGCAGCATCAAAGGCAGAAAGGCCGCAAGTGTGGTCAAAACCGCGGAAAAAACCGGCATGCCGACTTCGCGGATCGAGTCAAGTGCAGCGGCCACAACCTCTTGCCCGCGCACCAGTCGGTAATAGATTGACTCGACGATGACGACGGCATCGTCGACCAGCATGCCCAATACGATGACGATGCCCAAAAGGACAGAAATATTGAGGGTAAAGCCCATTGCGGACAGAGCCCAGAATGTGCCTGCCAATGAAAAGGGGATGCCGATGCCGACCAGCAGGGCAATGCGGCTGCCCAGAAATATCCACGAAATCAACAACACCAGTAGCAATCCGTAAAACGCATTGGTCTGCATGGTGTTGATGGCCTGCCGGGTGGGGATGGTCTGATCGTCCAGCAGGGAGACAGACAGTCCAGAGCCTGCCAATGTCCTGTTTTTCTCCGCCAGATAGGTGTTGATGCGCTCGACAAGTTCCAGCGTGTTGGCCCGGGTACGCTTGTTGACGGCCAGCAACACGGCTGGCTGGCCATCCTGGGCAATCATTTGCGTGGGCTTCTCGCGCGCGCGATTGATTTCCGCCACGCTTGAAAGCGGTGTGCGATTTTGCGGCTGGGCAGCAGGAATGACCTGAATCCGAGCCAGTTGCTCCGGATCGGCGGTCTGGCCGATCACGCGTACCAGCCATTCCTGGTCGCCTACCCGTGCCTGGCCGGCGAAGATGTCTCGAAACCAGCGCGATACGGAATCGGCGATGTCGGCGCCGGACAGCCCGCGCGCCGCGGCTTCGTGCGGCAGAAATCGGACTTCAAGCTCGGGGTCGTGCAGGCCGGAGGCAAATACGCTGTCCACGCCCCTTGTTCGTTCCAGGTCTTCCTTCACCTGTCGCGCCAGTGCCCGCAGGCGCTCGTCATCGGCCGGCGAGGTTACCATGACCATGGCTGATGGAAAGCCGTTCGCGGTGGTGATTTCCAGCACAACGGGATCGCCGGCCTCCTCGGGCAATTCGGCGTCGGCTTTGTTCTGAACTTCGCGGCGCAGGTCATTGATGCGCTTGTCGAACGTGCGTTCGTCGATGTCCTGAAAACGAACCAGGATCGATGAACTGTTCTCGCGGCTATTGCTGGAAATGAATCGCACATCCGCCACGCGGGCCAGCGCGTCTTCCAGAGGTCGCGTTACGCGCTTTTCCACGTCCTCGGCCGAGGCGCCGGGTAGGGTGGTCATGATGTTGACCCAGTTGAAATTGACTTCCGGATCCTGTTCGCGCGGCATGGTCAGATACGACATCAGGCCCATGGCAATCACCACCACGAGGGTGATGTTGGCCAGCGGATGATTACGCAGCAGGCGCTCGAAAACTCTCATGCCTTATCTGGCTGTCTGTGCGGAAGTCGTGGATTTGGACACGGATATCTCCTGCCCGTCCCTGAGGGCGAATCGTCCTTCGCTGATGACGAAGGTATCCAGCGGGAGGGACACCATGACCGGCCGGCCTTCCTGCGCATCGGGCAGGGCGATGAACCTGGCCTTGTTCGCTTCCTGAACAAAAATCCCGTAACGGCCCTCTCTCAGCAGCACGTATTCCGCCGGCAGATAGGGTTCGTCTGTGCGCCATCTGATACGTCCGCTGGCGCCGGGGTGGGGCGTTTCCCTGACGAATCCAAGCCGGGCTTCACGCGTGCGCGCCGATGTATTCAACGCAGGCGAAATGCGCTTGAGCTTGAGCGGAAAATCCGCCTCGGGCGTTTCCAGCATGACGGGGTTCGCCCGCGCCAGGCTGTCAGCATCCTTTTGCTGTACCTCGGCCGATACTTCCAGGCCGCTCATATCCCACAATGTCAACAGCGGCGTGCCGGGGGAAGCGAGTTCGCCCACGTTGGCGAGCTTGGCCTCGACCACGGCATCGAAGGGCGAAACCACCACGCACTTGCCGACATTGCGTTGCGCCGCCTCGACCTGTGCGCGGGAAAGCTGCCGTTCGGCCAGAATTACATTGACTTCGGTGCGGCGCTGATCGAGCGCGTCGCCGGAGATGAAATTTCTGGACGCCAGGTCTTCACTGCGTTTGAGTTGTTGTTCGGCAAGCCTGAGACGTGCACTGGCAGTGGCAAGCTGGGCCTGGGCCTGCTGCAGCGCAATTCCGGCATCCCGGCAATCCAGCCGTGCAACGACCTTGTTGGCAGGAATACGCTGGCCGGCTTCCACCGGCAAGGCTTCGATGCGTGCTGCAATTTCCGCGGCAATCTTGCTGATGTTGCGTGAAGTGACCTGAGCCTGGGCAGAAAGCTCGGGATGGAAAACAAGATCTCCCAGCCGGACTGTGGTGACGTGTGCCGCTGAATTTTTTGGCAGTGCATTTTTATCGGTTTCCTCCCCGGTGGGCTTGCCACAGGAGATCAGCACCGTCACGAGTGCAAGGATCATCGGGCCGCGCATTATTTTCCTTTCCTGTTTTTTACAGCCCTTGAAAAGGGCTTGCCATCACGGCTGATGCCGCGCTCGAAAATCTCAAGGGATTTTTCAGCGTTTTCCATCGCCGGCCGCCAGTCGACCCATAATTGATGAACCGATGAATACAAATGCATGCACGCGATGCCGTGTACATTCGCCCAGCAAAGCTGTGACATCTGTTCGACGTCTTTCAATTCGGATCGCAAAAGTCCCTGCTGGATGCATTCGGCAATCGTGTGTTTCAGCAGCGCATAAGTGTCCAGTGCAATGTTTCCCTTCGGTATCGCGCTATTTTCGGGCGGCAATGCGGCGCGATCGGTCAGGAACAGGAAGCGAAATGCGTTCGGGTGCTGAAGCGCAAAGCTGACGTAGCCAAGCCCAAGCGCATGCAGGCGCTGACCCGGATGGGCAATGTCTGCAAGACTGGCGAAATCCTTGGCCATCTGCAGGAAGTCGTGATCGCACAGGGCCTGGATCAGCGACTGCTTGTCGGAAAAATGCTGGTAGATGACCGTCGTGGAATAGCCGATCCGCTCTGCCACGGCGCGCAGGGTAACGGCCGTTTCACCGGCCTCGGCAAACAGTTCTCGTGCGGCATCCAGAATGGCTTTCTGTTGCTGCCCCTTTTCCCTGGAGCGTCTGCTGATTGCGATCGGATCGGTACTTATGGCCATGAACTCGGACTGTTTAGGTAACATTGTTATTTTATATAACATTGTTATTGATACAGTTCAATTCATGTCTGTAAATTCTCAGACGAGCCGAATTGGAAATAAAAAGGGCGCTGCAAGAGCGCCCTGATTGCGATGTGATCCCCGGCTTACTTGTGCGCGGCATCCTTGGCCTTGTCGGCCACTTCCTGCACTTTCTCCGCGCCAGCTGCGGCGGCATCGGCGGCGCCCTGGGCGGCGGTTGCAGCGGCGCCAGCGGCAGCGGCGGCTTCAGTCGCGGCCTGACCCGCTGCATCGGCAGCCTGGCCGGCAGCGTCCGTAGCAGCGCTGGCAGCTTCCTTGGCCTGCTCCATGGCGGGGGCGGCGGCTTCTTCAGCCTTTTGGCAAGCGGTCAGGGACAATGCGGCGATCATCGCCACAAGCAGTTTATTCATGATTCCTCCTAAAAATGGTTTTGTGGAAAAAGCCGGTTCGGGCCGACTCCGGCATTAAAGCCGCAAAGCTTGTTCGTGGCAATCCGTTAGCTGCGGTTGGGAGGAATTTTTACGTTTCCCGGTTTTACTGAGCAATGCGGCTGGCTTTCTGGCAAGGTCGAGAAGTGCCGCTGGGAGAGAAACCAATTATGAGACCCCGTTTTCCGGCGTGCCCGAGGCGATGACCTTGCCACCACCCACGCCGGTTACGAGGCCGATGTCGACATCAATCTGCCGTATTGATGACGGTCGACGTGCTGCTCGATCATCACCAGAAAACAAGTTAAGGCTGGGGCCGCTAATTCTTTAGTCCAGCAGCGCACAAAGTGGGGCTAGTGCACATTCCGCGGGTCCGGATGAGCCGGGCCCGAATGCTGTTCTATGTCTCTCAGCCTCTTGGCAAGTTCGACTGCATGTTTGTCCGACGCGGATTCGCTCCAGTGAAAGTCGTGTTCCTCTTTCTTCCAGGCCGCTGCTACATCCTGGAGTGAAGCCTCTCCGCCATTCCTGTGTGTCCTGATTTGCATGATATTCACCTCCTTCAAAGTGTGTTTGCTTTATAGCTTTTGAGGTGTGAAAAACAACCGCGCTGTGAGTGAGGAATTAACTCGCTGGGCTTGGTTTGAACTGGATCGCCATGGCGCTACGCGCCTCGCGATGACCCTGATTTCCTGTTACGGAACAGCGGTGCCAGATAGCGCCCGGTGTGGCTGGCCGGGTTGGCGGCGACGGCTTCCGGCGTACCGGTGGCGACGATCTGGCCGCCGCCCGCGCCGCCTTCCGGACCGAGGTCGATGACCCAGTCAGCGGTCTTGATGACGTCGAGGTTGTGTTCGATGACCACCACGGTGTTGCCCTGGTCGGTCAGGCGGTGCAGGACGTTGAGCAAGAGCTCGATGTCGTGAAAATGCAGCCCTGTGGTGGGCTCGTCCAGGATGTAGAGCGTGCGGCCGGTGTCGCGCTTGCTCAACTCCAGTGACAGCTTGACCCGTTGCGCCTCGCCGCCCGAGAGTGTAGTGGCGGACTGGCCGAGCTGGATGTAGCCCAGGCCCACATCCATCAGGGTTTGCAGTTTCTTGGCGACGGCGGGCACGGCATTGAAGAACTCCAGCGCGTCTTCCACGGTGAGATCGAGGATGTCGTGGATGGTCTTGCCCTTGTAGTGGATTTCGAGGGTTTCGCGGTTGTAGCGCAGGCCGTGGCAGACATCGCAGGGCACGTAGATGTCGGGCAGGAAATGCATTTCCACCTTGATGACGCCATCGCCCTGGCAGGCCTCGCAGCGGCCGCCCTTGACGTTGAAGGAGAAGCGGCCCGGCCCGTAGCCGCGCGTGCGCGATTCGGGCACGCCGGCGAACAGTTCGCGGATGGGCGTGAACAGGCCGGTGTAGGTGGCGGGGTTGGAACGCGGTGTGCGGCCGATGGGCGATTGGTCAACACTGATGACCTTGTCGAAGAATTCCAGTCCGTGAATTTCCTTGTGCGGCGCGGGCTCCTCGGTCGAACCATATAAGTGTCTCGCCACGGCATGGTAGAGCGTGTCGTTGATGAGCGTGGATTTGCCCGAACCGGATACGCCGGTGACGCATACGAACAAGCCCAGCGGCAGGGTGAGATCGACGTTTTTCAGATTATTGCCCGTGGCGCCGCAGAGCAGAAGTTGTCTTTTGGCGTCCGCCTTGCGGCGTTTTTTCGGCACGGCAATCTGCCGCTTGCCTGACAGGTACTGGCCAGTCAGCGAGGCAGTATTTTTCTCGATGGCGGCGGGAATGCCTTCGGCTACCACCTGGCCGCCATGTTCGCCCGCGCCGGGCCCCATGTCGACCACGTAATCCGCCGTGCGGATGGCGTCTTCGTCGTGCTCCACCACCAGCACGGAATTACCCAGATCGCGCAAATGTTTGAGCGTGTCGAGCAGCCGGTCGTTGTCGCGCTGGTGCAGGCCGATGGAGGGTTCGTCCAGCACATACATGACGCCGGTGAGCCCCGAGCCGATTTGCGAGGCGAGGCGGATACGCTGCGACTCGCCGCCGGAGAGCGTGTCGGCTGAACGGTCGAGCGACAGGTAATCGAGCCCGACATTGACCAGGAAGCCCAACCGCGCGGTGATTTCCTTGAAAATCTTTTCCGCGACCTGGGCCTTGTTGCCAGTGAGTTGCAGACCATTGAAAAAAGCCAGCGTGTCCTTCAACGGCCAGTGGCTGACTTCGTAGAGTGTCTTGCCGCCGACATAAACGTGCCGCGCTTCGCGTCGAAGGCGCGAGCCCTCGCACTCGGGGCAGGGCCGGGTGTTGAGATATTTGGCCAGTTCCTCGCGCACCGCCATGGAATCGGTTTCGCGGTAGCGGCGCTCCATGTTGCGCAAGATGCCTTCGAACGCATGCTTGCGGGTTTGCCAGCCTCCACGTTCGCCCAGGTGTTTGAAGGCAATGACTTCGCGGCCGGAACCTTGCAGCACAACATCCTGAATGCGCGCCGGCAGGTCTTCAAAGGATGTTTCAAGGTCGAAGCCGTAATGCAGGGCCAGGCTTTGCAGCATCTAGTAATAGAAATGATTGCGCTTGTCCCAGCCCTTGATCGCGCCGGCTGCCAGCGAGAGATGCGGAAATGACACCACGCGCGCGGGATCGAAAAAGG
>JACAED010000044.1 GCA_013389025.1 Hydrogenophilaceae bacterium
TGCTTGCCGCGCCAGCCCAGTTTGGTTTGTGCCGCCAATGCGACTTCCATTACGGGTGCAGAGTCGGTGAATACGCGGTATTGCAACGGCCCCAAACCGATTTCCTGGCAGGCCGCCTCGATGCGGCTGGCGAGTTTTTGCAAGCGGTCGCGCAATACCTTGTGATAGTCACGTCCGAGTGCATAGCGCGATATGTAGGCCAGTGAAGGATCGGCCAGGATCTCGCGCGCGTCCCGCGCACTGGCTGGCCAGTAGGGCAGGCGAGCGCTAATGACGCTAAGCGTGCCCGGAACCAATTCATTCGGGCGTGTGCGCTTCGTGCCGTGTGCGGCCATATAATCCATGTCACCGTGATAACCCTTATCCAGCCAGCTCAGCAAACTCTTTTCCGCGTCATCGAGCGTGATGCCGCTGATGCCGATGCCGGAAACCCCCAAATCCCGCGCCCAGCGGCGGATGCTGCGCGTGAGCGCCGAGTAATCGATTGAATCATGACAATGCATACACCGGATGATACCGCCTCGATAACGATCGAACTGCCTGATGAAGCCGCCACACTGGCCTTGGGCGCAAGGCTGGCGAACAGGCTGATGCCTGGCATGGTGGTGTATCTGAAAGGCAATCTGGGCGCGGGGAAAACCACCCTGGTCAGGGGCATTTTGCGGGCATTGGGTTATGCCGGGCGTGTCAAAAGCCCCACATATACCTTGCTCGAATCTTATGTTTTGTCTAAATTAACCTTGCAACACTATGATTTATATCGGATGATCGACCCGAGAGAGTGGCTGGATGCAGGGTTCAGGGATGACTGCAATGCCGCCACACTTTGCTTGGTGGAATGGCCCGAAAAAGCCGAAGGCCTGCTGCCCAAGCCGGATCTGGTGATTCGACTTGACATGGCAGGCGAGGGCAGAACGGCGCGTATCGAAGCGCTGTCCGCAAGGGGCAGGAAGGAGATGCAGTCATGGCAGCTTGTCGACAGGCAACAGGAAAACTAGCAGGATTGCTGGCAACTTGGCTGATGTGGATCAGCTTCTCTGCGGCAGCTGCGAACATTACCGCCGCGCGGCTGTGGCCGTCTCCCGATTACACGCGCGTTACCCTCGAATCCGATGCGCCCGTCAGCTTCAAGTACTTCACCCTTGCCAATCCCGACCGTCTGGTTGTCGATCTGCAGGACATCAATCCCGGAACAGCGCTGGCCGGTCTTTCAGCCAGCATCGGATCGGATGATCCCTACATTGTTGGCGTGCGCGCCGCGCCCAACCGGCCAGGGGTTACCCGGCTGGTACTGGACATGAAAACAGCCGTTCGTCCTTCCGTGTTCACGCTAAAACCCATGGGCGAATATGGCCACCGGCTGGTGATTGATCTTCATGGCATGGCTCCGGCCGACCCGGTGCAGGCGCTGGCACAGAACAAGCCTGTTCCGGAACAGCCAGCCCCGGCAGCATCTCAGGCAGACAAACCCAGGACTGCCATGCCCAGATTCAGCCGGTTGATGATGGTGGCCATCGATGCCGGTCATGGCGGCGAAGACCCTGGGGCGAAAGGCGCCAATGGAAGCTACGAAAAGCACATCACCCTGTCGGTTGCGAGAAGGCTCAAGGAAAAAATCGATGCCGAGCCTGGCATGCGCGCCTACCTCACGCGCGATGGCGACTACTTTATCCCGCTGCATGAGCGAGTCAACAAGGCGCGTGCCGTAAAGGCCGACCTGTTTGTTTCCATTCATGCCGATGCGTTCATTCGTCCGGAAGCGCGCGGCTCGTCGGTGTTCGCATTGTCCGAGAACGGCGCCACTTCCGCCGCCGCGCGCTGGCTGGCGAAAAAGGAAAACGAGGCCGACTTGATCGGCGGCATCAACATCGACGTCAAGGATCAGTACCTCAAGCGCACGCTGATTGACTTGTCGCAGACCGCCACCATCAGCGACAGCCTCAAGCTTGCAAGGCATGTGCTGAAGGAAATCGGCGAGATCAATACCCTGCACAAGGATCATGTCGAGCAGGCAGGCTTTGCTGTGCTGAAGGCGCCGGATATTCCGTCCATCCTGGTCGAAACCGCCTTCATTTCCAATCCCGAAGAAGAGCAGAAGCTGACTGACGAGGCCTATCAGGACAAACTGGCCAGCGCCATTCTTTCCGGCGTCAAGACTTACTTCGACAAACTGCCGAAAAAAACCGGAACCAAGCTCGCCAGGGAAATGTGACACGGGAAATGCAAGCCGGAAAATGTGAGGTGGCTCGCGCATATAATTCCGTATGCGCCGAGTTTCTCACATCCAGGTTCTGCCCGATATCCTCATCTCGCAAATCGCGGCGGGCGAAGTTGTCGAGCGCCCGGCCTCCGCGCTCAAGGAACTGATCGAGAACAGCCTGGACGCGGGCGCAACCCGCATCGACATCAAACTGGAGCAGGGCGGGGTCAAGCGATTGTCCGTGCAGGACGACGGCGCGGGCATCACGCTGGACGAACTTCCGCTATCGCTGGCGAGGCATGCCACCAGCAAGATTGCCACGTTGGAAGACCTGGAAAGTGTCGCGAGTTTGGGCTTTCGCGGCGAGGCGCTGGCCAGCATGGCATCGATCGCACGTGTCAGCGTCACCAGCCGAACGCCAGCGGCACCCCACGCTGGCCAGATCGATGCCGAGGGCAGCGTGCCAGGAAAGGTGAAGCCAGCGGCGCTAGCCAGCGGCACGCTGATTACCGTCGCCGACCTGTTTTTCAACACGCCCGCGCGCCGCAAGTTTCTCAAATCCGAAACGACCGAGTATGCGCATTGCGCGGAAATCGTCCGGCGCATGGCGCTTTCGCGTCCTGATGTGGCCTTTACCCTCACGCACAATGGCCGCATTCAGATGCGTTTCCCGTCGCAAGGGCTAAAAGATCGCACTGCCGCCGTGCTGGGCGAAGAGTTCGTCGCATCCGCAGTTGCAGTCGATGAACAGTCAGGGCCCTATAGTCTGACCGGCTTGGCCGCGTTGCCTGCCTACTCGCGCAGCGGGCGCGATGCCCAGTATGTGTTCGTCAACGGACGCTTCGTGCGCGACAAGCTCATTGCCCACGCCCTGCGCGAGGCTTACCGCGATATCCTGCACCACGACCGTCATCCCGCCTATGCGCTGTTTTTTCAACTGCCGCCCGAAGGCGTCGATGTGAACGTGCATCCCGCCAAGACCGAAGTGCGGTTTCGTGATTCACGCGGCGTGCATCAATTCCTGTTCCATGCCATCGAGCGCGCGCTGTCCGGCAGCGCGGCCGAAAGCAGGGAGGCGGTGCATCAAGTTCCTGTTGCAGGCCAAATTCCCCCACCCCCCCTTTATCAAGGGGGGCACATATCCAACCCCCTTGATAA
>JACAED010000075.1 GCA_013389025.1 Hydrogenophilaceae bacterium
CGCTCGCCGACGCCGGCGAACACCGAGAAGCCGCTGTGCTGCACGGCGATGTTGCGGATCAGCTCCATCAGCGTCACGGTCTTGCCCACACCCGCGCCGCCAAACAGGCCGATCTTGCCACCCTTGGCGATCGGCATGATGAGGTCGATCACCTTGATGCCGGTTTCCAGAATTTCGACATTGGCTGCCTGTTCGTCGAAGGCCGGCGCCTTGCGATGGATGGGCATGCGCAGTTCTGTTCCAATCGGGCCCTGCTCGTCGATGGTTTCTCCCAGCACGTTCATGATGCGGCCCAGCGTCGCCTGGCCCACCGGAACCTGGATGGGGCTGCCCGTTGCCAGCACGTCCATGCCGCGGCGCAGGCTGTCGGTGGAGCCCATGGCAATGGTGCGCACCACGCCATCGCCCATCTGCTGCTGGACTTCAAAGGTAAGCTCGGGATTCGACATTTTTAGTGCGTCGAATACCTTGGGCATGGATTCGCGGGGGAATTGCACATCCACCACCGCGCCGATGACCTGAACGATTTTTCCGTTGCTCATGCTGGGTTCCTAAAATTAATTTCGCAATTCTTGACTAGGGCTATTCTGTCTGTGCTCACACGTGTTACACGGCGGCGGCGCCAGCCACGATCTCGGAGAGCTCCTTGGTAATGGCAGCCTGACGGGTCTTGTTGTACAGTAGTTTCAGTTCGCCGATGACGTTTTTCGCGTTGTCGGAAGCGGCCTTCATCGCCACCATGCGTGCGGACTGTTCACACGCGATGTTCTCCACCACGCCCTGGTACACGATCGACTCGATGTATCGGGTCAAGAGCGCATCGACCACCGGCTTGGCATCAGGTTCGTAGATGTAGTCCCAATGATGCTTGAGCTTGTCTTCCTCGCTGCCGGCCGCCTGCTCCAGGGGCAACAGCTGTTTGACCGTGGGCTCCTGTTTCATGGTGTTGACGAAGCGGTTGTAGACCAGATAAAGCGCGTCGATTTTTTCTTCGACATACGCATCGAGCATGATCTTGACCGGACCGATCAAACGCTCCATGTGCGGCGCGTCGCCAAGCGAGGTGATCTGCGAAACCACGTTGCCCCCCATGCGTTGCATGAAACCAAGGCCCTTGTTGCCGATGGCGGTGACATCCACGCCCACGCCCTGACTTTCCCATTCCTTGAGCTTGCTGACCACGATTCTCAATGCGTTGGTGTTCAGGCCGCCACATAGGCCCTTGTCCGACGTGACGACAATCAGACCCACGCGCCTGATGCTGTCACGGCGCACCACGAAAGGATGCTTGTACTCGGGGTGAGCATAGGCCATGTGCACGGCAACATTGGCGATTTTTTCCGCGTAGGGCCTGGCCGCCTTCATGCGTTCCTGCGCCTTGCGCATCTTGCTCGCTGCCACCATTTCCATGGCTTTGGTGATCTTGCGCGTGTTTTCCACGCTCTTGATCTTGGTTCGTATTTCCTTGCCTGCGGCCATTGCCGGGACTCCCGAATCAGTGCCTTAATCAATAAACCGCGGTTTGTTTGAACGAATCGAGCGCCGTCCTGAGCGCGGACTCGTTGTCAGCCGTCATTTCGCCGCTGGCATTGATGGCATCGATCAGGCCTTTATGCTTGTCACGCATGAAGGCCTGCAAGGCAGCTTCGAACGGCAACACCTTCTTGATCTCCAGGCCGTCCATGTAGCCGTTGTTGACGGCAAACAGGGTGATGGCCATTTCCGCCACGCTCATCGGCGAGTATTGCGGCTGCTTCATCAGCTCGGTCACGATCTTGCCGCGCTCGAGCTGCTTCTTGGTGGCATCATCCAGATCGGAAGCAAACTGCGCAAACGCCGCCAGTTCACGATACTGCGCAAGCGCCAGACGAATACCACCGCCCAGCTTCTTGATGACCTTGGTTTGCGCGGCGCCACCGACGCGGGACACCGACAGGCCCGCATTGATGGCGGGACGAATACCCGCGTTGAACAGGTCGGTTTCGAGGAAGATCTGGCCATCGGTAATCGAGATCACATTGGTCGGCACGAAAGCGGACACGTCGCCAGCCTGGGTCTCGATGATGGGCAACGCCGTCAGCGAGCCAGTCTTGCCGGTCACTGCGCCCTTGGTACGCTTGGCCACTTCGTCGGCGTTGATGCGTGCGGCGCGTTCCAGCAAACGGGAATGCAGATAGAACACGTCACCGGGATAGGCTTCACGTCCCGGCGGGCGGCGCAACAGCAGGGAAATTTGACGGTAGGCCCAGGCCTGCTTGGTCAGATCATCGTAGACAATCAGCGCGTCCTCTCCATGGTCGCGGAAATATTCGCCCATGGCACAGCCGGCATACGGTGCAAGGTACTGCATGGCAGCGGAGTCGGAAGCTGAGGCAGCCACGATGATGGTGTGCGCCATGGCGCCGTGCTCTTCGAGTTTTCGAACCACGTTGGCAATCGACGAGGCTTTCTGTCCGACCGCCACGTACACGCACGTCACGCCCGTGCCCTTCTGGTTGATGATGGCGTCAATCGCTACCGCCGTCTTGCCGGTCTGGCGGTCGCCGATGATCAGCTCGCGTTGGCCGCGGCCGATGGGCACCATGGAGTCGATCGACTTCAACCCGGTTTGTACAGGCTGGCTGACGGATTGGCGCGCGATCACGCCCGGGGCGATCACTTCCATGGGGGAAGTGCGCGATGTGTTAACCGGGCCCTTGCCGTCGATGGGCTGGCCCAGCGCGTTGACTACGCGGCCTTTCAATTCGGGACCGACCGGCACTTCCAGGATGCGCCCGGTGCACTTCGCGGTATCGCCTTCCTTCAGGTGTTCGTAATCGCCCAGCACCACCACGCCAACGGAATCGCGTTCCAGGTTGAGTGCCACGCCGAACACGTTGCCCGGCAGTTCGATCATTTCGCCGGACATGACATCCGACAGTCCGTGCACGCGGATGATACCGTCGGTCACGGACACGATAGTGCCCTGGGTGCGCAGTTCGGAAGCGGTTCCCAGGTTCTCGATCTTGGCTTTGATCAGTTCGCTGATTTCGCTTGGGTTCAGTTGCATGGTTATCTCCGGTCTGGCCGGTTCCGTATCTAAAAATTAATCTGTTAAGCGGTAAGCGAGGCGGCCATTTTCTGCAGACGGCCCTTTACCGAGCCATCGATCACCTGGTCGCCCACGGTAATCACGGCGCCACCGATCAGGCTGGCGTCCACTTTCACGGTGGCCTGCACATCGCGCCCGAACCTGTCCTTGAGCGCGGCCATCAATTCGGCTTTCTGCGCTTCCGTCATTTCCTGCGCGGAAACAATGGTGGCTTCCAGCCTGCCTTCGGCTTCGGCCTTCAGCACCTCAAACTGGCTGGCGATTTCCGGCAACAGCATCAGGCGGTCATTGCCTGCCAGCACGGTCAGCAGATTCCTGCCCGCATCGCCAACAGCATTGCCTCCGATCGACCCCACCAGTTCGGCGGCGCGGGCCGCGCTGGTGTTGGGATCGGCAATCACCGCCCGCATGCGCGCATCGGACACAATCGCCGCCAATGTGGCGAGGCGATCGGCCCATTCGCCCAGGGCATTCTTTTCCCGTGCCAGGCGGAACACCGCTTCGGCGTAGGGGCGTGCCAGGGTGGACAGTTCGGCCATGATTACAGCTCGGCTTTCAGCTGGTTGAGCAGGTCGGCATGGGACTGGGCATTCACTTCGCGGCGCAGGATTTTTTCCGCGCCGGCCACGGCCAGCTGTGCCACCTGCTCACGCAGGCTTTCGCGCGCGCGGTTGGTTTCCATCTCGATGTTGGCCTGGGCTGCGGCAAGCTGGCGATCGCCTTCGGCTTTGGCAGCGTTCTTGGCGTCTTCGACTATCTGTGCTGCGCGCTTTTCGGCCTGGGCCAGTACCTCGGCCGCCTGGGCCTTGGCATCGCGCATGTTGTCGGCGGCTTTTTTTGCAGCCAGCTCAAGCTCGTGCTTGCCGCGATCCGCGGCCGCCAAGCCATCGGCGATCTGCTTCTTGCGCGCTTCGAGTGCATTCATGATCGGCGGCCACACATACTTCATGCAAAACCACACGAAGAAGACAAACGTGATGGACTGGCCGATCAGGGTCGCGTTGAAATTCATATCCGCACCTTAAACGGTAGGTTAATCAAACTCGCTGATATCTGATTGCGATTAACCGGGAGAATCAACCCGCCACCGCGAACAGCACATACATGGCCAAACCGACAGCAATCATCGGCACGGCATCGACCAGACCCATAACAATGAAGAACTGGGTACGCAGCATGGGGATGAGTTCGGGCTGGCGGGCTGCGCCTTCGAGGAAACGGCCACCGAGAATACCGATACCCACGGCTGCGCCCAGAGCGCCCAGGCCCATCATCAGCGCACCTGCGATATACAGTACGGCTTGAGTCATTTCCATTTGTTTACTCCTTGAGTTTTCGATTGAGTTGAAAAATAATTGCTAATTCTTAATGATGCTCGGAATGCGCCATGTCCAGATACACGATGGTCAGGGTCATGAAAATGAACGCCTGCAAGGTGATGATCAGTATGTGGAACACCGCCCACGCCCACTGCAGCACGCCGCCGAACAGCCCCAGCAGGAAGCCGCCGCCGAACATCAGCGCAATCAGGATGAAAATCATTTCGCCGGCATACATGTTGCCAAACAGACGCAGCGCCAGCGAAATCGGCTTGGCAATCAACCCCACGCCTTCAAGCAGCAGGTTGACCGGAAACATCCATTTCGGGAAAGGCTGAAAGGCCAGCTCGGCGAAGAATCCTCCGGGGCCCTTCATTTTGGTGCTGTAGTAAAGAACCAGGAAAAACACGCTCAAGGCCAGGGCGAATGTGACATTGGGATCGGTCGATGGCACCACTTTCAGGTAGGGAACGCCGGCAAGACCCGCAGCCCAAGGCAGCCAGTCGATGGGCAGCAGGTCCATGAAGTTCATCAGAAACACCCACATGAACACTGTCAGCGCCAGCGGCGCGACAAGCGGGTTGTGGTGCGAAAATGAACCGCGCACCGATCCGTCAACGAACTCGACCACCCATTCGACAAAATTCTGCAGGCCGGACGGTACGCCTGCGGTGGCGCTTTTGGCCGCTTTGCGAAAGAAGAGCAGAAACAGGAGGCCGAGGCCGATGGAAAATGCCATGCTGTCGACATTGATGGCCCAAAAACCCATCTCCTTGGCTTCCTGCGTGCTATGGGCAATGCCCCAGGTGCCATCTGAATGCTGGCCAAAAGTCAGGTTTTGCAGGTGATGCTTGATGTAATCGCCAGAGGTATGCGCTTCGCCAGACATGGTTTGGTTTGAATTCAAGTAAGTTTTGATTGCACCCGCCTCAATAATCGCCTGCGCAATCAGAACATCCCTGAACAATTCTTTTATTGTTGTTTTTTTATTTCTTTTCTTTAAGCGCCATCAGCCAGCCCGCCTGGGCCAGAGAGAAACCGGTCAACAGCGCAAGCGGTTCTGCCCTGCCGGACAGAAAACCCAATGCCAGCAAGCCACCCACCAGCAGGTAACGTTCCACCGCCAGCCGGAAAAACCGTCCCAACTGCCTTTGCGCAGTCCACTCGGAATGATGTTCGCTTTCCCGCTCTCTGGCCAGCATCAACAGGCTGCCCAACAGTGTGATGGCCGCTCCAAATGCCGCTGATAACGCGGTCTTTTCACCCCGCACAAAGTACGCTACTGCCGCAACGGCAATCAGAATGACAAGCTGGCATGCCGCCACCCGGGTGGTGGGCCTTAACATTAGGCCGCCATGATACCTGAATTAGAAATGCTGATGCAACCATAAGAAGCCGCAAAACATGCAAAAGGCAGCACGGATGCCCGAGTCATGAAAAAAAACGGAGGCCGAAGCCCCCGTTTCATTTTCACTGGATTTAGGTTGCCTATTTTTGTGGCACAAGCTCGACACGGCGGTTCTTGAAACGGCCTTCCTCCGACTCATTGTCCGCGACAGGACTGGACTCACCGTAACCCTTTGCCGTCAACCGGTCAGCGGCTACACCTTTGCCGATCAGGTAGGCGCGGACCGCATCCGCGCGGCGCTGGGACAGCTTCTGATTGTAGTCATCATCGCTGCGGCTGTCGGTGTGGCCGGCCACTTCAACTTTAACATCGCCCCATTCCTTGAGGGTCGCGGCAGCCTTGTCGAGAATGCCGTAGGCTTCCGGACGCAACGTGGCCTTGTCATTGTCGAAATTCACGCCTTCCAGCACCAGCTTTCTGGGCACGGGGCAACCATCGGCGGTGCCGGGTGCTGCGACTGTGGGACACTTGTCCCTGTCGTCCATGATGCCGTCACCATCGCTATCCTTGACAACCGGACAGCCATCTGCGGTACCAGGCGCAGGTACGGTCGGGCACTTGTCGAGGGCATCGACGACACCATCGCCGTCACCATCCAGCTCGCAGCCTTCGGCATTGACCTTGCGGCCTTTCGGCGTGGTCGGGCACTTGTCGAGGGCATCGACGACGCCATCGCCATCACCATCGAGCTCACAGCCCTCGGCATTGACCTTGCGGCCTTTCGGCGTGGTCGGGCACTTGTCCTTGCTGTCCTTCACGCCATCGCCATCCGCATCGCCATCAGGACACCCTGCATCGAGAAGCTGCTTGCCGGGACAGCCAATCGTTCTGAACAGCTCATAGCCAATGGTATTGGTCTTGGGGCTGGCCACGTTGGATGGGTCGTAGTACTTGCCTTCGGCTGCCTGCGCGCTGGCAAGTCCAGCGGTAATCATTGCGACGCCAAGCAGATTTAATACGAAAGGGGTTTCGCGCATGGATGAGCTCCTGTTATTGAGTAGTTTGTGTAGGTGACCGTCAGGCATTATCGAACATCTGGGATCGTTCCAGATTATCCCTCAATAATTTCCTTCAGCGGGAATGGGTAACTGCCTTTCGGAATGTAGTCTGATTTGTGGGTTTGAGATAGCCCCTTCAAATTGTGTGCGTCATGTTTTTACAATTTTTTGACGGCTGGGCTAACGGATTTCAGTTCATTTTTTACATCTCAATTCCCAGCTTTTCAAGCATGCCTTGCAACTGGTCGGCCTCGGCAAAGTGCAGTGTCAGCCTTCCGCCCTTGCGTCCCATCTGCACCTTTGCTTCCATGCCGAGGTTTTCAGACAAAGCCTCCTCCAGCCGGCGAATGTCGCGCGGCACGGTCTTTTTAACCGGGCGTGAAGCCACGCCGCTTTTGAGTCGGGCCACCCTGCGTTCGGCCTCGCGCACGGACAGACCCTTTTCCTCGATTTCATGCGCCAGTTCGCGTTGCTGAGCGGCCGGCAATGGAAGCAGGGCACGGGCATGACCCATTTCAATCAGCCCTGCGGTCAGCATGTCCTGCACGGGTTTGGAAAGATTCAAGAGCCGCAACAGGTTGGAAACAGCCGCCCGCGACTTGCCCACTGCTTGCGCAACGGCATCATGCGTCATGCCGAATTCCTGGATCAGGCGCTGTAGGCCATGCGCTTCATCGATGGCGTTGAGGTCTTCGCGCTGGATGTTTTCGATCAGCGCCATGGCGGCAACGGATTCTTCCGGCACGTTCTTGACCAGCACCGGCACCTCGGCTAGGCCCGCCCGCTGCGCCGCGCGCCAGCGGCGTTCACCGGCGATGATCTCGAACTGCTTGCCGTCGGCACGAACAAGTATCGGTTGCATCAAGCCTTGGGCGCGAATGGACTCGGCGAGTTCGTCCAATGCGGTTTCATCCATGTGGGTACGCGGCTGATAGCGGCCGGGGCGAAGCTGGGAAATCGCCAGCATGCGCAACTCTCCCTTGTCACCTGCGCCGGCTGCGGGCGAATCCCCACCCAGCAGCGCATCGAGTCCGCGGCCAAGTCCCTTCATTTTTGCCATTTTCGTCCCCTGTCCGTTGATTGTGTTGTCGCTCAACCCGCTCCCACCGCAATGCCATAGCGGTCGAGCAGCTCCCTTGTCAGTTCGAGATAGGCCTGCGCGCCCTTCGATGCACGGTCGTACACCACCCCCGGCAGCCCATGGCTGGGCGCCTCGGCCAGCCGGATATTGCGCGGAATGACGGTGTTGAACACCTTGTCGCCGAAGTGGTTCTTGAGCTCAGCCGCCACCTGCTGGGCCAGTGTGGAGCGCGGGTCGTACATCACGCGCAGCAGGCCTTCGATTTCAATGTTGGGATTGAGCTTCTGCTTGACCTTCTTGATGGTGGCGACCAGATCGGTCAGGCCCTCCAGCGCATAATATTCGCACTGCATGGGAATCAGCACGGCATGGGCAGCGGCGAGCGCATTGACCGTCAGCAGGTTGAGTGTCGGCGCGCAGTCGATCAGGATGAAGTCGTACGCCTCTGCCACCCTGACCAGCTCTGCCTTGAGGCGAAACTCGCGCTTGTCGAGCTCGACCATTTCCACCTCACCGCCGGCTAGCTCACGGTTGGCGGGCACGACATCGAAGCCGCCTTTTTCAGAATGCAGGCGCGCGGCTGAAATATCCGCTTCGCCCAGCAATACCTGATAAGCCGTGGGCAAGGCCGTGCGCTTTTCCACGCCCGCGCCCATGGTAGCGTTGCCCTGCGGATCGAGATCCACCAGCAGAACGCGCTGGCCGTTTTGTGCCAGTCCACAGGCCAGGTTGACGGCAGTGGTGGTTTTTCCGACGCCGCCCTTCTGGTTGGCAATGGCGATGATGCGGCCCATGTTTCAGTTCCCGGTTTTTTCCATCAAGACGACACAACGCTCGGCATTCAGACCGGGCACTTTCAGATTCGCAATATTCGACACGCGCACATCCGGCGGCAACGCAGCCATTTCTTCCAGCGGTTTTTTCCCTTTCATGGCCACCCATTGACCGCCGGGTTTGAGCAAATGGCGGGTCAGATTCACAAAATCCGTCAAGCTGGAAAAGGCGCGGGAAATGAGGGTGTCCGCGCCGCCCTCCAGCGACAGTCTCTCCACCCGGCAGCCTTCGATTCTCGCGTTGGCAAGCGCTAACTCCGCCGCCACCTGGCGCTGGAAGGCGGCTTTCTTGTCAACGGCCTCGACACTGACGACCTGCCAGCCGGGTCTGATGATGGCCAGAACCAAACCCGGCAAACCCGCCCCGCTGCCCACATCGACAACGACGGGGCCCTGTACATGAGGCAACACCGCCAGGCTGTCGAGCAGATGGTGGGTAACCCATTCGCCCGGATTTCTCAGGGCCGTCAGGTTGTACACCCGGTTCCACTTGGCCATGAGTTGCAAATAGGCCAGCAGCTTTTCCTGTTGGCCCGGATCCACAAAAAGACGCAGCGCATCAATACCCGCCGCTAATTGCTCGGCCGGCGTCATGCTGTCTTTTTGGCAGCGTCGTCCGCGTCGTCTGGCCGGAACCCTCTTTTCGCATAGACCAGCAGCACGGAAATCGCAGCAGGCGTCATCCCCTGCAGCCGCGATGCCTGGCCCAGCGTTTCCGGCTTGTGCTGGTTCAAACGCTGGCGCACTTCAATCGACAACCCGGTCAACTGCATGTAATCGAAATCCTGCGGCAGCCGCAGTTCTTCCTGATCGCGGTGGCGCGCCACTTCTTCGTTCTGCCGGTCGATATAGCCTTGGTACCGGGCCTGGATTTCAAGCTGTTCGATGACTTGCGCATCGTCTACCCCGGGCGCCCCGCCGGGTAATCGCAGAATCTGCTCATAACGAATTTCCGGACGGCGCAACAATTCAAACAGGTTGTACTCGCGCTCGATTGGCTTGCCAAGTATCGGCTCTGCCTGCGCGGGCGGCAGGGTTTCCGGCCTCACCCAGGTCGATTTCAGGCGCTCCACCTCGCGGGCGATGGCATCGCGTTTTCGATTGAAGGCTTCCCAGCGCGCATCATCCACCAAGCCCAGACGGCGGCCGGTTTCTGTCAACCGCAGGTCAGCGTTGTCCTCACGCAAGCTTAGGCGGTATTCGGCCCGGCTGGTAAACATGCGGTAGGGTTCGGATACCCCGCGTGTGATGAGATCATCCACCAATACGCCAAGGTAAGCCTCGTGCCTTGCGGGATACCAGGCTTCCTCGTCGCGGGCAAACCGCGCTGCATTGAGGCCGGCCAGGAGGCCCTGCGCGGCAGCCTCTTCATAGCCCGTCGTGCCGTTGATCTGACCGGCGAAAAACAGGCCGGAAAGGGTTTTGGTTTCCAGGCTGGCCTTGAGGTTGCGCGGGTCGAAATAGTCGTACTCGATGGCATACCCCGGGCGCAGGATATGCGCGTTTTTCAAACCGGGAATCGAATGTACGGCCGCCAGCTGGATATCGAAGGGCAGCGAAGTGGAAATGCCGTTGGGATAAACCTCATGCGTGTCCAACCCTTCCGGCTCCAAAAAAATCTGATGGCTGGGTTTGTCCGCGAAGCGGTTGACCTTGTCTTCGATAGATGGGCAGTAGCGCGGCCCCACACCTTCGATCACGCCGGTAAACATGGGCGAACGATCAAAACCGGAACGTATGATGTCGTGCGTGCGCGCGTTGGTATGGGTGATCCAGCACGACACCTGGCGCGGATGCATGTCCCTGCTGCCGATGAAGGAAAACACCGGCGCGGGGTCGTCACCCGGCTGCTCCTGGCAGGCATTCCAATCAATGGTGCGGCCGTCGATGCGGGGGGGCGTGCCGGTCTTGAGCCGCCCCACCGGCAGATTCAATTCCCGCAGGCATTTAGCCAGCGATTTGGCTGGCGGATCACCCATGCGGCCGGCCTCGTAATTCGACAAGCCAACATGAATCAAGCCGGCCAGGAAAGTCCCGGAAGTCAGCACCACCGAAGGCGAGTGGAATTCAATACCCAGCTGGGTTTTGACACCCACGACTTTGCCACCCTCGATAATCAAGTCATCTACTGCCTGCTGGAAAAGCGTCAGGTTGGGCTGATTTTCCAGGCGCCGCCGGATCGCAGCCTTATATAGCACCCGGTCGGCCTGTGCGCGTGTGGCCCGTACCGCCGGCCCTTTGGAGGCATTCAGCGTGCGAAACTGGATGCCCGCTTCGTCGGCGGCCAAAGCCATAACCCCGCCCAGCGCATCAACCTCCTTGACCAGGTGCCCCTTGCCGATCCCACCAATGGACGGATTGCAGGACATTGCACCCAACGTTTCGATGTTATGCGTCAACAATAGCGTTTTCGCGCCGGTGCGCGCGGCCGCCAGCGCGGCCTCGGTGCCTGCATGGCCGCCACCCACAACAATGACATCGAAATTTTCGGGAAATATCATGCGCGAATTCTACGCGAAAGCGATTTTCTACGCCCGTTGTTTCACGTGAAACCACTTCTCTGATCAGTCTATTTGAGGCAACATGCCGCTGATGAATTTACCGATTGACGCCTTGTTAAAGGCCTATCCCGTCATTAACGAACTGCCCGTGACAGATCAAAACCAACTGATTTCGGCATTGAACCCGGTTTCCCTGCCCGAACGCACACAGGTCTTTGATGAACACCAGCCCTGTCGCGGGTTTCCCTTCGTGATCTCGGGCGCCATTCGCGTCATCAAGTCCGCGCCCAATGGCCGCGAACTCCCCCTTTACCGGGTGCTGCCAGGTGAAACCTGTTTCATTACAGCCAGTTGTCTGCTGGGGCAACAGGAATACAACGCTCGCGGCGAAACCGAGTACGATACGCAGATTTTGATGCTGCCCAGGCCCGTTTTCGAGGAGATGCTGGTCCATGAGCCTTTCCGACGTTTTGTTTTTTTGCTGTTCGCCGAGCGGATTGCCGACCTGATGCAGCTGGTGGAAGAAGTGGCTTTCATGCGGCTGGACCAGCGCCTGGCCGCGCTATTGCTGGGCCATGGCCGGGAATTCCGCACCACCCACCAGCAACTGGCACAGGACTTGGGCAGCGTCCGCGAAATTGTCAGCCGCCTGCTCAAGGGCTTCGAGCATCGCGGCCTGGTCAAACTAGGGCGCGAATCCATCGAAATTCTGGATCCTGCCGGCCTGAGGCAACTTGCCGGAACAACCGGATCTATGTGACCGGGGTTACAGACCCGGCGGCTTCTGTCAGGTGAAATACGGGTTCCCTAACCTCAACAGAAGGAGAAAACCATGAAAGCCAATGTTGGTGGAATCGACCGCGCCCTGCGCATTATCGCAGGCCTTATCCTGATTGCCCTTGCCCTGACCGGCACGATCGGCGCCTGGGGTTGGATTGGCGTGGTTCCACTCGCCACCGGCCTGATCGGCTGGTGCCCGGTCTATCCCCTGCTGGGCATCAGCACGTGCAAGCTCAAGCAATCCTGATTCAATTCGTAGCTGACTGAAGGGCGCGGGCTACGGCCTTCGCCCTTTCCAATGCCCCCGGCCCGTCGCCGTGCACGCACAACGTCTGCGCCCGGATCACCCTCAATTGCCCATTTAGCGTGACAACCGGCTCCTCTTGGGCAATCAACGCCGCTTGATGCGCCGCCTCTTCCGGTTTATTGATCACCGCGCCGGGCATTTCGCGCGGCGCAAGCCTGCCGTTCTCGAGATAGCGTCGGTCGGCGAAAGCTTCCTCGATTACCTCGAGCCCAGCGACTCTTGCCCATTCCGCCAGCGGCGAACCCGCCAGGACAATCAAGGCCAGGCCACCCAGTTCTTGCAGTGCGGCAATGACGGCCTTTCCGATTACCCTGTCTCCCGCCGCCAGGTTGTATAGCGCGCCATGCGGTTTCACGTGAAACAGCGTCATGTCTAAAGCATGGGCAACCCGCTGGAGGGTCAGTGTCTGCTCAACAACCCAGCGCGTGATCTGCGCCGGGCCGGCCGCCATCGCCTTGCGCCCGAAATTGGCAGGGTCGGGATAACCCGGATGCGCGCCCGGCTTGATTCCGTAATCTCGCGCGAGCAGGAGCGCTTGCCGCATGCTTGCCACGTCACCCGCGTGCCCGCCGCAAGCGATCGAAACCCGATCGACATACGGCATCAGCACGGCATCCGGCCCGCCCTCGCCGATATCTGCGTTCAGTTCAATCAGCTTAGCCATGTCGCCGCCCGCCTCCATGCCATCCGGGCCTGCTCGACACCCACCATGCGGAAGGACACCCTGTCTCCCGGCTTCAGCTGGGCCAGCCTAGGTAAATCCGTTGAAATAACCCCGGCGATGACCGGATAACCTCCCGTCACAGGACCGTCCCAGCCCAGAATGATCGGCTGGCCGCTGGGCGGAACCTGTACCGCTCCCGGCAATACTCCCTGTGAAGCCAATTCTCCACCTTGATATTCGAGAGACACGCCTTGCAGCCGGATGCCAACCCTGTTCGAATCCGCGTCAACTGTATAGACCTGATCCAAAAATGAAACCAGTGCCTTGTCTGAAAAACTGCCCAATTGCGGGCCAGGCAACACTCTTAGACAACAATCAGGGCAAGGCGTGAATTCCGGCATGCGCAACCATTCGGCCTGACCGCCTTCCCTTCCGGCCGGCAAGCGGTCTCCTGACCTGAGTGCTCTTCCCTGCCAGCCGCCCCAACCGCCGGGCAAGAAGACTGACCGGCTGCCCAGCACCACCGGCACGTCCAGCCCACCCGCCACGGCCAGATATCCCCGCGCCCCGGTTCTGGCCATGCCAATTTCCAGCTTTGCGCCCGGTTCGAGTTCCTGTGCCTCGCCGTGCTGTAAGCGCCCGCCATTCACCCTGGCATCCATGTCGGCACCCGTCAGGGCTATGACTCCACCCTCTGGAAACAGCAGCTCCGGGCCGCGCAGGGTCAACTCAAGACCCGCCATGCTGTCCGGATTGCCAACCAGCCGGTTGGCATGAATCAGCGCTGGCGTATCGGCCGCCCCGCCTTCGGGCACACCCTGATGTCGATATCCCGGCCGCCCGAGATCCACGACCAGATCCAGCATTCCGGGCCGCACAACGATGATCATGCGGGAACCAGTCTGACCGTGTCGCCCGGTTGCAATCGCGCGGGAGGCCTGGCCGCAGGGTTGAACAATTTCGCTTCCGTTCGTCCGACGAGATGCCAGCCTCCCGGTCCTTCGGCAGGGTAAATGCCACAATACGGCCCGCCCAAGGCCACGCTTCCCGCAGGCACGCGTGTCCTCGGCGTGTTGCGCCTGGCCAGGTGCAGCGCTTCTGGCAGTCCCTCAAGATAGGCAAAGCCGGGCTGAAAACCGAGAAACTTGACGGAAAACACAGTCGCGCAGAGCCTCCTGATTAAATCCGGCACCGAAAGCCCTGTCTGCGCCGCCACAAACCGCAAATCCTCTCCATCAAACGTCACGGCGATTTCGTGCTGTTTTGTTCCTGGGGCTGCCGCTTGCCTGCCTTGCTCTTCATTCAATATGTCACTCAACACTGCCGGCAACGCGACGCCCGGCTTCATCACCAGTAGCAGGCTGCCATCAGCCGGAACCACTTCGTTGATCTCGGACAGGTTTGCATCGCAAAGCCGACGATACATTGCCAGTGTTGCATCGCCGCTGGCAATCCGCAACCCACGATCGGTCACCCAGCGCCATGTCGGGGTTTCACGTGAAACACTACCGGCTTTGATTTGACCAAGCTCATCCATTAACGTAGTTTCCGCCCTTACAAAGGAAATCCCATGCGCCTTGTTTTACGCCTCGTCCTGCTGTTGTTCCTGAGTTTACCCGGTTTGGGTCTGGCGGCATTCTCCGCCGTCAACCCCAGATTAGCCAGCTTGTCGCAGGACCAACCGGCCAGAAAAGTCCTGCTCCTGCCACCGCAAATGTTCGTCGCAGAAATGTCGGCCGGTGGCGTCATCCAGAAGCAGGACGACTGGACCAAACAGGCCAGCGAAAACCTGCTTGCCGCTGTCGAAAGTTACGCCCGCGACAGCGGCCGTTTTGAAATCATGCGCATGCCCAGGCTGAGCAGCGAAGAAGCCGAAATCGTCGAAA
>JACAED010000017.1 GCA_013389025.1 Hydrogenophilaceae bacterium
ACCAGCGCGGCGGTGAAGGCGCGCGCGGATTGGGTGGTGACCTCTGGCATCGCGGCAAAAATCGTCAAGTATTTGCACGCCCAGGGCAAGAAACTGCTGTGGGCGCCGGATCGCCATCTGGGCAATTATGTCCAGCGCGTGACCGGCGCGGACATGCTGCTCTGGCAAGGCTCCTGCGTCGTGCATGAAGCTTTCAAGGCCGAGGGGCTGAAGACTTTGCGGAAGAAGCATCCCGATGCGGCGGTGCTGGTGCATCCCGAATCTCCGGAAGCAGTGATCGCCATGGCCGACGTGGTGGGATCGACGACGCAATTGATCGACGCAGTACGCAGGTTGCCCAATCACGAATTCATTATTGCCACCGACAATGGCATTTTCCACAAAATGCGCGCGGCGGCGCCAGGAAAAATCCTGCTGGAAGCGCCTACTGCTGGCGAAGGCGCAACCTGCACGTCCTGCGCGCATTGCCCATGGATGGCCATGAACGGCTTGCGCAAGCTGGCTGCCGTGCTTGAAGCGCCAATTGGAAGCCCTGGGGCAAACGAGATTTTCATCGAGGAAAACATCCGTGCCAAAGCGGCTGTTTCCATCCAGCGCATGCTGGACTTTGCCGCGGCCGAGAAGGCCGGAAGAATCCAGTTGGGGGACTGACGTGGCCGGAGCCAGCCTGATTGCATTGATCGATGACATCGCCACGATACTCGACGATGTCTCCGTGCTGTCCAAGGTGGCAGCCAAGAAAACCGCAGGGGTGCTGGGTGACGACCTGGCGCTCAATGCGCAGCAGGTTGCCGGGATAGCGGCTGACCGTGAATTGCCCGTGGTCTGGGCGGTGGCCAAGGGTTCCTTCATCAACAAGCTGATCCTTGTCCCGGCGGCGCTGGCAATCAGCGCAGTGGCACCCTGGCTCGTCATGCCCTTGCTGATGGTGGGGGGCGCCTTCCTGTGCTATGAAGGATTCGAGAAACTTGCCCACAAATTCCTGCATGAGGATGCAGAAGACGAGGCGCATCATGCCGAACTCAAACAGGCGCTCGAAAACCCCGATATCGATCTGGTGGCGCTGGAACAAGACAAGATCAAGGGGGCCGTGCGCACGGACTTCATCCTTTCCGCGGAAATCATCGTCATCACGCTGGGCACGGTTGCGGCGGCGCCGTTTCTGACCCGGGTATCGGTGCTGGCCGCCATCGCGGTCATCATGACAATAGGCGTATACGGACTGGTGGCCGGCATCGTCAAGCTCGATGACGCGGGTTTGTTTTTATCGCGCAAAACCAATGCGGTTGCCAAGTCTCTCGGCAGCCTGCTGCTTGCCGCTGCGCCCTGGCTGATGAAGGTCTTGTCGGTGCTGGGCACGGCAGCCATGTTTCTGGTAGGCGGCGGCATTCTTGTCCATGGCATTCCGGCATTGCATGGCTGGTCGGAAGCCCTGGGCGCGCAGAGCGGTCTGGTTGGCGCCCTGATGCCTGCCTTGGTGGGCATGCTCGCCGGAGTGGTGGCTGGCGCGCTGGTTCTGACGGGCGTGATGCTGGGCAAGAAGCTCCTCAAAAAATCCTGAGCTTGTTCAATGCCCGGTCATGCTGCCGCGAAAGCAGCAATTGTGCGGCAATGCCCCCGCACAGCGCCAGAAACATGTCCCATTGCGTATCCCACACGTCACCCTGGGTGGCTAGAAAGCTGTCGGCATCCGAACCATAGAGCAGCGCAGCCCACCACTCGATGAATTCATAACTGGCGGAAATGGCCAGCACCACGCAGCACACGATGAAAAACAGCCAGCCGCCGGATTTCAGGGGAGACAATCGAATCAGGATTTCGCGGGCCAGGATTGCCGGAATGAAGCCCTGGGCCAGGTGGCCGATGCGATCATAGTGGTTGCGAGACAAGTCCAACCAGTCCTGCATCCAGAAACCCAATGGAACCCGTGCGTAAGTATAGTGACCACCCAGCATGAGGATCAGGCCATGAATGAAAAGGAGGCCATAGAGCAGCATGGTCAGCGGGAAGGGCCTGCGGGTGAAAATCAGGATGGGCAGGCCGATGATGACGGGCATGACCTCCATCCACCAGGTCAGGCGGTCGAATGGCTGGATACCCGATACAATCAGGGCCAGCAGCGTGAGAATCAATAGCACGGGCAGCACCCGAACACTATAAACCGATTAACACCAGCCGTATGCCCCCATTCACTTACCGAGTCCGACAGGCCCTGTTCTCCGGCCGTTTACGTCATGTCACTGCATTGGGTGCAGGTGCGCTATGCGTGACGGCTTTTGCGCCCATCGGCTGGTGGGCTACTGTGTTTGTCAGCCTGTATGTATTGATCCGGCTTTGGGAAAGCGATAGCCCGGGCCAAATGTTTATCGAAGGCTGGTGGTTTGGCCTGGGCCTGTTTGGGGCAGGCGTGAGCTGGGTGTATGTCAGCATGGCGGTGTATGGCGGCATGTCGTCCTGGCTGGCGGCCATGGCCACCTTGCTGTTCTGTGCGTTTCTTGCGCTGTTTCCCGCTGCCACGGGCTGGCTGGCGGCAAGAATGTCCAAACCTGGCCCGGGACGCTTGCTGGTGTTCATACCTGCATGTTGGGTGCTGATGGAATGGATACGCGGCTGGATTCTTTCCGGCTTTCCATGGCTGGCAATCGGATATGCACAGGTTCCAGATGGCTGGCTGGCGGGTTACGCACCCATTTTTGGTGTTTATGGATTGAGTGCCTTGAGCCTTTTTGCCGCCGGCGCCCTGGCCTGGCTGTTTCAGCGAGCGTGGATTCCAGGCGCATGGGTCCTGCCGTTTGCATTGCTTGTCGGTGTGCTGGCTTCGGGCGAGGCGCTCAGGCATATTGAGTGGACCAAACCTGAAGGCCTGCCAGTAACCGTCGCGCTATTGCAGGGAAACATCCCGCAGGAAATGAAATGGCGTCCCGAGCGGGCCGCGCAAACCCTGGCGGATTATGCCGGCCGGATCGAGTCGAGCCAGGCGAAATTGATCGTGCTGCCGGAGACAGCGCTGCCGGTTTTCTATTCGCAACTCCCAGCCGCTTACCTGGATGGCATGACACAATTGGCGCGTGAGCGTGGCGCGGACATTCTTGCCGGGGTGCCGACGGGTGACATCAATGGCGCCTATTTCAACAGTGTGGTGAGTCTCGGCGCTTCCCCCATGCAGTTTTATCACAAGCAGCATCTGGTGGCTTTTGGGGAGTATGTGCCAAAGGGATTCGACTGGATCGTGAATGTGTTGCACATCCCGCTTTCTGATTTCGAGCGGGGGAGCAAGCATCAGCCACCCATACTTGCGGCCGGTCAGCGGATCGCCGTGAACATCTGCTACGAGGACGTGTTCGGCCATGAAATCATCCGGGCACTGCCGCAGGCCACGCTGCTGGTGAATGTCACGAACGATGCCTGGTTTGGCGACTCGCTGGCGTCCTGGCAACATGCCCAGATGTCGCAGATGCGCGCGCTGGAGACCGGGCGATATATGCTCAGGGCCACGAATACCGGCGTGACGGCCATCGTTGATCAAAATGGCTATGTGAAGGCCGTGCTACCAGAGTTCGAGGCGGGAACACTCGAGGGGAAAGTGCAGGGTTACTCGGGAATGACACCTTATGCCCGCTGGGGAAATTACCCAGTGCTGATTGGCGTGGCGATGCTGTTGCTGATTGGCGCCGTCAGGCAGCGGCCTTGATGCGTGTGTTGTTGCGCCCCGAGCGCTTGGCTTCAAGCAAGGCGGCGTCCGCGCGTGAGAGCGCGGCGTTTTCCTGGGTGTCGTTCTTGCTGTACTCGGAAAGGCCGCCACTCCAGGCCAGTTTGTGAGACACCCCGGGAATCAATTCGACCATTTCAGGCATTTTCCCCCTCAGGCGTTCGCAGAGTTCCTGGGCGCGATCCAGCGGCGTGTAAGGAAAGAGTACACAGAATTCGTCGCCACCAAGCCGGGCAATGAAATCGCTTGAGCGCAGGTTGTCCTTCAATGCCTTGCCGAAAGCGACGATCATCTGGTCACCCGCTTCATGGCCAAAGGTGTCGTTGATCTGCTTGAAGTTGTCGATGTCGAGGATGAGCAGGCTGTGTGTCCATCCATCCTTCAATGTCTTGAACAGCTCGGCCTGTTTTTCTTCAAAACTGCGGCGGTTGTTGACCTGTGACAGATGATCCAGCTTGGCCTGGCTGGTTGCTTCCTTCTGACGGCCAACCTGTACGTGTGCGATCTTCAGCACTGTTTTCATCGGATTTTCAAACTCCAACAGACTGATCGGATAGTCCGGCCGAAGTTTGTGCTGACGCATGTCATTGATCAGGCTCGCCATGATTCTCAGATTGTCGACGACCTTGTTTCTCAGGCTGATCGTGAAGGCCATGACGAAAACCGCAATGACCATGCTCAGCAATATCCAGAAGAACAGGTAGGGCAGGACCAGTTCGAAGGTGGCCGAAGTATTGCGCCAGACGGCAATTTTCCACGGTGTACCAGATAGGGTAATGATGGTTGCGGGCGTGGTGTTCTTGATTGCCTGGTTGCCCCGTCTGATCAATACCGAGGTTTCCGTAGCCTGCGACTGAAGAAGCTCAGCGTATGCGCCGGCAGCGGGAAGCGGCAAGGTTTCGAACAGGATTTGCAGTTGCGGCACGCCTTGCTCCAGAACCACGAAACCGAGTCTTTTCCCCTGTGCGTTGACGACAGGTTGCGAAACGGCCAGGCTGAATGTGGCAGCTGCGGCAGCACTGTTTTGACGGGCCGCACGCTCGACCAGGCGACGAGTCCCGCCCGAGAGAAAACCCGGCAGAAGGTCCGCGCTTTGTCCCTCCTGAACAAAATACAGTGTGGCTTCTCGATTGAGCGCATACAGATTGACTGCCTGAGACCGGCAAGCATCGCTGTTGCCCGCTTCGAAACAGGCCAGGGTTTGAGGATGGGCGGCAATCGCTTCGACTGAAAGCCTGAGAGATTCCGCAAGATATTCGATCTGCGTGGCCATGGCCGGTTTCTGCATTGTTGCAGTGTCCAGGTCATCCTTTTCGCGGGTCATGTAAACCAGCAGTACAGCCAAAGCGGCGATCGCCGACAGTATGACTGTCAGCATGGCACCGTATCGGGTCACTGATGGACGTTTCATCTTTAATCTTCAAATGGAAATGCCCGTGCACAGGGCCTCCCCAGTACGCTCCGCAAACTGTTTTCGGGTTGATTTCTGGTCAGGGTGAGGCATAAAGTAGCAATCTCCATGCCTCGGTATTTTCCGGCTATCGGAAGCGTAGACAGATGTTATTGCCAGATTGATGTGCCTGAAAGCAGGCTACAGCTTGCCGGTACTGCCGAAACCGGCGTCACCTCTATGGCTTTGCGCGAAGCTTTCAACAACCGTCAGGTCAACCTGAATGACCGGCACAACCACCAATTGGGCAAGCCTTTCCATGGGTTGCAGCACAAAACTGGAATGGCCGCGATTCCAGCATGAAATCATCAGTTCACCCTGATAGTCCGAGTCAATCAGTCCGACCAGATTGCCGAGCACGATGCCATATTTGTGGCCCAACCCAGAGCGGGGAAGAATCAGCGCAGCATAACCGGGGTCACCCAGATGGATCGCCATGCCGGTGGGGATCAACTGGGTATCGCCAGGATTCAATGTGATTGGTGAATCGATGCATGCCCGCAAATCCAGGCCGGCAGAACCGGAAGTGGCGTAATGAGGCAGCTGGTGACGAATTTTTTCGTTAAGGATTTTGATTTCCAGTTTCATGGGTGACGACATTTCGACAAAATGAGCAAATCTTAGCCAATCAGGCTTTGGGCATGCCGAAGTAACAGGCGAGCCTGAACCAGCTTGTCGGCAACTGGTAATGGATGCGATCCCTGCTCATCCAGAATCAGTAATTCCGCTGCATCCTGTCCTATCGAATTCTGGATCAGATTGGCGACCAGCATCGGCAGCTTTTTGTTTTTTCTTTTGATTTCTGCATTGACTGCCAGGTTTTCCGATTCTGCTGCGAATCCGATACAAAACGGCGGGGACGGCAACGAGGTGACCGAGGCAAGTATGTCCACGTTGGGAACCAGTTCAAGGGTCAGTGATGCTGAATCTTTCTTGATTTTCCGCGCGGCGGGTTTGGCGGGACGAAAATCCGCGACAGCGGCGACGGAAATGAAAATACTGGCATCCCTGACATGCGAAAAAACAGCATCCAGCATGTCCTTTGCGGTCGTTACATTGATTCTTTCGACACCCGATGGCGCATCAAGACAGACTGGGCCGGATATGAGCAAGACCCTGGCGCCTGCTTCTCTCGCTGCCTGGGCAAGCGCATAACCCATCTTGCCGGAACTCAGGTTGCTCATTCCGCGTACCGGATCCACTGGCTCGAATGTCGGCCCGGCCGTGATCAATACGGTTCTTCCTGCAAGTGGCTTGGGGCCGAGCAGGATGTCCACGGCATCCAGTATCGCGGCGGGTTCACTCATGCGTCCAAGACCGGTTTCACCGCAAGCCTGTTCGCCTGCATCCGGCCCGATGATCTTGATGCCGTCCACGCGCAATTGCTCAAGATTACGTTGTGTCGCGGCTTTGCTCCACATTTCATGGTTCATCGCAGGGGCGATGGCCAAAGGACAGGTGCGCGCGAGACAAAGCGCGGAAAGCAGATCGTCGGCGCGGCCTTGTGCCAGTTTTGCGATGAAGTCGGCGGAAGCGGGGTCAACCACAATCAAATCGGCGTGGCGGCTGGCATGAATGTGGTCCATGCCATTTCCGGCTGTGCCCCATAAACTGGTCAATACCGGCCGGCCAGAGAGTGCCTGCAAAGTGGCCGGGCCGACGAAGTGCATGGCTGCATCCGTCATCACGGCTTGCACTCCATATCCGGCCTTGACCCACAGGCGTGCCAGCTCCGCTGCCTTGTAGGCCGCCACGCCTCCGGTTATGCCGAGAATGATGGTTTTGCCTTGTGTGTCAGGCATGGCGCAAAATTGCATCCGCACAGATAAATAAGGCGATTCTACGGGAGGGCAGAAGAAATGGCGATTCGGGACTGGCCGGCCGATGCGAGGCCACGTGAAAAACTGCTCGAGCGCGGGGCGGAAAGCTTGAGCGATGCCGAGTTGCTGGCAATCTTCCTGCGGACGGGGGTGACAGGGAAAAGCGCCGTGGACATGGCGCGAGAACTCCTTGAAAGGTTTGGCGGCCTGTCAAAGCTGTGCCTCGCCAGCCAACAGGAGATTTGCGATGCGCCGGGGCTGGGACCGGCCAAATACGCCCAACTGAAGGCCGTCATGGAAATGGCCCGGCGTGCGCTGGTGGAGGACATGAAAAACGGCGATGCGCTTTCCTCGCCCGGCGCGGTGCGACGTTATTTGCGCCTGCTTTTGAAAGACAAACCACACGAGGAATTCTGGGCGGTTTTTCTGGATGCCCAGAACCGGGTGATTCTCGCCGAAATGCTGTTTCGCGGCACGCTCACCCAGACCAGCGTCTATCCGCGCGAAGTGGTCAAAAGGACGCTGGCGCTAAATGCTGCCGGGATCATTCTGGCGCACAACCATCCTTCGGGTGTGGCCGAGCCCAGCCCAGCCGACCGGTTGCTGACCCAAACCCTCAAGCAGGCGCTGGCCCTGGTCGACGTGCGGGTGCTGGATCACTTCGTCGTGGCGGGGGCGGGCGGGATGTCATTTGCGGAGGCGGGATTGCTGTGATTTGCGCATCGCGTGGATTTCATGGTATAAATCTCGCTTTTCCGAAATCGATTTGGAGCGCATTATGGCTCGCGTATGCCAGATAACGGGCAAAAGGCCCATGGTCGGGAACAACGTTTCCCATGCCAACAACAAAACCAAGCGCCGGTTTCTACCCAATTTGCAGAACCGCCGTCTGTGGGTCGAAAGCGAAAACCGCTTTGTGACCCTGCGTCTCACCAATGCGGCGCTCCGCACCATCGACAAGAAGGGCATCGATGCCGTTCTCGCCGACTTGCGCGCGCGTGGCGAAAAAATCTGAGGGCTGAATCATGGCAAAGGGCGGACGCGAAAAAATCAAGCTGGAATCCACCGAGGGTACCGGCCATTTCTACACCACGACCAAGAACAAGAAAACCATGCCCGGCAAGATGGAGATCATGAAATTCGATCCCAAGGCCCGCAAGCATGTGATGTACAAGGAAACCAAGCTGAAGTAATTCGTTTGAGGCTTGCAGACATGAAAAACCCGCCGATTGACGGGTTTTTCATTGGCGTGGCAGCGCTTCAGGCATAGCTTTTCAGCCGCAACGAGAACTCCCTCAAAGCCTCGATGCCGCTGGTTTCGGCGCGCTGGCACCAATCCTGTAGCTTGCCGACAAGTTGTTCCTTGGTCAGGGTGGAACGACCCCAGATCTCAACCAGTTCCTGGCGCATTTGATAAAGCTTGGCAAGCCGGTCGTTCCTTGCCAGTGCCGTGTCGATCGCGGCCTTTTGTTCCTGTCGCAAAGCGGCGGGCTCGATGTGCAGCCATTCGCGCAATTTGCCGACATTCATCCCCTGTGGCAGGTGGTCCTTGAATTGTTTGTTCATGAGCCTGGCATAACGGGTCATGACATCGTAACGGTGCGTGATGACCGATTGAAGCACGGAGAGGTCAACCATGGGTTTGGTCGGCTGCCAGCGCACCACGGGGGCGATTTTGCGAACCCTGGCGAGACCGATTGCCTGCAGAACGCGGATATAGAGCCAGCCGATATCGAATTCATACCACTTGTTGGATAAGCGCGCGCTGGTGCCGTAGGCGTGATGGTTGTTGTGCAGTTCCTCGCCGCCGATGAGGATGCCCCAAGGAACGATGTTGGTGGATGCATCCTCGCACTTGAAGTTGCGATAACCCCAGTAGTGGCCCACGCCGTTGATGATGCCGGCAGCGGTAACCGGAATCCATGCCATTTGCACGGCCCAGATTGTCAGCCCGATGGGCCCGAATAGCGCGACGTCGATCAGCAGCATGAGCACGATCCCCTTGCCGGAATGAGGAGTGTAGAGCTTGCGTTCAAGCCAGTCATCCGGCGTGCCGTGACCGTATTTTTCCAGGGTTTCCGGGTTTTTGGCTTCGGCGCGATACAGTTCGGCGCCTTCGAGCAGTACTTTCTTCAACCCCAGTATTTGCGGGCTGTGCGGATCCTCCGGCGTTTCGCACTTGGCGTGGTGCTTGCGATGAATGGCAGCCCAGGCCTTGGTGACCATGCCGGTGGTCAGCCACAGCCAGAAACGGAAAAAATGGCTGACGACGGGATTCAGGTCGAGTGCGCGGTGTGCCTGATGACGGTGTAAAAAAATGGTGACCGATGCAATGGTGATGTGGGTCAAGACCAGGGTGATCAACACATACTGCCACCAGGGAAGGTTCCACCAGGGCAGGTCGAAAAGAGATAAGAACATGCAGTTTGTCCTGTAAAGCAGACTTGGAAGTCTGGATATTATGAGGCAGTTGCCTTATAAATCAAGCAGTTTTTTGCCCGGTATGGATGACTCGCTGGGGATACGGAATTTCGATGTCTGCCTGTTTGAAGGCGCTCCAGATTGCCCAATACAGCTCCGAACGCAGGATGAGTTGCCCTTCTTCGGCATCCCTGATCCAGATGGCCAGATTCAGGTTGATGCCGTTGTCGCCAAAGTCCCGGATCAATACCTTGGGTACTTCGTTGCCTTCAGAAATCACCCGGGGATGGTTTCTCGCAACGCCAACCATCAGATCACGTGCCTGCTCCAGGTCAGTCGAATACGCCACCTGGATCGGCAGTTCGATGCGGACATCAGGCTTGGACAGTGAATGATTGACGACTGTCTGCGTGATGAGCATTTCATTAGGGACGATGGATTCCGTCCCGTCCTGCGAGCGGATCAGCGTGTAGCGGGTATTCATCTCCGCGACCTGGCCGTATTTGTTGTCGACGGTAATCATGTCGCCCATGCGCACCGAGCGGTCGAGCAGGATGATGAAGCCCGAGACATAATTGCTGGCCACTTTTTGCAGGCCGAACCCCAGCCCCACGCCCAGCGCCCCGCCAAACACGGATAGCACGGTCAGATCGATGCCCACTGCCGGAAGGGCGATCAGCACGGCCAGTATGAGAAGCAAGGTGCGGGCAGCCTTGGACAGCGCCATGCGCAGGCTCAAGTCCATGTGCGGCACCCGCATCAAGCGGCTTTCGATGAATTGCGCTGCCCATAGTGCAAGAATGATCGCGGCGATGATGACGGTGATGGCCTCGAACAACAGCAGCAGCGAAAATTTGTGCGAGCCGGATTCGAAAGCGACGGTTGCCATTGCGGCGCGCACGCGTGGCAGCACCCCGGTGATATGCATCACCACTCCGATCCAGATGATCCAGGCAATGCCACGCTCCCAGGCCTTGAGTGACGCGGAAGGCTTCAGCGCGTAGCGCAGGGAATAAATCAGCAGCCGTATCAGGACCAGGGCGGTAAGAAGCGGAATGGCAAGGTTCAGCAGGTGAAGCTCGCTTTGCCAGAAGCGCAATCCTTCTCTGACTAGAAAGACGGCGGCAAGAATCGCGATGGGCAATCCAACGCGTTGCAGACCTTCTGCGCCGGCACTCCAGGTTTCTTCCAGCTTGCCCAGTCGCGGTTTGAGCGCGCGCGTTGCCAGCCAGCCAAGCACAATGCTCAATGCCAGCGCGGCAAGTTGAACCAGCAACGCCGTGTCGTGGCTGTCCTGAATCAGCCTGGCGAGAAGATTGTCGAGGGGCGGGAGTTTTTCTGTCATGTGCCGTCAGAAGTCAGAAAAAAGCGTATCAGCTTCCTTAGCATAACGGCTGAGTATCTGCGCTCTTTTCATTTTCAGCGTGGGTGTCAGCAGGCCGTTTTCTACTGACCACGGTTCCAGCGTGGCGTACAGGCGGCGAACCTGTGCATAGCCGGGAAATGCTTTCAGGCGTGCCGTCAGCCGGGCGACGAGCATTTTGTTTACGCGACTGTCCGTCAGTGTGTCCGGCGCCGAGGCATTCAGATTGTGTTCCGCGCACCAGCTTTGCCAGTGTTCGGCGTTGAGAACTGCCAGGGCGGCCAGATAGGGCTTGCCTTCACCGATGATCATGATCTGCTCAAACAGCGGGTCCAGCTTGATGGCCGCTTCCATGTCACCGGGGGGCACCTTCTCGCCATTATTCAGCACGATGATGTCCTTGATGCGGCCGATGATGTAAAGATGGCCGCGCTCGTCCATGCGGGCCTGGTCACCGGAATGAAACCAGCCTGCGCCGTCGATGACGGCGGCGGTTGCTTCCGGGTTGTCCCAGTAACCGCGCATCACGCAACGGCTTCGGGTCAGCAATTCATCGTGCTCGCCGATCCTGACTTCCACGCCTTCTGCCGGCTTGCCGATGCTGGCGGGGATGTTCGCGTCCGGGCGGTTGACCGAAACCACAGGGCTGGTTTCCGTGAGCCCGTAGCCCTGAAAAATGGGTACGCCCAGGCCAATGAATACTCTGGCAATGTCGGGCGACAGGGCCGCGCCGCCCGAGATGGCGATCTTGAGCCGACCACCCAGTTTTTCCGCGACGCCGTCTGCCACCAGTTTTTTCAGCAGCGGCCATGAGAGCAGCTTGGGATGCCAGGATGCGCGCCCCTGCTCGTACTCGAATTGATGCCAGCCGACATCCACCGCGGTGTCGAACAGGGTTTGCGCCAACCCGCCCTTTTTCTCCAGCGTATCCTGAATACGGCCATACACGCGTTCGTAGATGCGCGGCACGGATACCAGCACGGTCGGCCGGATGGTTTGCAGATCCTGAGCCAGGAGCGCGATAGAACGTGCGTAAACAACCTCGCTACCCAGCAGCATGGGCAGGTAATAACCCGCCGTACGTTCCAGGGTGTGGGACAAGGGCAGAAAGGACAGAAAAACCTCGTCCGGCCCGAAATCCGCGCAACGGCTGGAATACCAGGCATTCCACAGCATGTTGTCGTGGGTGAGCATGACGCCTTTGGGTTTGCCGGTGGTGCCCGAGGTATAGACGATGGAAGCCAGCATGTCAGCCGCAACACGGCGTTTGGGGATCGGCGTGCCTTCGGCGGCTTTCAGCCAGTCTTCGGCCACGGCAAACTGCGGGCTCCAGTCCGTGAGTTTTTCCGGCGGCAGCAGGCTGATGACCCGCTCGAGTTTTTGCGATGTGGCGACGATTTCCGCCACCTTGCGGTGCTGGAATCGCCCTTCCACCAGCAACAGGCGGGCGCCTGCGTTGTCGATGATCCAGGCGGCGTTGTCGGGGCGATCATCCAGATAAAGCGGGACGGTCACCAGTCCAAGCCCCAATGCCGCCTGATCGAAGATGACCCACTCCGCGCAATTTTTCAGCATGACGGCCACGCGGTCGCCCGGCGAGAGATTTTCCCTGGTCAACGCGGCTTGCCAGCGTTCAACCTCGTGGGCGATGGCACGCCAGGTCAGGCTTTCCCAGCTTTCGGTTTCCGCATCGAATTGCCGGTAGGCCGTCTTGTCCGGGGTGGCGGCAAGCCGTTCCCGAAATAGCCCGGATAGCGTTTGCGCCCGGTCAGGATTGATGGGGTTGAGAGTCATTGTCAGGCAGCGTCCTCCGCTCCGCCCAGAAGTGAATTAAGGATTTTTTACCAATACTGCCGCAAAAAAGCCATCCGTGCCATGGAGGGCGGGGTTGAGTTCGAGATAGTCGCCCGTATCCAGGGAAATACGCTGTGAAGCAAGGGCTTCGCGCGCGGGGTACAGGTGAAATTCGGGATGTTCGGCCAGAAAGGAAGTAACGATGACCCGGTTTTCTTCCGGCAACACACTGCAAGTTGCGTAAACCAGCCGGCCGCCCGGCTTGAGCAGCCTGGCACCTGCCCGAATCAGGCTGGCCTGGGTTTTTGCCAACGATGCCACGGTCTGCGGTGATTGACGGAATTTCAAATCCGGATTGCGGCGCAAGGTCCCCAGTCCAGAGCAGGGGGCATCAACCAGGACGCGGTCAAGTTTTCCGGCGAGCCGTTTAAGCCGCGTGTCGTTTTCGCTGACAATCAATTGCGGCGTGACATTGGAAAGCCCGGAGCGTTTCAAACGAGGCGATAGCCTGGACAACCTTTTTTCATTGATGTCGAACGCGTAGAGGCGCCCGGACGAAGACATTTGCGCGCCCAGGGCCAGGGTTTTTCCGCCGGCGCCCGCGCAAAGATCGGCAACCATTTCCCCGCGTCTGGCTCCAACGAGAATCGCCAGCAGCTGGCTGCCTTCGTCCTGAACTTCCATTTCGCCTGACTTGAAAGCAGCAAGTTTGGAGAGGTCAGGATGGCCGATGACTCGAAGACAAGTGGGTGAATAGTCGGTTGGCTGCGCTGCGATGCCATTTTTTTCCAATGCCGCCAGCAGGGACTCACGGCTGGATTTGACGGTATTGACCCGGATATCCATTGGGGCGGGTTGTTGCAGGGCCCGGCCGAGGTTCAGAATGGCCTCGTCTGCCATGACGGCGCGCAATTTGTCCACGACCCAATCAGGTAGTTCGGCCTGAACATCAAGCGGCGCGGATTCCAGCGACTTCGATTTGAGCGCAGCCAGAATGTCGCGGTCACGCGGTGGAATCAGGGGGTCGAGCTCGCGCTGGCTGATTCCACGGAACCTTCCCAGCCATAACAGAATCCATAAGCGTGGGTTGCCTGCGGGCAGAATCCACCTGAGCGCAAGAAGTCGCCGCAATACACCGTAAACACATTCAGTGATGATGGTTCTTTCCTGACGGCCAAGCTTGGGCTGCTCGCGAAAGAAAGTGGAGAGTAGACTGTCCGTTGGCGCGGAAAACTGAAGCGCCTCGGTCAGGATGGTCGAAGCGTCCTGCAGCAGTGCGGGTGTAAGCTTGAGAGACAAGGGGGGCAAAATGGAATTGACACTATACCGTGAAGAACCCATTTTACGTGAAGCTCGTCATTTGCCCGCGGGTATCTACAATCAGACCCGGCTGCTTCTGGCTCGGGCAATGGAATCGGGTGCGGCGCCCTGCGTATTTGTCCCCATCCGGTCAATGCAATATCTGGCGATCATCGACCAGGAGGAGATTGTATTTGTTGACCGTGAATACCCTGGCATGGTGCAGATGGCCTGGCAGGACTTTCATCGTCAGGAGCGAAACGCACTGGATGAACGGGTGCAGTTTGAAGTGGCGTTTTATACCCGGACATCGCTTGAAATCCTGCCACGATTGCAGGGCGATCTGCCCAAGGCCCTGCAGCTCATGGTCGACAAGGACAGGATCGAGCACACGGCGGCTGTTTTGCCATTCCCTGCCCATGGCAATGAGTGCAATAAGTGACTATTCATTGCCAATATCTTCCCGATAAGGGAAGCGTGCATGCCCGTAACGTATGATCAGGACGGAGATGGCGAGAATAAGTATGGCGCCAGACACGACAAGCATGCGGATCTCGCCGATATTTTTCATGTCTATGATGAGATAACGCGCAAGCGCGATCATGCCGATGTAAATTGGAAAGCGAATGGGCAGTTTGCCCTGTTCGTAATAGATGGCTACCATCGCCAGCACTTCCAGATACAGGAACATCAATAGCAGATCCGGCAGGGTGACGGCTCCCGCGCTGATCATCACCATCACTTCGCCATAGGCTGCCACCACGGTAGCAATGGCGATGATGCCCAGACCGACATGTTCAAGAAGGTGCAATGCGGACTGGTTCATTCGCTTGATAAAGTTGATCGCCATTTTCATCCTCCCCGGATTAGGTGCTTCAGGCCGGGATATCCGGTACCAGCAGCATTTTCATCTTTTCGATTTCATCCTTTAACTGCAACTTTCGCTTTTTAAGGCGACGAAGGGCCAGCTGGTCGGAAAACCCGGTGGTTTCCAGATGCTCGGTAATGGCATCCAGATCCCGATGCTCGGTTTGCAGACTGGCAATGTGATTGACCAGTTCATGTCTTTCGTGTTCGGTCAGATTGGCCATGTCACAAGCATAAGCCATCATTGAGTAAAATATCCACTTTCCATTGCCTGAGGATAGGCCATGTCCCAACCCTTGGTCGGTGTCGTCATGGGATCATCCAGTGACTGGGAGGTCATGCAGCATGCCGTTGAGCAGCTCAAGGCCTTTGGCATTGCTCACGAGGCGAAGGTGGTTTCGGCGCATCGCACGCCAGACCTGCTCTATGAATACGCCACAACGGCCGAAGCGCGTGGCCTGAGGGTCATCATTGCCGGGGCCGGCGGCGCGGCGCACCTGCCGGGCATGCTGGCGGCCAAGACCATCGTCCCGGTGCTGGGCGTGCCGGTGCCCTCAAAATATCTCAAGGGGCAGGATTCCCTGCTGTCCATCGTGCAGATGCCCAAGGGCATTCCCGTCGCGACGTTTGCCATTGGCGAGGCTGGCGCGGCGAATGCCGCCCTGTTCGCCGTGGCCATGCTTGCACGCGAGGATGCAGGTGTTGCGGAAAAGCTGAAAGCCTTTCGCAGGCAACAGGCTGAAACCGTGCTGGCGATGAAACTACCCGATGTCAGCTAATTTGCCAATTTTGCCGGGAGCAACCCTGGGCATACTCGGCGGCGGCCAGTTGGGCCGCATGTTCACCATTGCCGCGCGCACCATGGGGTATCGTGTTATGGTGCTGGACCCCGACCCGCAAAGCCCGGCGGGACAAATGGCGGATGTGCATGTACAGGCGGATTACACTGACCACGGCGCATTGAAGAAAATGGCCGAGGCGTGTGCCGCCGTAACGACAGAATTCGAAAACGTGCCCGCGGCAAGCCTGGTCGAGCTTTCCCGCTATACACGGGTCGCGCCCAACGCTGAAGCCGTGTCCATCGTTCAGGATCGCAGCCGTGAAAAAACCTGGCTGCGCGAAAATGGATTCACTACCGCGCCCTTTGCGCTGATTGCCCATGAAAATGAGCTTGAAGCGGCTGCGCTGGCAACGGGCTTCCCCGCCATTCTGAAAGTCAGCCGTTTTGGCTACGACGGCAAGGGCCAGATACGCGTCAACAACCGGAATGAACTGGCATCGGCATTCGCCGAATTAGAAGGCGTGCCCTGCGTGCTGGAAGGCTTTGTTCAAATGGCAAACGAGGTCTCAGTCGTCTTGGCCCGGGCCGACTCGGGGGAATGCAGAAGCTGGCCGGTGGGCGAAAACCGCCACACGAACGGCATTCTGGATACCACGACGGTGCCAGCCAGCGTGAGTGAGTCAATACAGGAAAACGCGCAAGCGACCGCCACGCAAATTGCCGCAAAGCTGGATTATGTCGGTGTCATGGCGGTTGAATTCTTTGTCGATAGCGCCGGCAATCTGCTGGTCAATGAAATTGCGCCGCGCCCGCACAACTCCGGCCACTACACGCTGGATGCCTGCGTCACCGATCAGTTCGAGCAACAGGTCCGCGCGTTGTGCGGCTTGCCGCTGGGCGATACCCGTCTGCTTTCACCCGTGGTCATGGTGAATCTGCTTGGCGATATCTGGCGGCAGGGGCCGGACTGGATGGTGTTGCTAAGGCATCCCGGCATCAAGCTGCATCTATATGGCAAAGCAGAGGCCAGACCGGGTCGCAAGATGGGGCACTACAACTGTCTTGCCGAGAGCATGGATTCGGCGGTTGAGCTTGCAAACATCACCCGCAAGCAGCTTGGCATCATTCCACTTTCAGGCTGACGGCTTCCAGCACCCATTCGGCGCCGTCATCATCCGTATAGGTAATCCTGACCGGTAAATGGCGGTGCTCGATGGCGAGCCAGAGATGCACGGCGCCCTTGTCCGAATCGCCCGCGCGTGTCACATGCAGTGTCTGCAACTGGCCCAATGGCGTCTGGATGGTTTCGGTGCCCAGCGTGAGGTAAGGATAGCCTTTTATTCGCTTTGCGCCGGCTGCCACGATGACGCCTTCACCATCCTCCCGGGCGACCATGGCCAGCTGGAATATGGAACTCAGGGGATCCTGCGCCCCGGTCAACAGGGGAATTTCGGTTGTTCGCGTGCCTTTTTTTGGATCGATCCGGCTGGCTTCAATGACATTGTCGTCGTAGCGGAACAACAGGGTTTCGCTTTTTCCGCCGGGCCGCTGCATGTCGTAGCGATCGGGAATCAGGCCCAGCGGCCCGATATGACCGCTGCTCTTTTGGAGGATTCGGCCGCTCAGGAAAATGGCCGCCAGACCGGTGGCTTCCGAACTGGATTCAATCGTGTAACGCTGATCTTCACGCCGCCAGATCTGGGTTTGCCTGCCGCTGACCATGCCTTTGAGCTGGTAAACAATCTCGATATGCCTGGGCAGTTCCTTCAGGGTGCTTGCCGCGTGAGACAGCATGGCGTGCGGCCTGCTGCCGGGAGATGGCGGCTCGACGTCGGGTAAGGGAGGCGCTGCAGCAGCTTCGTTTTCGGAGGTCGGGGGCGGGGGAGATTCAACGATTGTGTCAGTAACCGTTGACTGGTCAGCCGGGTCTTCCGGCGCAAGAGGCTCGGCCGCAAGGTCTGTTTCAGCAGGACGGGAAGGAGGAGGCTTGGGCGCCCTGGTAGCAAGCTTGGGAAGGGGCGTAGAATCGGCATCGGGTTTCCGGGTTTCAAGCCGGGTTTCCAGCCGGGCTTCGATCATGCGTGGCCCGGTCAATTCCGGGACGGTGAATGTGCCTGTTGACAGCAGCGCCGCATGCAGTCCGATGGAGCCCACCAGGCCAATCCAGAAGCCACGCCCCAGCGTTCGCAGGGTCATGACACCGCTGCGCGGGGACGGCCTGCTCATGTCGCGCGATAATTCATCCCGATGAGTTGCTGCTCGAACACGCCTGAGTTTTCCTTCACGCGGATGCGCAAGGGCAAATGGTGCAGGGCGGGCGCAACCCAGACCGAGATGGCATTTTCGTCGGGCCCGGCGATGCGGCGGTATTCCACGGTTTCGAATGTACCCAGTGGCGTGGTGATGGGCATGGCAGGGAATTTCTCGTACTGATAGGTCAACAGTTGCCGGCCGTTGGTCACGGGCATTTCAAGTCTGTCGGGAAGTTTTTCCATGATGGAAAAGACATAGAGCTGGCTCAAGGCATCCTGCGTTCCGGAAGGTAGCGCTTCCTCCTCGGTTTTGCCCTTGTATTGATGGGTCAGCAGGTTTCTCGACCAGTCGAGGGTGGCTTGCGCGGCCTTCTGCGGCGCATTGCTGCGAACCTGGCGGTAAGACGTTGGAACGATCTCTTTGGGCTTGAACAAACCCTTGCTGATGAGGGTAAGCGTGGGCAGGAGCAAGGACAGCTTGCCATCGGGCTTGGCCACACTGGTCAACTGATATTGCTGGCTGCCCAAGCGCTGGAACCGGTCGGTGACGTTGCCGACGTACTGGCCATTGAAGGTAAAGCGGTAAACCAGTTCAAACTGTTGCGGGACTTGCGCCCATCCGCTCAATGGAATCGAAACCAGCAGCAGGCCAAGTAGGTAATGCATTGTCATGCTGTCAATGAGTTGCCAACACCGACTGAGACTGCACGGGATTGATCACGTTCACTACCCCGTCCGAAATGACCAGACGGCCTTCGGCAAACCATTTCACCGCGAGCGGATAGATGGTGTGTTCCTGAACCAGCACGCGCGCCGCCAGCGTTTCCGCCGTGTCGTCAGGCTGCACGGGGACGGCGGCCTGGATGATGATGGGGCCATGATCCAGTTGCGGCGTGACGAAATGCACGGTGCAGCCATGAATCTTCACGCCTTCGGCCAGCGCCGATTCATGGGTATGCAATCCCGGAAAAGCGGGCAGCAGCGAAGGATGAATGTTGATAAGCCGTCCCTGATAACGCTCGACAAAAGCCTTGGTCAGGATACGCATGTAGCCCGCCAGAATGACGAGATCGGCCCCGGCTTTTTCAATTTCTTGCACCAGGGCCTGATCAAAGGCCTCACGGCTGGGGTGGCGCGTGTGATCCAGACCGATGGCGGGAATATTCCGCGCACGCGCGTAATCCAGACCCGCCGCATCGGGGCGGTTGCTGATGGCGGCGGTAAACTGCACGGGCAGGCCGGCTTCAAGTAGCGCCTTGAAATTGCTTCCGCGGCCGGAGAGCAGGACAACGGCGCGAATCACTTGATGATGACCTGATCGCCTAGATTATCGTGGGCGATGACCTTGCCAAGGCGGTAAACCGTCTCGCCCGCGGATTGCAAATGTGCCGTGGCTGTCTCGGCGTGATCAGCGGCGACGATCACCACCATGCCAATGCCGCAATTGAAGGTGCGATACATTTCGGCAGGGTCGATATGGGCGGTGGTTTGTAGCCAGTCGAACAAAGGCCCCCAGTTCCAGTTGCTGCGTGAGAGTTCCACGGCGCACGTATCCGGCAGCACGCGGGGGATGTTGCCGGTAAGCCCGCCGCCGGTGATATGCGCCATGCCTTTGACCGGCAGAGTTTCCATCAGCGACAGCATGGGTTTTACATAAATGCGGGTGGGGGCCATCAATACTTCACCAAACGGACGGCCATGGAAGTCGGCTTTCAAATCGACTCCGGATATTTCCACCAGTTTGCGGACCAGTGAATAGCCATTCGAGTGGCAGCCACTGGAGGCAAGACCCAGCACGGTATCACCCGGCTGGATGGTGGCACCATCGATGAGTCTGGATTTTTCGGCGACGCCCACGGCAAAGCCTGCGAGATCGTATTCACCGTCCGGATACATGCTGGGCATTTCAGCCGTTTCGCCCCCGATCAACGCACAGCCTGCCTGCTTGCAGCCTTCGGCAATGCCGCGAATCACGGCTTCGGCCGTGTTAAGTTCCAGCTTGCCGGTGGCAAAGTAATCGAGAAAGAACAAGGGCTCCGCGCCCTGCACCAGGATGTCGTTGACACTCATCGCCACGAGGTCGATGCCGACGGTGTCGTGTTTGTTCAGCTGGAAAGCCAGTTTCAGCTTGGTGCCAACGCCATCGGTGCCGGAAATCAGCACCGGTTCCTTGTATTTTCTGGCGATTTCGACCACCGCGCCAAAACCGCCGATGCCGGTCAGCACCTCGGGTCGCAGCGTGGCTTTGGCCAAGGGCTTGATGCGTTCGACCAGCGCATCGCCAGCGTCGATGTCGACCCCGGCGTCTTTGTAGGATATGGAAGCCAATTTAAACTCGATGTTTCTGGAAAACAGGTATTTTACCGCCATGCTCAACCGCTCTGAAAATCTGCCCTGGCTGGCGCTGGCCGTCTTGCTGATTCTGTCCGGCCTGATTTATCTGCTGGCGCCGGTGCTGACGCCATTTCTGGCGGGGGCGCTGCTGGCCTATATTTTCGACCCGCTGGCCGACAAACTGGAATACAAGGGCCTGAACCGAACCCTTGCCGCGCTGCTGGTGATGGTTGCAGTCGGGCTGGTATCTACCGGCCTGGTTCTGATGGTTGTGCCGTTGTTCATCAATCAGGCGCAATTGTTGATGGATCGCCTGCCCGATTATCTCGGCTGGATACAACGGGATCTGTTGCCGACGCTGACAGGCTTGCTGGGCATCTCGGCGGATATCGACATGGACTCAGTGCGCAACTGGCTGGCCGAACATGCCCAGAGCGCGGGTACGGCTGCCCAGCAGTTTCTGCCCAGATTGGGCAACGGCGCAACCGCCTTGCTCACGGCTGCAGTCAATTTGCTGCTGATTCCTGTGATTACGTTCTATTTGCTGCGCGACTGGGATGGCCTGGTTGCCAGAATGGATCAGCTCATCCCGCGGCCCTGGCACGACCAGGTCAGCCGGCTTGTCAAGGAAATCGACCGTGTCCTGTCGGAATTCCTGCGCGGACAGTTATCCGTGATGCTGGCGATGAGCGTGTTTTACTCCATAGGTTTGTCGCTCGCAGGGCTGGATTTTGCCTTGCCGATTGGCATCCTGACCGGCGTGATGGGGTTTATCCCGTTTGTGGGCGCGACGCTCGGGCTGGTGTTAGGGGTGCTGGAGGCCGCACTACAGTTTCAATCCTTGTCGGGTATTTTGCCGGTGCTGGGCGTGTTCGTCGCGGGCCAGGTCGTTGAAGGCATGGTGGTCACGCCCTGGCTGGTGGGGGATCGCATTGGCCTGCACCCCGTAGCGGTGATTTTTGCGCTGGCGGCGTTTGGCCAGGTTTTCGGCTTTTTCGGTGTGCTGCTGGCCCTGCCCATGGCGGCCGCCTTGCTGGTGGCGATACGGCATTTGCGCGAGGCCTGGCTGGCGAGCCCTGCCTATGCCGGCACAGGCGCCGGGAAAGCGGGCAGATATAATGCGGCTTTGTCATCTACCGATTCTGTCATGTCCGCACCCCTCCTCGAGTCCAGCATCAAAAGCCTGCCATTGATTTCCAAGGGAAAGGTCAGGGACATCTATGCCGTGGGCGACGACAAATTGCTGCTGGTCACGACCGACCGGCTTTCCGCGTTTGACGTAATCATGCCGACACCGATTCCGGGCAAGGGCGAAGTGCTCACTGCGATTACGCAATTCTGGTTCAACAAGCTGGCACATGTCATTCCCAACCAGCTGACCGGAATCGACCCGGAATCCGTCGTGACGCCAGACGAGCGCGATCAGGTGCGTGGGCGCGCGCTGGTGGTCAAGAAATTGAAGCCGCTGCCGGTCGAGGCCATCGTGCGGGGGTATCTGGTGGGTTCTGGCTGGAAGGAGTACCAGCAAACAGGGCGTGTTTGCGGGATTTCGCTGCCTTCTGGATTGCAGCAAGCCGGCAAATTGCCACAACCCTTGTTTACCCCCTCGACCAAAGCTGACATTGGCCAGCATGACGAGAATATTTCCTTTGCCCGCTGCGAGGAACTGCTGGGTAAGGAGCTTGCGGCAAAGGTGCGTGATGCCAGTCTGACGCTGTATTCTCAGGCGGCGGACTATGCGCTGTCACGCGGCATGATCATCGCAGACACCAAATTCGAGTTTGGCCTGGACGAGAGCGGGCGCTTACACCACATCGATGAGGTCATGACGCCGGATTCATCCCGCTTCTGGCCGGCAGACCAATACCAGCAAGGCGTCAATCCACCCAGTTTCGACAAGCAGTATGTGCGGGACTGGCTTGAAGCCAGTGGCTGGAACAAGGAGCCCCCCGGCCCCCGCCTGCCGGAGAATGTGGTGTCCATTACGTCAGGAAAATATCGCGAGGCATTGCACAGGCTGACAGAAAATAACTGATTTAAATCAAGTGGTTGAGTCATTCGGTTTGCGCCGGGTCCCTGGATTGGGTGGCGCTTCTAAAAATCGACCCGAGATATCCGTTGTTTGGATAGTTCAAGGCCTAAAATAGGGCCTTCCTGTTCAGGATTCCGAAAACGCCTCAGGCAAAGGGAGAAGCCCCACATGTCTCAACCACGGCTCCATGCGGTCAATACAGGCTCGACTCACGACAGCCAGACACCGCTTCATGAGGATTGGGGGACCGGTTTTGTCATGATCGTCGATGATCGTGGCACGGCACGCAGTCTGCTGGAAGGCCTTGCACGTTCCATCGAGCCAGGTCTTCGGGTGGAAAGCTTTGCGGAACCCCAGGCGGCGCTGGATCGCGCGGCGCAATCCACTCCCGATCTCATCATTTCTGATTACCGCATGCCAGGCATGGATGGGGTGGAATTCACCCGGCGCATTCGTGCCATGCCGCGCATGGAAGATGTCCCGATCGTCATCGTTACCGTGGTCGAAGACCGGCAGATTCGCTATCAGGCTCTGGAATCGGGCGCCACGGATTTCCTGACCCGCCCCATCGACCCCCAGGAATGCCGCGCCCGCTGCCGGAATCTGCTGACGCTGCGGCGTTCGCAAAAGATAATCACGGACCGTGCCAAATGGCTGGAAGATCAGGTCATGCAGGCGACACGCGATGTCCGCATCCGCGAAAAGGAAACCTTGCTCAGGTTGGCGAAGGCGGGCGAATATCGCGATGAAGGAACGGGCAATCACATTATACGCATGGCCAAGTATGCACGCCTGATCGCCTCGGAACTCAAGCTGTCCGCCATGGAATGCGACGAGATCGAATCGGCGGCACCCATGCACGACATTGGCAAGATAGGCATTCCTGATCAGATATTGCTGAAGCCGGGCCCACTGAACGCGGAAGAGTTCAACATCATGCGTCGTCATGCGGAAATCGGTTATCAGATTCTCTCGGACAGTCCTTCCCGATATTTGCAAATGGGGGCGGTCATTGCCCTGGGACATCACGAAAAATTCAATGGCACGGGCTATCCCGGCGGTCTGGCAGGAGATGCCATCCCGTTGCCGGCCAGGATCGTCGCAGTCGGTGATGTCTTTGATGCGCTGACGTCCCATCGTCCCTACAAACAGGCCTGGCCCATGCAGAGGGCACTGGATTACCTCAAATCCGAGATCGGGGGCCATTTCGACCCGGCTTGCGTGCATGCCTTCTTCATCAGGCTGGACGAGGTCGCGCAGATCATGAAGGAATACGGGGATATCCAGGAATAAGCAATCAATGAGCCTCGTCCTGACATCCTTGTTCAAGGAAGCCCTGCTGGACGTTGTCCATCGCGTCCGTGCGCGCCCGGATACCGAATTCCAGCAGGCCCTGGTTCGCCTTGTCATTGTCACGGGCTTTTACTTGTATTTTTCCATCAGCGAACTGGGACATGATCCGAGAATTTCCGATCAGGTTCATTTGCTGGGGACGTCCATCACCCTGGCGTCACTGATACTGGTGCTTGGCCCCATGTTTGATCCGAAGGCTTCGTTTTTACGACGGAGTCTTGCCATGGCGCTGGATTTTTCCGTGGCTACGTACATGTTGTCGATCTCCGGCGAGACAGGTGCCCCGGTTGTGGCAACTTACCTGTGGGTCACACTGGGATATGGTTTTCGCTATGGCATGCCTTACCTGTTTGTTTCAACGGTCTTGTCTGCGGCGGGTTTTTTCATCGTGTATGTTTTCAACACCTTCTGGCAGGCACATGCGGCTCTGTGGTGGGGGATATGGCTTACGCTAGTGGTTGTTCCAATCTACGCGTCAAGTCTGCTCAAACAGCTTCACAGGGCGGTAAGGCGTGAGAAGGAGGCCAGTCAGGCCAAGTCCCAGTTTCTTGCCAACATGAGCCATGAACTGCGCACGCCCTTGAATGGCGTGATCGGCATTGCCGATTTGTTGCGTGAAACCTCTCTGAACAAGGAGCAGCAGGAACTGACCCAGGCGATTCATGCTTCGGCCCAGACCCTGCAGAAGCTGATCGAGAATGTGCTAGATATTTCCAAGATCGAAGCAGGAAAGCTATCCCAGAACTATGAAGATTACGACCTGCATCATCTGCTGAGTTCAACTGTCCTGATGCTGGAGCCCCAGGCACACAGGAAAGGCCTGTTGCTGGCAACCCATATTGCACCGCAAACCCCGTATTCACTTCATGGTGACGTGCAGCATATCCGTCAGGTTTTGATCAACCTGATCGGCAATGCCATCAAGTTCACCGAGCATGGACGTGTCGATGTTTATGTCCGGCCATTTACGCAACGCACGCAATCGTGGTTGCGTTTTGAAGTGGTGGATTCGGGCATTGGAATTCCTGTGGAACTTCAAGGCAGGATTTTCGAAAGCTTTACACAGGCCGATGCTTCGATTACGCGTCGCTATGGAGGCACCGGGCTGGGCACGACGATTTCCAAGCGCCTCGTCGAAATGATGGGTGGACGTATTGGCCTGGTCAGCCAGCCGGGCGATGGGACAACTTTCTGGTTTGAAATTCCCGCACAGGAACAGAAGAAGGCACAAGAGAGCCTGCCAGCAAAATTGAGGATTGGAACGCTGGTTGGCCTTGAGCTCGAAAATCGTTTGAGGGACCTGGTCCGTTCCTGGGAAAGCGAAATCATTCCCATCAACGCACCCGCCGGAGCGGTCCTGCAAGTGCTGTCGGAAAGCAACGATACGCCAGATGCCCTGATAGTCGAACGCACCCTGCTCGGTAATGATCCGGCCCTATTTGTCCGTATGCTGCACGACAGCGCGGGGTTGGCGCATCTGCCGGTCATTTTGTTTGATTCACAGCCCGGTGATCTCCAGGACATGGAGTGGCTCAAGGCAGGATACGCCAATGTGCTGCACGCCCCTGTCAACCCGACGCTGCTCTTCAATGCCCTTCATGAAGCCGCGTATTACAGAAAACTGCCTGACAACGTGGTATCCCTGGCGGATCATTTCCAGGCAAGGGCTGGACGGATCAAGTTGAGAGTTCTGGTGGCCGAGGACAATCCGGTCAATCAGCGTGTCATGCGGGGCCTCCTTGAGCATGCGGGACATGAGGTGGTCATGGCGTCGAACGGTGAAGAAGCCTTGTCCTTGCTGGAGTCCAAACGCGGGCAGTTTTCCATGGCGATCATGGATATGCACATGCCGGTCATGTCAGGTCCTGATACGGTCAAACGCTGGCGTTTCATGGAAGAAGGCCATTTGCCGATCATCATGCTGACAGCGGACGCCCGTGGCGAAGCCGAGCAGCAATGCCTGGACGCGGGCGCGGATGGTTTTCTGACCAAACCGGTCAACAGTCGTGCGTTGATGGATATGCTGGCGCGTTATGCATTGCAGGAAATGGCTGAGCCTGCGAGAAAAATCGTTACAAGAAAGCAGGAGTTATCCGTTCTGGATGAGGTCGTGCTGATGGATTTGGCGGAAGTCGGAGGTGGTCTCGATTTTGTTCGTGATCTGATCGAGGATTTCAGGCTGGACAGCAACCGTGCTGTGCTGGCAACCAGAGAAGCCTTGCGGCAGGAAAATTACGCAGTCTGGAAGGATCAGTTGCACATGCTCAAGGGCGGGGCCAGCGACGTAGGTGCCTTGGCCATGGCGGACATATGCGCGACTGCGGAACGCATCAAACCGTATGAAATTTCCTTGCCCCTGGCCACCGAGCAACTGGACAAGGTCGTAGAAGCACAGCAGGCAGCACTTGCCGCGCTGGATGATTTTCTAGCTCGCCAGCGGAACGCTCTGGAAATGTGAGCTGGATTCCTGGGATTTCCCCGTTTGACGGGATACCAGCCTTTCCATCATCTTCAAGTCCTTGCTTGTCAGCCTGAGTGCCGCATCGACCCAAATTTCGGTGATCCGGATCAACTCATCGTATGAGGCCGGCTGGCTGATTTCCCTGGAGGCTCTGAGTGCAAGAGTGCCGTTTCTGGCCTTGTTTTCCTTGCGGATATATTCATAAACGGCGCTTTCGCCTTCTCCAGCTTCTGCCAAAATGTCAATCACGCCCATTTCATAAAGTTCTTCGGCGAGAAACAGTTTTCCGCTGAGAATGATTTTTTCTGCTTTCTGGTGACCGACTCGCCTGCCGAGGAATGTCATCGCGCCCATGCCCGGGAACAGGTTGAACAGGATTTCGGGCAAGCCCATTTTGCAGCCGCGCTCCGCGATCAGAATGTTGGCGGCCAGGGCGCTCTCAAAGCCGCCCCCCAGCGCCTGACCCTGAACGAGGGCAATGCTCGTTACATGAGGCCGGTTCAGGTGGCTATGGGTCGTGTAGGAACAATCAATGCAGGAGATGGCATAACGGTACAGCGCATCACGATCCCTGGATTCGATATGGCGCATGAACAAATCCAGATCCCCGCCCAAGCTGAATATCTCGGGGACACTCGACGCCAGAACAAAGTAATCAATATCAGGCTTGTCGGGATCATCGATCATGTTGACCATTTCACCACCCCAGGAAAGCAGTTCGCGAAGGATCGCCTGGGTAAAACAGGGACGTGGTGAGGCATGCATGTATCCCCAGGAAATACGGTTATGAATATCCGTGTAAGTGGTGAGCTGGGTGTAATTGTTGTTGTCTGGCTGAAGCGTGGACTTTACAGATTGCAGATGTGACACGATGCTCTCCCCTGTTGCTTGTTTACAGCAAATCCTTATTTCAGACTACGCATAGCCTAGATGGCTTGGCTTTGGCGTGCAAGTGTCTGAATGAAAAATAGTTGTTGATAAATTCAATGTCCTTCTCATTTCAATATCTAGCTGTGTCAATTCACCAAAATTACAAGATATGGTGACGCCTTTTGAGGGTCTCCCAGAAGGGGCTGCCCCTTCAAGGGCTGGTACGAAACGATTACCGCCACATGCTCTTGTCAGGGTCAACCATCGCCTAAAGTGTGAACAGCATTCTGGCCGCCAGAAGCAGTAACAGTATCGCGAACACCCGTTTTAATTTCGTGACAGGCAGCGAATGGGCTGTTCTTGCACCCAAAGGCGCGGTGAGAATGCTGCCTGCAGCAATGCCTGCCAAAGCAGGCAGTGAGACAAACCCCAAGCTATAGGATGGGAGATCAGGGCTGTTCCATCCGCCGGTGATGTAGCCGACCATGCCCGCGAAGGCGATGGGGAAGCCGATTGCAGATGAGGTGCCGACTGCGCGGTGGAAGGGCACATTGCACCAGACCTGGAAAGGCACCGATAGCGTACCGCCGCCAATGCCAACCCAGCTGGAAACCGCGCCGATCAACCCGCCCGCGCCAAACATGCCGATGGGGCCAGGCAACCCGCGGCTCGGCACGGGTTTGAAATTCAGCGCCATCTGCAGCGCGGCGTAAAAAAGAAATATCACGAAAAAAACCTTCAACGGCCTGGCAGGTATTGCGGCGGTCAGCCATGCGCCACACAACGTTCCCGCGACGATGCCGGGCACGAAACGCTTCAGCACATTCCAATCCACTGCATCATGGCGATGATGCGCGCGCACGCTGGAAAGCGATGTGAACAGAATCGAGGCAAGTGAGGTGCCCAGCGCGAGATGCGGTTGAATCCCCGTAGCGATGCCCTGCGCATCAAACAGCCAGATGAGTACGGGAACGATGATGAGTCCGCCGCCCACGCCAAGCAAACCCGCGACAAAGCCGGCGATCAGGCCTAGCAGAAGGTAGGCGGCGAGAAATTCGGGCAACTAAAACAAACCCAGAATGAATTCGTATTCCTTGGGATCAACCGGCGTGATGGACAACCGGTTGCCTTTTTGCAGGATGCGCATGTTTTCGAGCTGCGGATGTTCGCGCAGTTCCTTGATGGATACCAGACGGGTCTTCCCGACAAATTTGACGTCGACATTCATCCAGCGCGGGTTTTCGCGTGTGGCTTTGGGGTCGAAGTACTTGCTCCTGGGGTCGAACTGGGTTTCGTCGGGGTAGGCCTTCTTGCTGACGACGGCAAGGCCTGCAATGCCGGGTTCCTCGCATGAAGAGTGATAGAACAGCACCTTGTCGCCAACTTTCATCTGGTCACGCATGAAGTTGCGCGCCTGATAATTTCTTACGCCATACCAGGCGACGGTTTGCATGGGCATGGCGGCGAGATCGTCGATTGAAACGTCCGATGGTTCGGATTTCATCAGCCAGTAGCGCATGTCAGGGGTCAGGTATCTGAGGTCGGAAATCAGGGATCAGGGCTTGGGTCAGGCTCTTTTAATAAGCGTTCCGACCCCTTCGGGCGTAAGCACTTCCAGAAGCAGGGCGTGCTCCACGCGGCCATCGATGATGTGCGCGGTTTTAACGCCGCTGTTGACGGCGTCGACGGCATAGCCGACCTTGGGGATCATGCCGCCGGAGATGGTGCCGTCAGCTGTCAGTTCATCCACTTCGCGAGGCGTCAGACCGGTCACTAGCTGACCCTGCTTATCCAGCACACCAGAAGTGTTGGTCATGAAAACCACTTTCTCGGCCTGCAGCACGCCGGCGATCTTGCCGGCTGCCACATCGGCATTGATGTTGTAGGCGTTTCCTTCGGCATCGGTGCCCAGCGGCGCCACCACGGGGATAAAGTCGCGCGCATCCAGATGCTGGATGATTTCCGGATCGATGCTGGTGATTTCGCCGACCTGGCCGATGTCGAGCAGTTCTTCGGCTTTTTCCTTGCTGGGCACCAGCATTTTCTTGGCGTGGATGAAATTTCCGTCCTTGCCCGTGAGCCCGACTGCCTTGCCACCGTGCTTGTTGATGAGCGTGACGATGTCCTGATTGACCAAACCGCCCAGCACCATTTCTACCACGTCGAGGGTTTCCTCGTCGGTCACGCGCATGCCCTGGATGAATTCGCTCTGCTTGCCGATGCGCTGAAGCAGGCCGGCGATCTGCGGCCCGCCGCCGTGCACCACCACCGGATTCATGCCAACCAGTTTCAGCAGCACGACGTCCTTGGCGAAGGCTTCCATCAAGTGGCGCTCGGTCATGGCGTTGCCGCCATATTTGATGACGATGGTCTTGTCATAAAAGCGCTGGATATAGGGCAAGGCTTCGGAAAGAATGTGTGCCTTGTCGGCGGGCGCGAACTGGGTCATTCGTTTTGTCCTTGGTTGTTTACCGGCATTTTACGGCTTGGCAAAGCATTAAAAAAGCGGCCTGCGGGCCGCTTCATTGAAAATGCGAATGCACAAGGAAACTTATTGCACAGTCAGCCGCTTGCTGGCGGAGACAGTCTTTTTCGGCAATACCAATTCCAGAACACCATCATTGTATTTGGCGCTGGCTGTCGCCTCGTCCACATCATTGGCAAGCGAGAAACTCCGCATTACCTTGCCATAGGTGCGCTCGCGCTTCAGCACTTTTTCGCCTTCCTTCTGCTCGGATTCGGAACGGGTTTCTGCAGAAACCGTCACGGTATTGCCGTCGATGGTGATATGAATGTCCTCCTTTTTCACCCCGGGCAAATCGGCATGGACGGTATAAGCCTGATCATTTTCCTTTACGTCCATCTTGAACTGTGGCAATTCGCGATCCATTCGCACGGGACGGAAAAATCCCCTGAACAGGTCGTCGAAGGGTTCGATGGCGGTTTCAAACGGGTCGTAGCGTGTCACATTGGGCATCTTTCTCTCCTTTTTGGCAAATGCGGCAATAACCGCAGGTAGTATTTATTTAGGTCGGCCACAGCAAAATTCAAGAGATATCAGCATCTTTTTGAAGCGAATAATTGTCACTGTTAAATTCCTTGAAACTGCCTACAATCTCCTTAAAAAAGGGAGGATGAATGGGTGAATCCCAGAGTTGGCTTGAAGAGCATGGTGATTATCTTTTTCGCTATGCAAGACGGCGACTGATTTCCGACGAGCTGGCCGAAGACGCGGTTCAGGAAACCTTTCTGGCGGCCCTGAAGGCACGGGAGCGTTTTTCTGGAGCCAGCTCCGAGCGTACCTGGCTCACCGGCATACTCAAGCACAAGATCGTCGACATCATCCGCCACCAATATCGAGAGGTCACCGCACCGCAGGGCAGCGATCCTGATAACGAGAATGACTGGGAAGCACTGTTTGACCAGAACGGCCACTGGGTCGAGACTTTCAGGGACTGGGGCGACCCGGCGTCCGAACTGGAACGAAGCCGCCTCCGTGAAGCACTGGATGAATGCTTCAGGCGGCTTAAGCCCAATCTGGCCCGGATATTTTCCTTAAGAGAGCTTTCCGGCCTGAGTAATGAGGAAATTTGTAAGGCGCTTGGTATCACTGCGACCAATGCCTGGGTCATGCTGCATCGCGCTCGATTGTTCCTGAGAGAATGCCTGGAAACGAGAATTTAGGGAGCCGGTGTGGGGCTGATAAAAAACTGTAAGGAAACTTCGGTACTGGTGACTCAGTCACTGGATCACGGTCTGACGTTTCATGAACGTATTGCAATGAAATTGCACTTGATGATTTGCAGGAATTGCGCACGCTTCATGAAGCAGATGCATCTGCTTCGGTCTTGGCTGCGTATCGAAAATGAGGCAGAGCAGCCAGGGCTGACGGATGAGGCCCGGCAACGCATCGCCGGAAAGTTGCGGGAAGAGGAGTAATCCTCTTTGGCATGTTTGGCCGCCAGGCGGCTTTTTCACTTAAAGGAGATGGAAGATGGCAAGCAAGAAAAAAGCAGTAAGCGTAGCAGTGGGATCGGCATTCGTTGCTGGCATGGCCATGACGCCCATGGCCGGTGCGGCGGAAAACCCGTTTGCCATGCAAAGCCTGCAAAGCGGCTACATGGTGGCCGACATGCAGGGCAAGTGCGGCGCGGGAAAATGTGGGGCGAGCAAGTGCGGCATCGGTAAATGCGGCGCAGCGATGATGGACGAGAACAAGGATGGCAAGGTGAGCAAGGACGAATTCACCAAGCATCACGAAGCGATTTTTGCCGGCATGGACAAGAATAATGATGGCATTCTGGATGCGGCTGAACTTGGCGGCAAAGCTGGAACTGGCAAATGCGGCGCCGGCAAGTGCGGTGGCATGAAGAAGTAAGTCACACCCCGTCATGAAACGTTTGCCGCTTCATGGCGCGGGCCTCGGGTTTCGCAGGGAATCTCTGGACGAACTCGAAAGCCGGGTGCCCGATGTCATCGATTTCTTTGAAGTCGCGCCGGAAAACTGGATCGACATGGGCGGTATTCTCGGACGCCGTTTTCATGCCTTTGCCGAACGTTATCCGTTTGTGTGTCACGGCCTGTCGCTCTCATTGGGCGGGCCTTCCCCGCTTGATGAAATGCTGTTGCGCAAGATCAAGTCATTCATCGAGCAATATCGCGTTCCGCTCTACACGGAACATTTGTCGTACTGCTCGGATGACGGGCATCTTTATGACTTGCTGCCCATCCCGATGACGGAGGAAGCGGTCAAATACGTGGCTGCGCGCATCCGACAGACGCAGGATATTCTGGAGCGGCGCATCGCGGTCGAGAATGCCTCTTTCTATGTCAATGCGCCAATTTCAGACATGGACGAGCCCACGTTCGTTCGCGCGGTGCTGGAAGAAGCGGATTGCGATCTGCACCTGGACGTGAACAATGTTTACGTCAACAGCGTCAATCACCGTTTCGATCCGCGCGCTTATATTGCCTCACTGCCTGCGGAACGGGTGGTTTACATGCACATGGCCGGACATTATTACGAAGCCGAGGATTTGATCATCGACACCCACGGCGCCGACGTGATCGACCCGGTGTGGGCGTTGCTGGATTTCACCTACCAGACGATCGGCGTGCGGCCGACTTTGCTGGAGCGGGACTTCAACATCCCGCCCTTGGCACATCTGGAAAAAGAAGTCGCGCAGATCGCTGTATTGCAGCGCAAATACCAGTCAGCCCACCCCCATGCTGCCCATGCCTGATCTGCCGGAATTCCAGCGCTACCAGTTCGCTTTCACGTCGCACATCCGCGATCCGAGGCATTCCAGGCGTCCTGCAGGCGTCGAGGGGCGGCGCATGAGAATTTACAATGAGCTGCTGTACAACAATCTGGAAAGTTTTCTGCTCGCCTGTTTTCCTGTCATGCGCAAGGTATTGGGCGAGCGGCGATGGCGCCGGCTGGTGCGCGCATTCTTTTCGAGACATCGCTGCCACACGCCTTATTTCAGGCAGATTCCCGATGAGTTCATGCAGTTTCTGCAAAATGACTGGGAAGGGGGTGAGGATTATCCCGGCTTTCTGATCGAACTTGCCCATTACGAATGGATCGAGCTGGTGCTGACGGTTTCCAACCGGGACGAGCAATTGGCAGAATATGACGCGAATGGAGATCTGATCGAAGGCCGGCCACTGCTGAACCCTGTCCTGGCGAATCTGGCTTATCAATATCCGGTGCACCGAATCAGGCCGCGCGCTAAAGTCATCGCGACGCCTACGTTCTTGCTGGTATTCCGGGACGTTGAATTCAATATACGTTTTATCGAGCAGAGCCATGTCGGCGCGCGCCTGCTCAATTTGCTTGAGCCAGGCAAGCTCACGGGCCGGGAAGGAGTAACCATGCTGGCGGGTGAAATCGGGCACGGTAATCCATCCCAACTGATAGATTTCGCCAAGGGGTTTCTTGATGAATTACGGCATGCGGGCGCGGTACTGGGGACGGCACGTTGACCTCAACGAAGAATACAAAAAAAGCGGGCAGCGCCCGCTTTTTTGTTTTCTTTGGTCAATTATTTTGACTTTGCAACCATGTAATCCACGGCAGCCTTCACATCAGCGTCGGCCAAGGCTGTCTGGCCGCCCTTGGCTGGCATGGCGCCCTTGCCTTTCAGCGCCGATGTGTACAGTGCCTCCTTGCCTGCTTTGATGCGATCTTTCCAGGCAGCCTTGTCGCCAAGCTTGGGCGATCCAGCCATGCCTTGAGCGTGACAAGCCATACACGCTTTTTTGTATGTGTCTTCCCCTTTGCTTCCGGCCAGGGCAGGTTGCATGGCAAGCAGGGAGGCAACAGTCATTAAACCGAACAATGTTTTCATTCGCGACTCCTTGGGTTGAATAAAATCCGTTGAGCGTCCAGCCCAGTCATCAGCTTGCACTGATTATTTTCTTGTTGCAAGCGGGTCACGCACTTCCGCGCTGACTTCATGCAACGAGGTTTTCTTGTTGGACAGAATCTTGAGCGTCAAGGGCACCTTGTCACCTGCTTTCAGCGGTTTTTTCAGGTCGATCAGCATGAGGTGCAACCCACCCGGTGCCAACTTGACGGCCTGGCCCTTGGGTAACCTGATGTAGGGAACAGGACGCATTTTCATGACGCCGTCCTGCATGGACATTTCATGCAGCTCGGTAGTGCCTGCAAACGGTGTGCTGGCGGCTACAAGGCTTGCATCATCGCCAGGGCTGGTAATTTGAAGAAATCCGCCGACGACGGCCTGTCCCGGGGCTGGTGCGCGTACCCAGGCATCTTCAATGACAATGTCAGCTGCCAGGGCTGGCAGGGTCAACAGGAATGATGTGATCATGGCAAAGCGTTTCATGCGGGCTCCATGTGTTTCGAGAACAAAAAGCCCGCCGTCAGGCGGGCTTGAACAAGAGGTGGTGGTGCATGAAGCGACTCATGCACGGTGCACATGGTGCCTGAGGCGATGCCGTGCGGCAATGTGACATGTTGTCGCAGATGCAGATCAGGCGGCGTGTTTTCGATACGGGTAGAACTCATTGCCAACCCGGTTCATGCGCGAAACATCGAACCGTGCCCTGTCTGCCCCCGTAAACTCGCTTTCGATGGCGGCGTAGGCTTCACTGGCCCAGGCGCCATCTTTCAGCTCATCGGCGATGCCTTCCACCCAGTGCAGTCTTTCCACGGGGGAAGAAAGTGTCTTGCCGCAGGCCTCATAGACCCTGCGTACCAGTGAGTTGTCGAAGCCATAACTCTTCAATCGGGTGGCCAGTTGAATGCAGCCATCGGCATTGCCACAGGACTGGGCTGCCTGCATGAACATGCTTTCCGCACCGGCCATGTCGCCGCCATGAGCCATGATGGCGCCGATATGGGCCAGGGCGTAATGATCCCTGGCGGCCGATTTGGCGATGTTCAAAACATTGCCAGCCCAGGCGCTGTCTTTCAGATCGGACAGGATAACCTGAGCCAGCTTGGTGTAATCGTACACGCCCGAATCGGGGTTGGCTTTAAGGCCGGCCTCACGTTGCTGAAGGTACGCCTTGGCCTTGTCGCGGCCAAAGTCCCTGTTTTTCATTTCTGCGGCCGCAGTGTGGATCACTTCCTTGAACTGTGTGAAGTCGCCGGATTTGGCCGCCGCTTCGTCAAGCAGGCGCGACAGCCAGTTGGTGTCGTTGAGATGCTTGTCGATCGCCAGGATCAGCGGACGATAGCGCTGGAACTGATAGGCACCTTCGTTCAGCATGCTTTCAACCTTGCCCAGCAGTTTGGCGGCGTAGAACGGGTCTTCCAGATCGGCCATGACCTGGTCGGTGAGCGCGAACAGTTTCTTCGGCGTGTCGGCGAGGTCTTCCTGTTTGCCAAATTCCACATACTTGGCCTGGTTGGCGGCGCGTTTGTCGAACTTGGCCTGTACGCGCTGTACGCGGGCGGCATCGTCCGAGAAATCAGCCTTCGCGGCATCCACCACTTTCTGCATTTCGTCCAGAGAGGCCACGGCATTTTCCGCCTGATCCATCAGTGTGGCGGCGCCGGCTGTATCCCCCGTTGCTTTCATGCCGCGCGCCAGATCGAGAAATTGCTCGGTGGCAGTCGCCAATTCACCACCTTTTTTGAGCACCGCCTGCATGAAGCCGGTTTCGCCGATGGATTTGGCGGCATCCAGCAGACTCTTGACTGCATTGAAGTCGGTAGCGCCGTCCAGCGCGCGCTGGTACAGGGCCTTGGCCTTGGCCGGTTCGCCCAGGGTCTTGGCGGTTTCGCCTGCAAGCTGGAGCAAATCACCCACGTTGGTAAGCTTGGCAGCGGCCTTTTCCAGGATGGCGCCTGCATAATCCTTGTCCATCAGATGCTCGACCGCGGCGGCGGCGAGTTTGGTGTATTCGACGGCACGGGCTATCTTGCCTTCAGCCTTTTCATAGACTTTTTTGGCGAAGCTATTCTCGCCCAGCACCTTCATGGCCTGTCTGCCCAGTTCGATCAGCGGGTCGAGGTTGTTGGTTTCCTTCAGCGCCTTGTCGAGCGCTGCTTCTGCCCCGGCCTTGTCGCCCAGGATCTTCATTTTTGCTTCGGCGAGATACACCTGCTCCTCGCCGGACATGCAATAGTCCTCGGCGGTTTGCAGCAATTCCTCGGCCCGCGCCTGATCACCCAACTGCTTGTACACGATGGCGACGGCAGCCAGATCCTTGGTGAACTGGCAGTCATCCGCCACGCGGTCAACCAGTTCCTTGGCGTAAACGGCATCGGCGGGTTCCTGCAAGGCTTCCAACGCCAAAGCGGCATAATCGGCGCCGCTGCTGCAGGCAGATTCTTTGGGACTGAGGGTATCGCGTGTGGCCATGGCTAACTCCTTTTTACAAGTCCGCAAGTTTACCGCGCTCGGCAGGGGCAGCGGCTAGGAAGGTTTTATGGGTTGATAGCGTGAGTTTATTGTCAGAGCACATAACGGCTGAGGTCTTCGTCACCGGCCAGGGTATTCAGCCGCTCGTTGACATAATCCGAATCGATTCTCACGGTCTGACCTTCCAGTTTTGCCGCAGTGAAGGACACTTCTTCAAGCAGGCGTTCCATGACGGTGTGCAGGCGCCTCGCGCCGATATTCTCGGTTTTTTCGTTGACCTGATGGGCGATTTCGGCAATGCGGCGGATGCCGTCCGGCGTGAATTCCAGCTTGACGCCCTCGGTTTCCAGCAAGGCCTGGTACTGACGGGTGAGACATGCGTCGGTGCTGGTAAGGATGCGTTCGAAATCCTCGACGGACAGTGATTGCAGTTCGACGCGAATCGGCAGCCGGCCCTGCAATTCCGGGATGAGGTCGGAAGGGCGCGACAGATGAAACGCGCCGCTGGCAATAAACAGGATGTGGTCGGTCTTGACCATGCCATACTTGGTCGAGACAGTGGTGCCCTCCACCAGCGGCAGCAGGTCCCGCTGCACACCCTGGCGCGAGACGTCGGCGCCGCTCGTACCCTCGCGCGCGGCAATCTTGTCCACTTCATCCAGAAAAACAATACCGTTCTGTTCCACGGATTCGATGGCGGCCAGCTTGGTTTCCTCTTCATTGACCAGTGCGGCGGCTTCTTCTTCCGTAGCCAGTCTGAGGGCTTCCTTCACTTTCAATTTGCGCGTGCGGGTGCGGCCGCCACCCAGGCCCTGGAACATGCCCTGCAATTGCTGCGACAGGTCTTCCATGCCCGGTGGCGTGAAGATTTGCATCGAGGCCGCAGGTTGGGCGAGATCGATCTCGATTTCCTTGTCATCCAGTTGGCCCTCGCGCAGCATCTTGCGGAATTTCTGCCGCGTGGCGGAATCCTCCGGCTTGGCGGGTTCCGCATCAAAACCAAAACCGCCTTGGCGCGGCGGGGGCAGCAGCGCGTTCAGAACGCGCTCTTCGGCGGCATCCTGCGCGCGTATCTGCATTTTTGCCATTTCGCGCTCGCGGATCTGTTTGATGGCGATTTCCATCAGGTCGCGGATGATGGAATCCACATCCTTGCCGACATAGCCAACCTCGGTGAATTTGGTGGCCTCGACCTTGATGAAGGGCGCATTGGCCAGCCGCGCCAGCCTGCGGGCGATTTCAGTCTTGCCTACGCCGGTGGGGCCAATCATGAGAATGTTCTTGGGCGTGATTTCGCGGCGCAAAGGCTCCTCCACGCGCGAGCGGCGCCAGCGGTTGCGCAGTGCGATGGCAACGGCTTTCTTGGCATCCTGCTGGCCGACGATGTGCTTGTCGAGTTCGTGGACGATTTCCTGGGGGGTGAACTGTGTCATAAAAACCTATCAACGCTAAAGCGCGAGGAATAACCAGAAAAAACTCTGCGTCTTTGCGTCGCTGTATTCAATCCAAAGTTTCAATAAGATGGTTCTGGTTGGTGTAGATGCAAATCTGCCCTGCAATCTTGAGGCTTTCGGCGACGATGTCGCGGGCGGACAACGCACTGTGATTGAGCAGCGCCGAAGCTGCAGCCTGGGCATAGGCCCCGCCCGAGCCGATGGCGGCAATGCCCTGCTCGGGTTCCAGAACGTCGCCGTTGCCGGTCAGAATCAACGTGCTGGTTTTGTCGGCAACGGCAAGCATGGCTTCTAGCCGGCGCAGCACCCGGTCGGTGCGCCAGTCCTTGGTCAGATCGACCGCCGCGCGAACCAGGTGCCCCTGGTGCTTTTCCAGCTTGGCTTCGAAGCGCTCAAACAAGGTGAACGCATCGGCCGTGGCGCCAGCGAATCCAGCCAGCACCTTGTCCTGGTATAGCCTGCGGATTTTGCGCGCGGTGGATTTGATGACGATGTTGCCCAGCGTGACCTGGCCGTCGCCGCCCAGTGCGACTTCATTGCCGCGGCGGACGGACAGGATGGTGGTGCCGTGATATTGATCCATGATGATTTTCTGATTCAGAAAAAGTAACTGCGGGCGATGCTTCGCTTTTCAAGGCTTTCCCTGGCTGGCTTGCCAGAGCTGCATGAAACGGTTTGCCTCAAAGCCCATCATTTTTTGCGATCCTATCGTGATCAAGGGCACGTTGCGCCCACCCATCTGGCGGAATCTGGCCTCGCCGTATTCCGTCTTCTCCACATCCCATTCACTGAAGGGCACATTGTTGTCCTTCATGAATGCCTTGGCGTGTTTGCAGACGCCGCACCATTCGGTGGTGTAAAGCGTTACGCCACGGTCCGTGCCCATTGCCTGGCTGACCTTGACGGGGCCGGAATAGCTTTGCAACTTGAGCTGCGTGGTTTTGGCAGCGGGCGGGGGCGCGTCGCTGTAATGCGTGCGACCTTGCGTGTCAGTCCATTTGTAAACACCGGAGAATGCGGGCATGGCCAGCATGGCGAAAACGATTATTTGAAGATATTTCATGTAGTGGGCGTGTTGCGCGAGAGAAACATGCGACGGATTGTGCGGATGAAAAAGGCTGCCAGAAAAATCGTCAGCACAATGAAGACCGCCAGCAGGGCCAGAAAGATTACCGGATGGTTGAATGCCGTCCACAGCCCTGCCCCCAGCATGACCTCTTCCGTCACTGAGGCGGCCACATTCTAGATAGGCTCGGGTGAGGTGTTGATGACGGCCCGGCTGCCAGACTTGGTCAATTGCGCGCTGGCAGCGACCCCGCCGCCGAGCAAGGCTACCAGGGTGGTCATTCCGGCGCCCCCGAGTTCCGGGAACAGGCTGGCCGCCAGCGCCGCACCGGCCGGAATGCGCAGAAAACTGTGCAGCGCATCCCACACACTGTCCAGCCAGGGAATCTTGTCGGCAAAAAATTCGGTCAGGCTCAGCAGGCCGGTTACGCCCAGACTGACGGAATGAGACAGCCAGGCCAGCGCGTCCGGCAAGTCAAACCCGGCAAATCGTCCCAGCATGCCGAGAACGAACAGCACCAGGTACAGGCGCAGCCCGCTTCCCCACGCGACAGCGGCTGCAATGGCGGCTTGGGCGATGAGGGCATGGTCCACGAGTTAAAAACAGCAGGCGTTACACGAGTTTGGCCGGCTCTAATCTTGCGAGCTGGTCAATCCCCATGGCACGAAACAACTCATTGATGAGTGCGTTTTGTCCTTGCAAAACAATGGACTTGCCGCTTCCGAGCAGTTGCATCAGATGGCTGATCAGACTGCCGATATAGGCATAATCCACCCGGGTCACTTCAGAGCAATCCACTGCAACCTCTTGCCTTGATTGAGCAAATTGAATCAGCGCTGCGATCTGGTTCTGGCTGGTTTCGGAAATGACGCCCTTCAGCTTGAAAGCATCGTTGGAGCTGGCCTGGGGAGTTTCCGGGGCGGCAACTTCCTGGGCTGTTCTGACATTTTCCCAGGAAGGCGGGGACACTTCGAAATGCACGGCATAATCGACAGCAAGGTCTTCGAATTCGTTTTGCTTGCCCAGCAGTTGGTACATGGCCATCAGAAGCAGCCACCAGGCACTGGTGCCGCGGTCGCTGTTGAGCTTGCCTTTAAGGTTTTCTGCAAGCTGCGAGACACCGCTGATCTGCAGTGTTGCCTTGGATTTTTTCGCGCCGGTCAGGCCCTCCGCCAGATGGGCGGCACCTGCAGCTTCGAGTACGGTAATACGCGACAAGTCCAGCAACAGGATGTCTCCCTTTTTGGCGGCAGTCAGTTCGTCCTTCAACCTGCCTCCTGATGCGGCATCCAGTTTGGAATCGAAGCTCAAGGTCTTGCCAGCCTTGGCCACGGTGGAGGAAGCATTCTGATTTTTGCCAAGGTTGGGGGGTGAAGTTTCAAACTTGAGGGCGTAATCCTCCGCGAGTTGTTCGAACTCCTTGTCGCGGCCAGTCAGACGATAAAGGTCGAAGAGCATGTGCCAGGCGCGTGGCTCGTTTCCGGCAAGCAGGGAATGCAGTGTCTGTTCGGCATTTTCGAGCTGGTTGCTGGCGTACAGCATGGCTGCTTCATCCAGTGCGGTTTCGGGCGTGCCACCGACTTCCTCGACCACGATGCCGTGATTGTCAGGAATGGCTGAGCCGAAGGTCGTCAGACCTTTTGAAGGCGGCCCGTCCCCTGTTGATTGGGGGACCACCTTTTCGGGTTTGTTTCGGTCCTTGCGGAAAAACGGAATTGCCATGTTCTCTGGTCTGGATTGGGCTAATTCGTACTGGTTTGCAAGTTAATCATACTGCGGTTTGAGTGATTTCGGGTGATGGCCTGCCGGAAGCGGTATTTGTAAAATCCGACAGGACCCGATGGACGAATTCCGGTTCCAGGTCACGGACGATGAATACGAAGCGGCTGCGGTGGTCGTCACTGGGCCATTTTTCAAGTTCGGCCTCCGTATAGAGGACATGCTGCACACCATGCAAAACGGTGGGTTTGTCTGTTCCGGCAATATTGACGATAGCCTTGAAGCGCAAGAGGTGCCCGGATCGGAATCCAACCAGCATTTCGAGCGCGCCCGCCAGACCGGTCAGTGGAATGGGCTCATCGATGATGACTGAAAACGACCGGATGCGGCTGTCATGGCTGCCGGATTGTGGCTTGACCTGGCCGAGCCTGGTCTGGCCAACCGGTTTGTAACGCTGCTCGTTCAGCCACTTTTGCACATCCGGGGTCTTGTCGCGGGTGTTGAAAAGCCCCAGATCGAGAATCCGGCCGAAATCCATCTCGCCCCTGATGGCGGTGATCTGTTCGGCGGCCGGATTGAGCTCGCCCAGCCGTTGCCGCAATGCAGCAACCGTATCAGGCTTCGCCAGATCGGTTTTGGTGAGGATAAGGCGGTCTGCCACGGCAGCCTGCTTGACGGCCTCGAAATAACTGTCCAACTGAACGTCCCCAAGCAAGGCGTCCACCGTGGTGACGACGCCATCCATGCGAAACCGCGCGCGCACCCAGGGATCGTTGAGCACGGTGTCGAGGATGGGCGCCGGGTCGGCAATGCCCGTGGTTTCGATCACCACGCGCTCGAACCCGGGAATATCGCCACGCTTACGGGCCATGAAGAGATTTTTCAGCGTGGGTGACAGCGAACCGGAAACCGTGCAGCAGACACAGCCGCCCGAGAGCACGGCCATCGGCCCTTCCATCTTTTCCAGCAGGTCATGGTCAAGGCTGACGTCACCGAATTCGTTCATCACCACGGCGGTGCGTGGTAAATGGCGAATGAGCTGATTGAGCAGTGTGGTCTTGCCGCTGCCCAGAAAGCCGGTAAGGAGCGTGACGGGAAGAAGTACGGGGGGTTGCATCATTTTTGCCGCTTGGCGCGCGGGTGCGCCGTGTCGTAGACCCTGGCCAGATGCTGGTAATCCAGATGGGTATAGACCTGCGTGGTACTGATGTTGGCGTGACCCAGCATTTCCTGCACGGCACGCAGATCGCCAGAAGATTGCAGTACGTGCGTGGCAAAAGAGTGACGCAGCATATGCGGGTGGACATGCACTGGCAGGCCCGCTTTTCGGGCCCAGCGGTTCAACCGCAGTTGCACCTGGCGCGCCGAAAGACGGCCGCCTTGGCGATTGACGAACACAGCCTTTTCATCGCCTTTGGCGATTTGCCCCCGTGCCGTCAGCCATTCGTTCAATGCCATTCGTGCTTTATTGCCAACCGGCACGAGCCGCGTCTTGCTGCCCTTGCCGGTGACGGTGGCATCGCCCGAAGCGAGATCAAGCGACATCACATCAAGATTGACCAGCTCGGCCAGCCGCAGGCCAGCCGAATAAAACAGCTCAAACATGGCCTTGTCGCGTATTTCCAGGTCGTCCTTGGGTGCCAGATCGAGCAATTGCGTGCAATTATCGGGTGAAAGGGCTTCTGGCAAGGCGCGGCGGGATTTAGGCGGCCGCAGGTCAGTGCAGGGGTTGCGTGGAAACCCGAGCCGTTTGCAGGCAAAGCGGTAAAACCCGCGCCATGCGGACAGCCGGCGGGCAAGGCTTCTGGATGACAAGCCCTGGCTGTGCAGGCGGGCAATGAAATGGCGGATTTGCGGGCCCTCGAGGCGTTGCAGGGGCGTATCCTGCGCCTGCTCCTGCAGGCTGGCCAGGTCACGCCGGTAGTTTTCGACCGTAAGCGGCGACAGCCGGCGCTCAACAGCAAGATGGGCCAGGTAATGCTCGACGGCTTCTGTCATGCCATGCGCGTCAACGCTGCACCGATGAGTTGTCCCAGACGTTCCAGGTACAGCGTGCCCATTTCCGGGTAAAAACGTTTGGGGTCTTCCGAGCCCAGCACCAGCAGGCCAACGGTGTGCTGGCCACGCAGGGGGACGGCGGCAAAGGATTTCAGATGGGCCGCCGCCTCGCCAAACCAGGAGTATGCCTCTTCAATCCTTAAGGCGCCGCAGCTTGGGTGCATCAGATTGTCGATTTCCTGTTTCAATCCGTCACTGACAGGTTGTTCCGGCGTGTTCCAGATACGGACGACGTGATGCGGCACGGCAAACCCCTCGCGCAGATGCAAGGCGAGCACGGCCAGCAGTTCATTGATGTCACGCGCGGAAATGATGTCCAGTGAAAGCTTGTGCATTTTTTCGGAAATGCTGTCGTTTTCCTCGCCAAAGCGGATGAGCTCGGCCAGCTTGCCTTCCAGCAAATGCACCTTGTCGCGCATGGACAAAACCTGACGCTCGGTGATCGATATCGCATGCGTGCCGTGCGGATGGGTAATGCTCAAAGTGGTGAGCAGCTCGGGGAACTGGTTGAAAAAATCCGGATGGGCGGAAAGATAAGCAGCAATCAGGTTTGCATCGACGGGGTCGTTCATTCAATCTCCATAATGCCTTCAAAAACAGTGGCTGCCGGGCCGGTCATCATGACAGGCTCGCCTTCGCCCTGCCATTCTATGGTCAAAACACCGCCGCGGGTTTCGACATTGACGGGTGTATCCAGCAGGCCGCGCATCATGCCTGAGACGGCTGCGGCGCAGGCGCCAGTGCCGCAGGACAGGGTTTCGCCCGCGCCACGCTCGTAAACCCGGAGCTTGATGTGGCGGCGGTCGATGATCTGCATGAAACCCGCGTTGACCCGGGCGGGAAAGCGCGGGTGGTGCTCGATCAGCGGTCCCTGCGTGGCGACTGGTGCGGTATCCACATTTTCGACGATCTGCACCGCATGCGGATTACCCATCGACAGCGCGCTGATGGTAACCGGTGTGCCCATGACATCCAGTTCGTAAGTCGTGGCACGGGCCGGGGCGTCGAAAGGAATATCGGCCGGATCGAAGCGCGGCGCACCCATGTTGACGGTCACGCGCCCATCGGCTTCCAGCCGCGGCTGGATCAGTCCGCTTTGGGTTTCGACGGTGATGTATGTTTTTTTGGTGAGCTTCTTGTCGACGACAAAACGCACGAAGCAGCGCGCGCCATTGCCGCACTGTTCGACTTCGCCGCCATCGGCGTTGAAAATACGGTAGCGGAAATCGGCTTGCGGATTGTGCGGCTTTTCGACCAGCAAAAGCTGATCGCAGCCCACGCCAAAATGCCGGTCGGCAATGCCGCGAATCTGGCTGGCGGACAAATTCACGGCCTGGCTGATCCCGTCAATGACGACGAAATCATTGCCCGCGCCGTGCATTTTGGTGAAATGCAGTTTCATGCCCAGAAGTCTACCTAAACCCGTGCCATACAGCGAACCGAAATCGCTTCAGGGGAGCAAGTCCATTTCCAGCAGGTAATCATCCATGACGAAGCCATTACCGATATCGAGCACATCCTGGCCATAAATCCTGAAACCGTATTTTGCATAGGCGGCAAGGGCAATCGTATTGCGTTTGTTGACGCGCAAAATCAGACGGGCCGCACCCACGTTATGAGCCTGTTGCGTCACCCGCCCAAGCAGGGCTCGCCCCACCCCCTTGCGTTGATGATCGGGGCGCACGTACAGCTTGTCCAGCTTCCAGATGGAAGGCGATTCGTCGGCGAAAGCCTGTGCGAAACCGATCATTGTTTGGCCGTGCCACGCGGCCAGCCAGCAACTTCTTACGAGGCTGGCGCGTATGTTTTCAGCTGAATAACGCTGGGCCAGCATGTAGTCGATTTGTGCCTTGCCGATGATGCCTGGGTAGTGCGCATGCCAGATTTCATGCGCCAGTTCGCATAGCGAATCGATTTCATTCGCCTCGAGTGGCCTAACAGAAAACTCAGTCATACAGGCTGGGCTCGCCCTCGGGCCGTGTTTTGAAACGACGGTGCGCCCATAAATACTGTTCCGGCATTTCGCGGATGCGGTCTTCGATGAACGCATTCATGCGCCGTGTGTCGGCTTCGATATCGCCACTCGGAAAGTTCTCCCACTCGGGATAGAATTTCATCACATAACCACGCCCGCCCGGAAGCTGGCGGGTGATGGCGGGAACGACCTTGGCGCCGGTTACTCTGGCAAGGCGTGACAGGGCCGGCACGGTGGCAGTCTGGATACCGAAAAAAGGCACGAAGATCGATTCGCTTCTGCCTGCGTCCTGATCGGGCAGGTAGTAAAACGGCAGACCCGAGCGAATCGCGCCGATTACCGGTCGGATACCTTCGTGCTTGGAGACGAGCAGGGTCTGGTTGAAGCGGCTGCGCGCATGCAACAAGTGACGGTTTACGACCGCGCTGCGTGCAAGGCTGTACATGGAGGCAATGCGCGTGTGGGCCGTCATCCGCACACCGCCCATGTCCAGCCCGACGAAATGCGGCGCCATCAGGATCAACGGCTTCCCTTGATGCGCATCGAGATGCGCTTCATCCTCGAATCGAACGAGCTTTTTTATCCGCGCTTCGCTTGCCCACACCAGCAGGCCGTGCTCCAGGGCGGCGCGGGTGCTGGCCTGGAGATTTCTTTTCAGCAACGTTTGAATTTCGGAAGCGTTTTTCTCGGGAAAACATAATTCGAGATTGCGCTGTGCGACGTGCTTGCGTCGTCTGGCAAGATGGTAGGCCAGCCAGCCAACGAAATTCCCGACTGCCGCCTGCACACACAGCGGTAACCAGTGAAACAGCCACAAAAAACCGAATCCAAGGCGGCTGAAAAATTCGCTCATGCGGGTGGGGTGCCGGGTGGCGGCTCGTCCTGCTCCGGTTCAGTCTTGGGTGGCGCTTCTGCGCCACCGGGCTGCTTGTAGCGTGCGTAGCTCCACATGTATTGCGCGGGCAGCTTGCTGGCGACGCGTTCCACTTCCCTGTTCAGCGCGGCGGCGGCCTCGGCGCGGTCTTTGGGTAGCGGCGCCTCCAGCGGGTCGAAATGAATCCTGAATCCGCGTCCCCACGAAAGCCGCTCGGCATAGACCATCAGCGGCGTCGCGCCGGTTGAATGAATCAGCCGCACGGTCATGGTTGGCGTGTAGGCCCAACGGCCGAAGAAGGGCGCCCACACGCCATCGCCTTTCGTGGCGACCTGATCGGGCAGTACACCGATGGCTTCGCCACGCTTCAATGCACCCAGCAGCGCCTTGACGCCGGACAGGTCGGTTGGCACCAGCTTGGCCTGTCCACGCTCACGGCCCTGGCGCATGAGTCTGTCGACGGCGGCTTTGCGGGAAGGTTTGTACATGGCAGTAAAAGGCTGGCGAAAAGCCAGGTACAGATTGATGATTTCCCAACAGCCGATATGCGGCGCGATCACCACTACACCTTTGCCGGCCTTCATCGCGGCTTCGAAATGTTCCCAGCCGGGTGTTTCCCGCACCAGTTTGACGACATTCTCGTGCGGACGCAGCCAGACCGCGGCAATTTCAAGCAAACCCTTGCCGGTTTCCTGTATCACTTTGCGCAGCAAACCAGGGTGCGACTGAATCAGTCCGCTCTGCGCCAGGTTTTCCCGCACCCGCTGCTGATGGCGGCCTGGCCATAGCCAGATCAGCCAGCCCAGCACGATGCCTAGTGTGTGCAGTAGCGGCAGTGGTAACAGGGAAAAGAGCCGGAGCACCGAAAGAATCATCCGACTTGACGATAATGAGGGTTGGGGTTGAAAATCCGCCTAGCCGCCGCGTTAATCGAGACAACTTGCGGGCGGGATACAAATACAGCTAAAGCGTCGCCGCTCCGAAAGCCCCCAGGACAGGTAACGCAAGTTGACGGGGGGAATTTTGGAGCTTTCATGAAAGAGTATATTTTCACTTCCGAGTCGGTTTCCGAAGGCCATCCGGACAAGATGGCCGATCAGATTTCGGACGCCATTCTGGATGCAATTCTAACCCAGGACAAACACTCGCGCGTGGCGTGCGAAACCTTGCTGACCACGGGTCTTTGCGTGGTGGCGGGCGAAATCACCACCGATGCCACGGTGAATTACAGTCAGGTCGCGCGCGACACCATCAAGCGCATTGGTTACGACAGTTCCGAAGTCGGCTTCGATTACCAGACCTGTGCCGTGATGACGGCCATCGGCAAGCAGTCGCAGGACATCGCACAGGGCGTGAATGAAGGCGAGGGCCTGTTCCTTGACCAAGGCGCGGGCGACCAGGGCCTGATGTTTGGCTACGCCTGCAATGAAACGCCCCAGCTGATGCCCTTGCCCATTTATTTGTCGCACCGGCTGGTGCAACGGCAATCAGAGCTGCGCAAGGATGGCCGGCTGCCCTGGCTGCGGCCCGATGCCAAATCCCAGGTGTCGGTGCGCTATGTCGAGGGCAGGCCGCAGCACATCGACACGGTGGTGCTGTCTACCCAGCATCATCCGGAAATTTCTCACGCCCAGCTTACCGAGGCGGTGATCGAGGAAATCATCAAGCCCGTGTTGCCGAAAGACATGCTCAAGGCCGACACACGCTATCTGGTCAACCCGACTGGACGTTTTGTCGTAGGCGGCCCGATGGGCGACGCCGGTCTCACCGGCCGCAAGATCATCGTCGACACCTACGGTGGCGCGGCCCCGCACGGCGGCGGCGCGTTCTCGGGCAAGGATCCGTCCAAGGTCGATCGTTCGGCTGCGTATGCCTGTCGTTATGTGGCCAAGAACATCGTTGCCGCCGGCCTGGCGGAAAAATGCCTGGTGCAGGTCAGCTATGCGATTGGCGTGGCCAAGCCGACTTCTTTGATGGTCGAAACCTATGGCACCGGCAAGGTCAGCGAACACAAGCTGGTGGAGCTCATCGACAAGCACTTTGACCTGCGGCCCAAGGGCATCATCCAGATGCTCGACCTGCTGCGTCCGATTTATACCCGCACGGCTTCCTATGGCCACTTTGGTCGCGACGAGCCGGAATTTACATGGGAGGCAACGGACAAGGCTGCCATGCTTCGGGAAGCGGCAGGAATCTGATAGAATTCATGCACTTAATTTTGAATCAAGGGAATCATCATGGCTGAACGTAAACGCACCCGCCGCAATACCCTGGAGCGCCGTTGTCTCTCCAAAAGCTTCAAGCGCTTGTTCAATGGATCTTCCAAAACCATTTTCAAGATGCTGGAAGGCGTCAAGCCGGTCAAGGGCAAGGCAGCTAGCTGATTTACATACTTCCCGCCCGGTTGTATGCTGCGGGCGGGTTTCCGAGGAGCGTTGCAACACGCTGTTTGATTCGGCGTGTCAGGCTCGGAAAGGGATCTTTGCATCCTTGATACAACGGCGCTCACGTCTCGCTTTTTTGTGTATTTTCTGACAGAAAGGAGGGCGTGATGAACGCCATACTCAATGCTACTTCCAATCACGACTTTGTCGTTGCCGACCTTGGCCTGGCCGACTGGGGCCGCAAGGAGATCAAAATCGCCGAGACCGAAATGCCTGGTCTCATGGCCATCCGCGAGGAATTCGCGAAATCCCAACCTTTGAAGGGCGCCCGCATCACCGGCTCGCTGCACATGACCATCCAGACCGCCGTGCTGATCGAGACGCTCACGGCGCTGGGCGCAGAGGTGCGCTGGGCGTCGTGCAACATTTTTTCCACACAGGACCATGCCGCGGCGGCCATCGCCAAAGAGGGCATCCCGGTGTTTGCGGTCAAAGGCGAAACGCTCAAGGAATACTGGGACTACACCCACCGGATTTTTGAATGGCCGGATGGCGGTTATTCCAACATGATCCTCGACGATGGCGGCGATGCCACGCTTTTACTGCATCTGGGCACACGTGCGGAAAAGGACATTTCCATACTGGCCAACCCGACCAGCGAGGAAGAAACCGTTTTGTTCGCGGCGATCAAAGCCAAGCTGGCGACAGACCCAACCTGGTACTCAACGCGCATTGTCCACATCAAGGGCGTGACCGAGGAGACGACCACGGGTGTGCACCGGTTGTACCAAATGCACGAGCGCGGCGAATTGAAGTTTCCCGGCATCAATGTCAACGACTCGGTTACCAAGTCCAAGTTCGACAATCTCTACGGTTGCCGCGAGTCGCTGGTGGACGGCATCAAGCGCGCCACTGACGTGATGGTCGCCGGCAAGATCGCTGTGGTGTGCGGTTACGGCGATGTCGGCAAGGGTTCCGCCCAGGCGCTGCGCGCGCTGTCTGCCCAGGTGTGGGTCACCGAGATCGACCCGATCTGCGCGCTTCAGGCGGCGATGGAAGGCTACCGCGTGGTGACCATGGATTACGCCGCTGATAAGGCCGATATTTTCTTTACCGCCACCGGCAACTACCACGTCATCACGCACGATCACATGCTGAGGATGAAAGATCAGGCCATCGTCTGCAACATCGGTCATTTTGATAATGAAATCGACGTCGCCTCGATCGAGAAATACCAGTGGGAAGAGATCAAGCCGCAGGTCGATCATGTCATCTTTCCCGACGGCAAGCGCATCATTCTTCTCGCCAAGGGCCGCTTGGTGAACCTTGGCTGCGCCACCGGCCATCCGTCCTATGTGATGAGTTCCAGCTTCGCCAACCAGACCATCGCGCAGATCGAGCTTTATACCCGCACGGCCGACTACCCGGTAGGCGTGTATACCCTACCCAAGCATCTGGACGAGAAGGTTGCGCGTTTGCAACTGAAAAAACTCAACGCCCAGTTGACCGAACTGACCGACCAGCAGGCTGCCTATATCGGTGTGCCCAAGGAAGGCCCTTACAAGCCAGCGCATTATCGTTACTGAGCCATTCTTTCCAGGAGAACGCTGATGCGGCTTTTGCTGTTGTGGGGGCTCAACGCCCTGGCACTGCTGGCAGTGACGTATGTGCTGCCTTCGATTCAGGTCTCGGGCATCCAGTCCGCACTGATTGCCGCGCTCGTCCTGGGCTTGATCAACACCCTGGTCCGCCCGGTTCTGGCGCTGCTGACATTGCCGTTGACCATCCTGACGCTGGGGCTGTCTTATCTGGTGCTCAATGCCTCGCTGTTTTGGCTGGCGGGCGCGCTGCTGCCAGGCTTTGAGGTGAGCGGGTTTATCCCTGCTTTGTTCGGCTCGATCCTCTATGGCCTGATTGCATGGGGGCTGTCGATTTTCATTCCGGGCAAGAAGGATTGAATCATGGCGACCCCAACCTACAGCTTTGAATTCTTTCCGCCCAAAACACCCGAGGGCATGGAGAAGCTTCGTGCCACGCGGGAAAAGCTCGCGGCGCTAAAGCCCAAATTTTTTTCGGTGACGTTTGGTGCGGGCGGTTCGACCCGCGACCGCACGTTGGAAACCGTGCTCGAAATCCAGCAGCAGGGTTATGAGGCCGCGCCGCATCTGTCCTGTATTGGTGCGACGCGTGAGGATATCCGCGCCATCCTGCAAACCTACAAGCAACACGGAATCCGCAGGATAGTCGCGCTGCGCGGCGATCTCCCTTCCGGCATGGCCGAGCCGGGTGAATTGCGCTACGCCGGCGAACTGGTTGAGTTTATCCGGTCGGAAACCGGCAACACTTTCCATATTGAAGTGGCCGCCTATCCGGAGATTCACCCACAGGCGAAAAATGCCCAGGATGATCTGAAAAACTTTGCCGGCAAGGTCAGGGCAGGGGCGGATTCGGCGATTACCCAGTATTTTTTCAATGCCGATGCCTACTTCCGGTTTGTCGATGAAGTGCATGCGCTGGGCGTGAGTATTCCGATCGTGCCGGGCATCATGCCAATCGGCAATTTTTCTCAACTGGCACGCTTTTCCGACGCCTGTGGCGCAGACATTCCGCGCTGGATCCGCAAGCGCATGGAAGGTTATGGCGACGATAGCGAGTCCATCCGCGCCTTTGGCCTCGATGTGGTGACGGATATGTGCCGCAGACTCCTGGCCGGTGGCGCGCCTGGCCTGCATTTCTACACGCTCAACCAGGCCGAACTCTCGCTCGAGATCTGGAAGCGGCTAGGCCTGTAAAACCTGGCGCAGCGCTTTCAGGCAGAAGTCGATATTTTCCTGCCGGGCAGAATGGCCCATCAGGCCGATGCGCCAGACCTTGCCGGCCAGGGCACCCAGCCCCGCGCCAATTTCCAGATTGAATTCAGTAAGCAAGGTGCTGCGTGCGCTGGCATCCTCCACGCCATCAGGAATCCAGATTGAGTTCAATTGTGGCAGGCGGGCGCTTTCTTCCACCACGAATTCCAGCCCCATGTCTTTCAGCCCGGCCTTGAGTTTCTCGTGCATGGCGCGGTGGCGCGCCCACGCGTTTTCCAACCCTTCTTCAGACAGAATGACCAGCGCTTCATGCAGGCCATATAAAGGATTGATCGGCGCGGTGTGATGGTAGGTGCGCTTGCCCGCGGATTGCCAGTAACCAAGCACCAGATTCAGATCCAGAAACCAGCTTTGCACCGGCGTCTTGCGCGCCTTCACCTTTTCGATGGCGCGTTCGGAGAACGTCACGGGGGAGAGTCCCGGCGTGCAGGACAGGCATTTCTGGCTGCCGGAATAGGCGGCATCGATACCCCACTCGTCGATCAGTACCGGCGTGCCGCCCAGTGATGTCACGCAATCCATGATGGTGAGCACGCCGTTTTTTTGCGCAAGCGCGGCGAGCGATTTGGCATCGCTTTGCGCGCCGGTCGAGGTTTCGGCGTGAACGAAAGCCAATACCTTTGCGTCCGGATTGTCCCTGAAGGCCTGTTCGACCTTGGATACCGTCACGGGCTTGCCCCATTCGTCCCCCACCACCACCGGCACGCCGCCGGTGCGCTTAACGTTTTCGAGCATGCGGCCGCCAAATACACCATTGATGCAGGCGATGACCTTGTCACCGGGTTCGACCAAATTGACGAAACACATTTCCATGCCAGCTGAGCCGGGCGCGGAAACTGGAAAAGTCAGCGGGTTCTCTGTCTGGAAGGCATAGCGCAGCAGGCTTTTGATTTGCTCCATCATGTCCTGGAAGGCAGGATCGAGATGGCCAATGGTGGGCCGCTGCATGGCATCGAGGATACGTTGCGGCACATCAGAAGGGCCAGGGCCCATGAGAACGCGCTGGGGCGGGATAAAGGGTTTGAGGTGTGGATTATTGACGGGCATTTTTTGATGGGCAAACAATTAAACCCGAGCATTTTACTCGGGTTAACGGGCTTGGTCGATCAGCGATCCGGGGGAATGCCCATTTGCGGCTTCATGGCAGTCAGCAGGCTGGCGAAGAGTTTGGGGTGGAGTTTTTCCTGCTCGGCCAGCATCAATTTCATGGCATAGCGTTGTTGAGGCTTGGCAAAGCAGGCGGGGCAGTTTTGGCTACGGCCGGCCTTCGGCCTTCACGTCGGCTGTGCCGACATGAGCCTGCACCGAAACTGCCCGCTCACTGTGGGGGCACGCCCATCAGCGGTTTCATGGCGGTGAGCAGGCTGGCAAAGAGTTTGGGGTGGAGTTTTTCCTGCTCGGCCAGCATCAGTTTCATGGCATAGCGCTGTTGCGGCTTGGCGAAGCAGGCGGGGCAGTTTTCAAAAATCACTGGCAGCCTGGCGGCTTCGGCAAACGCGCGGGTCTGCCGTTCACGCACGTAAACAAAAGGACGGATGACGCGCAGATCGCCCGCGTCGATGAGGTAATGCGCCTGCATGGTCCTGAGTTTGCCGCCAAAAAACATCGACAGCATGAGCGTCTCGGCCAAATCATCCAGGTGCTGAGCCAGTGCCAGCACGTTGTAGCCGTTCTCGCGCGCGACACGATACAGAATGCCGCGCCGCATTCTTGAGCAATAGGCACAGAAGGAATCGGTATCCCGGGTCAGGGTTTTCTGAGCCTCGGCGACGATGGGCTGTGATTCGTAATGATAGGGGATGCCCACGCTTTCCATATAGGGCTTGAGCGGTGAGGGGTCAAACTGGTCGGATTGTGGATCGACGGTACAGGCCGCCAATTCGAATTTGATGGGTGCCCTTTTTTGCAGATGCAGCAGCACATGTAGGAGTGACAAAGAATCCTTGCCGCCGGAAAGCCCCAGCAAAATCCTGTCGCCATTGCGGATCATGTCGAAATCGCCGATGGCGCGGCCCGCCGCAGAAATCAGCGATCGCGGCGGGGATGGCAAATCATTCATTCGGCGTATGAAACTGCATGCGGTAGAGCTGGGCATAGCGGCCGTTGCTGGCCAGCAATTCGTCATGCCTGCCAATTTCGACGATGCGGCCTTGCTCCATGACCACGATGCGATCGGCTTTCTCAACGGTCGATAACCGGTGTGCAATGATGAGAGTGGTGCGGCCCTGCATGAGATTTTCCAGTGCCGCTTGCACATGGCGTTCCGATTCGGTGTCCAGCGCAGAGGTCGCTTCGTCCAGAATGAGTATGGGTGCGTTTTTCAATAGCGCGCGGGCGATGGCGATGCGCTGGCGCTGGCCGCCCGAGAGCTTGATGCCGTTTTCACCCACCAGTGTATCCAGCCCTTCGGGCAACTTGCTGATGAACTCCCAGGCGTGCGCAGCCTCTGCTGCCTTGCGGATTTCGGAATCAGATGCATCACGTCTCGCGCCATAGGCGATGTTTGACCTTAACGTGTCATTGAACAGCACGATTTCCTGTGACACGCTGGCAATGTTGGCGCGCAGGCTCGCCAGCGTGTACTCCTCGGCGGGTTGGCCATCGAACAGGACACGGCCTTTGCCGGGTGTGTAAAAACGCGGCAGTAATCCCACCAGGCTGGTTTTCCCCGCGCCGGAGCCGCCTACCAGAGCCAGGGTCTCTCCTGGCTGAATATGGAGATCAATATCCAGCAGTGCGGGTTGCTGCTTGCCTGGGTAAGACAAGGCCACCCGTTCGAATCGAATGTCGCCGCTCAGTCTTTTCGCCACGTGCGTGCCTGGATCGGCCTCGGGCGTTTCGTCGAGAATTTCAAATACGACTTCCGCGGAAGCAAGGCCGCGCTGCAAGACATCATTCAGGGTGGTCAACCGCTTGATGGGCGGGAACAGGAGCATCATGGCAATGAAAAAGGAGACGAATCCGCCCACTGTGGTCTGGTCATTGACAGCCTGCCGCATGGCAATGAAAAAAATGATTGCAAGCGGAATGGAGGCGAGAATTTCCACAAACGGCGTATTGGCACCAAGCGTAACGACCCGTTTCATTTCAAGTTTGCGTGCCTTGTCCGCCCGCTCGTGGAAGCGGGCTATCTCATAAGGTTGAGCATCGAAGATCCGCACCACCCGGTGGGCGGAAAGCGACTCCGTCAGCGATTCGGTCAGCATGCCGACATTGTTCTGGGCAGCATGCGAGATCGTCCTCAAACGCTTGCCAACCTTGATGACGATAAAAACGATCGGCGGAAAGGTGATGAAAATGATCAGTGTCAGCTGCCAGTTTGTCCAAAAAAGATAACCCAGGAGCGCGACGATGGTCAGCGCGTCCTTGGTTAGCGCGGTCAGGCCGGTGGTGGTTGCGCGCATGACATGCATGACGTTGAATGCGACATGCGCGGTGAGCTGGCTGGTGCTGACATTGTCGAAATAACTGACGGGCAGGGTCAGCAGTTTTTTGTGCATGGCTTCGCGCAGATCCTGCACCAGCCGGGTGTCGATCCAGTTGATTGAATAACTTGCCGCGAAACTGGAAAGCCCGCGCAGGACGAGCAGGGCGATGATGCCCGCCGGCATCCAGATCAGCCAGGCCTGGTTTTTCGCCACGAAACCTTCATCCAGCATCTGCTTGAACAGGGCAGGCAGAACAGGTTCAAGCGATGCGGTAATGGCGTTGGCAATGATGGCGACCAGCAGGATTTTCCAGTGCGGCCGCGCATATCCCAGCAACCTGAGATAAAGCGCTTTACCGCTGACATGCGGTTTGATCATGCCGACTTGATCGAAAGCGGGCTTTTTTGAATCCTGCATCAGAGCAGAAACACCGTGGCCAGGCCGAGAAAGATGAAGAAACCCATGCTGTCCGTCGTGGCGGTCAGCAATACGGATGAACCCAGCGCCGGGTCGCGGTTCATGCGCTCCATGGTTAACGGAATCAGTATTCCCGCCAGTGCCGCCACGATCATGTTCAGCAGCATCGCCAGCGCCATGACGCCGCCCAGGGCCAGATTCTGGTACAGCATCCATGCAAACACGCCAACGGCCAGTCCCCAGACGATGCCGTTCAGTACCGCAACCCCGAGTTCCTTGAATAACAGCCGTCGCGCGTTGGATGGCGTGATCTGACCCAGCGCCAGTCCGCGTATGATCAAGGCCGTTGTCTGGTTGCCCGAGTTGCCGCCGATGCCGGCGATGATGGGCATCAAGGCGGCCAAGGCTGCCAGCTTCTCGATGCTGCCCTCGAAAATACCGATGACGCGCGAGGCGATGAATGCGGTCATCAGGTTGATGGCCAGCCACATCCAGCGATTGCGTGCGGCCTTCCAGACTGTGGAAAAAAGGTCCTCTTCTTCCTTCAGGCCCGCCATCGACAGCATGTCCGATTCCGCGCTTTTGCGGATGTAATCGACCACGGCATCTACGGTCAGCCGCCCGATCAGGCGGTGCCGCACATCGATTACCGGCGCCATCACCAGGTCGTAGCGCTCAAACGCCTGCGCCGCTTCGTGGGCATCGTCATCCGGATGGAAACTGACGTAATCTTCCACCATGACGGCTGCCACAGTCGCTTCCGGGTCGGAGGTCAACAGGCGCTTCAGCGGCAACACGCCTATGAGGTGATCGTCTCGTTCGATGACGAACAGCTTGTCCAGCTGATCAGGTAGTTCGCCCAGCCGGCGAAGATACCTCAGCGCCACTTCCAGCGTGACGTCGGCACGGATGGTGACCATGTCGAAATCCATCAGCGCCCCGACCTGATCCTCTGGGAATGCGAGGGCGGACTGTAACCTCGCACGTTTCTGCGCATCCAGTGAAGTCAGCAGTTCCTGAATGACATCCTGCGGCAAATCGGGTGCAAGATCAGCGATCTCGTCGGTGTCCAGGGTTTCCGCGGCGGCCAGCAGTTCGGCATTGTCCATGCTCGAAATGAGCGATTCCCTGACGGCATCCGATACTTCCAGAAGGATTTCGCCGTCTCGCTCGGCCTTGACAAGCTCCCACACCAGCAGACGCTCATTGAGCGGCAGGGATTCGAGGATGTAGGCGACGTCCGCCGGATGCAAATCGTCGAGTTTCTTTTGCAGCTCGGCGATATTCTGTTTGTGCACGATGGACTCGACCAGATCCTGTCGCGGTCCGCCCTGACGATGGACGAGATCCTCCACCAGCTTCTGCTTGGCGAGCAGAAGCTGCACCTGATGCAGGTGCTCCTCCAGGCTATCCTGGTTCTGGTGCGGAGTTTCGAATTCTTCAGTCATGGCGCCAATTTTCAGCTTGGCGGGATTTTAGCGCGGCATGACAGGGGTGCGCGGATTATTTCGGCACCTGCGCGTAACGCATGCGTGCCGCGATGGTGGCGACGCGCCGTTTGTACTTTCGCGAAGCGCGGTTGTCTTCATACCAGCGCGGGTTGGGTACCATGGCGGCGAGTGCGGCCGCTTGTCCGGCAGTGAGGCCGGCAGCGGATTTTCTGAAATAGCGGCGAGAGGCGGCTTCGGCGCCATAGATGCCGTCCCCCCACTCGATGATGTTGAGATAAACCTCCAGAATCCGCCGCTTGCTCCAGGTGGATTCGACCATCAAAGTAATGATTGCTTCCTGACCCTTGCGAACGAAACTCTTGTCGGCGGACAAAAACAGGTTTTTCGCCAGTTGCTGGCTGATGGTGGAACCGCCTGCCACGAGTTTGCCCTTCTTGATGTTTTTCTTGACGGCGGTTTGAATGCCTTCGATATCGAAACCTTCGTGATTGAGGAATTTGCTGTCTTCTGCCGCGACGATGGCGCGTTTCAGGTGTATGGAAATGTTTTCGTAGGGCACCCATTTGTGGCGGAGTTCGGCATCGCTGTTTTTCTCCTGGATGCGGGCCAAGCCAGCCTGCATGAAAGCACTCGAAGAAGGGTTATGGTCTGTCCACCAGAGCACATGGGCGAATATCCAGAGCTGCCAGACCAGACACAATCCAAGCAATATCAGCAGGGCGCGCCAGATTCCCTGCAAGACTGTTTTCATCTGGCGGCCCGAAGCAGCTCGATGACCGGAAGGGTGGAGGGGCGAACGCCGCGCCAAAGAAAAAAACTCTCAGCCGCCTGTTCAACCAGCATGCCCAGACCATCGGAAACATGCGTGGCCCCGTGGGTTCGTGCCCATGCCATGAAGGGCGTGTCTTCCCTGCCGTACATCATGTCATAGGCCAGCGCGCCGGAGTTGAAAAGGGTATCGGGCAGGGGCAGAAGTTCTCCCTTGAGACTGGCGGAAGTGGCATTGATGACGACATCGAAATTGCCACTTATTTCATCAAACCCGCAACCGCTGATTTTCCCGTGTTGTTTGAAATCATCGGCCAGCAGAATCGCCTTTTCACGCGTGCGGTTCGCTATGACGATTTCTGCTGGCGAGCACAGTATCAGTGGCAGCACGACGCCTGAGGCTGCGCCGCCCGCGCCCAGCAGCAGCATACGTTTCCCCGCGACGGGACATGCCAGGTTTTGTGTGATGTCCCGCACCAGGCCCGCCCCATCGGTGTTGTCGCCCAGGACGCTGCCGTCATCTTCAAACTTGAGCGTGTTGACCGCCCTGGCCGCGCGCGCTCGATCCGTGTGGCGCGTTGCAAGCTGGTAAGCCTGATGCTTGAACGGCACGGTGACATTCGCACCCATGCCGCCGCTGGCACGGAAGGCAGCCACGGTTTCGACGAAGGCATCCAGGGGCGCGAGGATGGCCCGGTAATCCATGTCCTGACTGGTTTGTCTGGCAAATTCTGCGTGAATCAGTGGCGATTTGGAGTGCGAGACGGGATTGCCAAAGACGGCGTAATGGCTGGTCATGAGCCTAATTTTATCAGGCACTTCCGGGCTGCATATTCAGCTCTGCGACCAGGGCAATCCGCTTTTTTTCCATCCCCCCAAGCTGCCGCGCTGATGGGACTGTTTGTCCAGATCGCCCTCGAACCCTTCCAGGACGTTATAGCAGTCACGGTAACCGTTCAGCGTAGCCGCCTCGGCTGCTCTATGAGATCGCTGTCCGTTGCGGCAAATGAAGAGAGCAAGCGCCTCCGGATCGACCTGCTGCTTGAGCTGGGTCAGAAAATGCGGGTTGGGATGCCAGCCCGGATAAGTCATCCACTCCACTTCGACAGCCCCTGGAATCTTGCCAACCAGATCCAGCTCTGCCCGGCTTCGAACATCGATCAGGCGTGAACCCGGAGCCAGTTGCAAAACTTCCGCCGCTTCGACCGGCGTGAGTGCGCCTTCGTACGGCAACTGGGCTTTCTTGGCACGCTGTTGGGCTGAAGTAAGGATTTCTGTCAGGCGTCCCATGCTTGTTCTCGCTGTTTGTAGAGACATTCCGAGTATATGTCACCCAGTACAACTCGCAAAACGCACTATAAATGTGCGCAATTAAAGCCTGACGCACCAGAAGAGTGCAATATGGGTGTTTGGCAACATTGAGAGGCCTTGTGGCACAATGGACGTTTTCAATTTTATTGATGGCATGGTTTCTGCAGTAACCCCGCCGTCGAAATATTTTTCACTGACTCATTTTTGAATTGAGGAGAGCACTACCATGGCGGTCGCCGATGTACTGAAGATGATCAAGGACAACGAAGCCCGGTTCGTTGATCTGCGTTTTACCGACACCCGCGGCAAGGAGCAGCATGTTTCCATTCCTGCGCGCATCGTTAATGCCGATTGGTTTGAAAACGGCCACCCCTTTGATGGATCGTCGATTGCAGGCTGGAAAGGCATTCAGGCTTCCGACATGCTCTTGAAAGCCGATCCGGATACCGCTTTCATGGACCCGTTCTTTGACGAGGCCACCCTGGTGCTGACCTGCGATGTCATCGAACCATCGGACGGCAAGGGCTATGACCGCGATCCGCGTTCCGTTGCGCGTCGTGCCGAAGCCTACCTGAAATCGACGGGTATTGCGGACACCGCCTATTTTGGTCCCGAGCCCGAATTTTTCATTTTCGATTCCGTGACCTGGCATGACGACATGTCCGGCTGCTCGGTCAAGATCGAATCCGAAGAAGCTGCTTGGTCTTCCGCCGAGAAATTCGAAGACCGCAACACCGGCCACCGCCCTGGCATCAAGGGTGGTTATTTCCCCGTGCCGCCAGTCGATAGCCTGCAGGATATCCGGGCTGCCATGGTTATGGCGCTGGAAGAAATTGGCATCCCGGTCGAGGTGTTCCATCACGAGGTGGCAACCGCCGGCCAGTGCGAGATCGGTACCCTGTTCAATACCCTGACCCGTCGCGCCGACTGGACCCAAACCCTGAAATACGTGGTGCAGAACGTGGCGCATGCCTATGGAAAAACTGCCACTTTCATGCCCAAGCCCATTGTCGGTGACAACGGTTCCGGCATGCACGTGCATCAGTCGCTGTGGAAAGATGGCAAGAACCTGTTCGCGGGCAATGGCTATGCAGGCCTGTCCGAGCTGTGCCTGTACTACATCGGCGGCGTGATCAAGCATGCCAAGGCACTGAATGCCATCACCAACCCGTCAACCAACTCTTACAAGCGCCTGGTCCCGGGTTTTGAAGCGCCGGTGATGCTGGCCTATTCCGCCCGCAACCGTTCTGCTTCCATCCGCATTCCGATCGCGGCCAGCGAAAAGGCGCGCCGTATCGAGACCCGTTTCCCCGATCCGACTGCCAATCCCTATCTGGCTTTCTCCGCCCTGATGATGGCGGGCCTGGACGGCATCCAGAACAAGATCCACCCCGGCGATCCCGCCGACAAGGATCTGTACGACCTGCCGCCGGAAGAGGATGCCAAGATCCCCAAGGTCTGCCACAGCTTGGAAATGGCGCTGGAGCATCTGGACAAGGACCGCGAATTCCTGACCCGCGGTGGCGTGTTCTCCAACGACATGATCGATGCCTATATCGGACTGAAGATGGAGGAAGTCACCAAGTTCCGCATGACTACCCATCCAGTGGAATTCGCGATGTACTACTCCCTGTAAGCAGTTATTGCAGAATGGAAAAGGCGGCATTTGCCGCCTTTTTTATTGCCCCATGGCAATTGGCAAGTTCAAGGCAGGACATGTTTGCGCCGATAAAAACCCGTCTCGGGTAAACTTTGTTCCATGAAACGATTCATGATTCCTCTCCTCCTGTCGGGTGTCACTGCGTTGCCCGTACAAGCGGAAATCTACAAGTACATCGATGAAAACGGCCAGGTCACATTTACCGACGTGGCCCGCAAAGGGCAACGCGCTGAAAAGGTATATGGTTTGCCAAGTGGTCCGCGAACCATCTCGCGTGGCACAAGCGGTGAAGGCAAGAGGGTGTCGACCCCCGGTCCGATTGATTTTCCACGAATCGACTCGGGCACCCAAAAGCGCAGGGATGATTTACGGCGTACCGTGCTGGAAGAGGAATTGTCCACCGAACGGCGCAATCTGGATGAAGCCAAGCGGCAGCTTGCATTGGCCGAGCGGCCCATGCCGGGTGAGCGCAGTTCCGATCCCGGATATCAATCCCGCGTCAAGCGGTTGCGCGATGCCGTGGAAAATCACGAGCGCAATATCGCGGCCATTCAGAAAGAAATCAGCACATCCCGCTAGTTTTGCCTGCTGGCACATTCGGTGCTAGGTTAGGGCATGGTCCCGTCTTCCCACTTTGCTGCGTATGATTTGCTGGCTACCGGCGTGCTGCTGGTCAATGCTGAAAGTCGCATCGATTATCTGAATTCTTCGGCTGAATCCTTGATAGGAATATCCGGTGCATTGCTTGTCGGACAGGCCTTCGAGACAGTTTTTGAGAACAGCCCGGAGTTCAGGTCGGCTTTTACGACAGCGCTTAAGTCTCGAGAAACAGTAACGGAATACGACATCGCGATTCAGGTCAATGGACATCCACCTGTAAGAGTATCGTGCACGGTAAACGTGCATGATGACCCTGGCGAAACGGTTATTGAACTTCGCACCGCCGACCAGCGCCTGAGGATCGCCAGGCAGGAAAACATTCGTGCCCAGCAGGAGGCCAGCCGTGAACTTCTCAGGAACCTGGCCCATGAAATAAAAAACCCGTTGGGGGGCATCCGGGGCGCTGCGCAACTTCTTGAACGTGAGCTTCCGCGGGAAAGCCTGCGCGAGTATACCCAGGTCATCATCAAGGAAGCCGACCGTCTTCAATCCTTGATGGAACGGCTGTTGACGCCACATCGGCTGCCAACGCTGTCCAGGGTGAATATTCATGAGGTTCTGGAGCGGGTGCGCAGTCTGCTGTTGGCGGAAACGCCGCGCGGTATCCGCATTGTGCGCGATTACGATGTGAGCCTGCCGGAATTGAAAGCGGATTCCGAGCAGCTCATTCAGGCTGTGCTTAATATTGCGCGCAATGCCGTTCAGGCCATGAAGGGTGAAGGCGAACTGATCTTCAGGACGCGGGTGGCGCGCCAGGTTACGCTGGGGAACAAGCGCCATCGCTTGGCATTGCGTCTGGACATTGTCGACAACGGACCTGGCATTCCCGAATCGCTCAAGGACCACGTCTTTTTCCCGCTGGTCAGCGGCCGTGAAGGCGGCAGCGGTCTTGGCTTGCCACTTGCACAGACACTGGTGGCGCAAAACCATGGCGTGATCGAGTTTGATTCCGTTCCAGGCTACACCAATTTTTCAATTTATTTTCCGGTTTAAGGCACTATGAATTCAGTCTGGATTATTGATGACGATCGTTCCATCCGCTGGGTGCTTGAAAAGGCGCTGGAGCGCGAAGGCATCGCCTGCGAAGTGTTCGGATCGGCCAGTGAGGCGCTCACGCGCCTGGAAAAATCAAGGCCGGCTGCGGTCATTTCCGACATCAACATGCCCGGTCCATCCGGGCTGGAGTTTCTGCAGCTCATCAAGGAAAAGCTGCCCAAGGTACCGGTCATCATCATGACCGCCTACTCGGACCTTGACTCGGCGGTTGCGGCGTTTCAGGGGGGCGCCTTCGAATATCTATCAAAACCGTTTGACGTCGACGCTGCCGTTGATCTGGTTCGCCGCGCGCTGGCAGAAAGTCGGGAAACCGAATCCGAAGATGATGAAATGGCCAGGGTTCCGGAAATTCTTGGCCAAGCGCCTGCCATGCAGGAAGTGTTTCGCGCCATTGGTCGACTTTCACAATCGAATGCCACGGTTCTGATTACCGGCGAATCCGGAACCGGCAAGGAACTGGTGGCGCGTGCCCTGCACCGGCACAGCAGCCGGGCCTCCGGGCCCTTCATCGCGCTCAATACCGCTGCAATTCCAAGGGACTTGCTGGAATCCGAGCTGTTTGGCCATGAGCGTGGCGCGTTCACCGGTGCTGCGGCTCAACGGCGTGGCCGCTTCGAACAGGCCGATGGCGGCACGCTGTTCCTCGATGAAATCGGTGACATGCCGGCCGAGTTGCAAACACGTCTGCTGCGTATGCTGGCGGACGGCCAGTTTTACCGGGTTGGCGGCCATTCGCCAATCAAGGTGAATGTGCGCGTCATTGCAGCCACGCACCAGGACCTGGAGTCGCGCGTCAAGGAAGGCCTGTTCCGCGAAGACCTCTATCATCGCCTGAATGTCATCCGGCTACGCCTGCCCGCTCTACGGGAAAGGCGCGAGGATATTCCGCTGCTGGCAAAACACTTTCTGCAAAAGAGCGCACGTGAGCTGGGCGTGGAATCGAAAAAGCTTTCCGATGCCGCGCTCAAGCTCATGAGCGGTTTGCCCTGGACTGGCAATGTCAGGCAAATGGAAAACATTTGTCATTACCTGACTGTCATGGCCCCAGGCCAGATTATTGAGACCAGTGACCTGCCGCCTGATCTTCTGGGCGCGGACAAGCCAGTCGAAAACGACAACTGGGTGGATTGCCTGGCTCGTCAGGCAGATGTCAAGCTTGCCCGGGGCGAGACGTCCATTCTGAATGAGCTGGTGCCTGATTTCGAAAAGGCACTGATAAAGATTGCGCTCAAGCATACTGGCGGCAAACGCATCGAGGCAGCTCACCTGCTCGGATGGGGGCGCAATACCCTGACCAGAAAGATTCAGGAGCTGGGCATGGATGAGGCGGGTGATTAGGTGCTAACCCGCATATTTCACCATTTTCTGGCAAAGCTGATTGAGCCCTTCTCTTGGGATGTGGACGAGGCGCAATCTGGGGAGTTGCTGAAGAAATGAGCAGACTGGCGGATTCAGGACA
>JACAED010000096.1 GCA_013389025.1 Hydrogenophilaceae bacterium
GCGCACCAGCGTGTCGACGATTTCGAGCGCCTGTTCGCCAGTATCGGGCTGCGAGACGATCAGCTCATCAATGTCCACGCCCAGCTTCTTGGCATAGACCGGGTCGAGCGCGTGTTCGGCGTCGATGAAAGCCGCCGTGCCGCCGGTTTTCTGCATTTCGGCGATGACCTGTAAGGTCAGCGTGGTCTTGCCGGAGGATTCCGGGCCGTAGATTTCGATGACCCGGCCACGCGGCAGGCCGCCGATCCCCAATGCAATGTCGAGGCCCAGCGAGCCAGTCGAGACAGCCCGGATGTCGCGCGCGACATCGTGGTCCCCTAAACGCATCACCGAGCCTTTGCCGAATTGCTTTTCAATCTGTGAAAGCGCGGCGGAAAGCGCCTTCATTTTGTCTTCAGCGATTGCGGTAGCTGCCATGCGAGTCTCCTTCGGTGGATTGGGAATGATTGAACTCTAGGTGATATATTTCGCTATGTCAATAAAAATTATTATGTATATAAATAATATAAAGTAAATATGTGTGATCTGATGGGTTGACCTATAATGAGTCAGGCCGGAGAACGTGATGATTCCAAAAGAAAAAATGATGCTTGATTTGAAATGGGCCACCTTGCAGCGGCTGAAGTTCATCGAGATCATGAGCTGGTATGCGGGCGTGGTAACTAGAAGTGACTTGGCTCGTGCGTTTGGCATGTCCGATCCGGCGGCGACCAAGGACATCAAACTGTACAACGAGCTGGCGCCGGGCAACTTGATATACAGCCAGGCCGTGTTTGGCTTCGTGCCGACAGGACATTTCAGCCCGGCATTTGCCAATCTTGAACCGGCAGCCGTGCTGCCGGTTCTGGCCGCCAATCTGGCCACCATGGGCGGGCCGTACGGCGATACGCGGATATACGGCTTGGCGCTGGAATCGCTGCCCTTGCCTTCGCGATTGCCCGGTCGCCAGGTTCTGGCGCAAATTACCCGCGCCATGCGTGGTCAGAAGAAGCTGAAAGTAAGCTACCGCTCACTTTCTGGCCGCGACAGTCAGGATCAACGCATTCTGGAGCCGCATACCCTGGTGGATACCGGAAACCGCTGGCACGTGCGGGCGTATAGTGAGGCAACCTGTGATTTCCGGGATTTTGTGTTGTCGCGTTTTATTGAAGCCGAATGTCTGGACGAATACGCTGTGTCGAGTGTGGAGTATGACGAAGACTGGGTGGAAACCCTGCCATTGAAACTCGGGCCCCATCGCCTCTTGAGCGCGAAAAAACGGGAAAACCTGCTGATCGATTACGGCGCGGTCAACGGGGTCATTGAGATCGAAGCCAGACGAGCATTGATTGGTTATGTGTTGCAGCGACTCAATGTCGATACTTCACTGGCGGGAACAAAGAACCCCGATGCCTACCCCTTGATGCTGCTCAACCGCGAGGAGATCGAGCCGTTTGCATCATGGGTGTTTGAACGGCAATAGTTTTGTTCAGGACAGCAACTCGATCAACCCGCGCAGCGCGGATGCAACGGCTCGGGAGCGGATTTCCTCGCGGTCGCCAGAAAGGCGGCACGTGGTGGAGACAGGCGCCATGCCTTCAAGGCACCAGCCAATGCAGACCGTGCCGACAGGTTTTTTCGGCGTGCCGCCACCCGGGCCGGCAATGCCGGAGATGGAAAGTGAGGCCTGAGCGCGGCTATGTTTGAGTGCGCCTACCGCCATTTCTAGCACGGTTTCTTCCGAAACCGCGCCATATTGTTCCAAAGTAGCAGCAGAGACATCTAGCATGTCCTGTTTGGACTGGTTGGTATAGGTAATGAAACCGCGATCGAACCAGGCGGACGAACCCGGCACGGCGGTGATGCGTTCAGCCGTCCAGCCGCCGGTGCAGGATTCTGCCGTAACCAGCATCATGCCCTTGGCTTTCAGCAGCCTGCCCAACTGTTCGGCAAGTTGATAGAGCGCTTCATCGCTTACGCGAGCCATTGCAGTGCCTTGAAAATTGCCAGTGCGTAAATCGCGGCCAGCACATCATCCAGCATCACGCCTAGTCCATTTTTGAGGCGGGCATCCAGTTGCCGGATCGGCCAAGGCTTCAGAATATCGAAAAAACGGAACAGGGCAAAAGCCGCCAGCCACTCGGCCCAACCAAATGGAACCACCGCCAGGATGAGCCACATGGCCACGATTTCATCCCAGACGATGCCGCCGTGATCGGCCACGCCCAGATTTTTGCCGGTGATGGCGCAAGCCCAGATGCCTGCAAGAAAGCTGAAGGTGAGGAAGGCAGCAAGCAATGCGGCGTTGTCGATTGCCTGGGCGATCAGCCAGAACAGGGGCAGAGCGGCAAGCGAACCAATGGTGCCCGGTGCCTTGGGCGCGAGGCCAGAGCCGAATCCGAGCGCAATGAAGTGCGCGGGGTGGGAGATGGCAAATTTCCAGTCTGGTTTCATGGGCCAAAGTGGTCAAAGCCGGAACGGTCAAGCAGCATGGGTTGGCCGTGGTGCAGAATTCGCATGGCCTTGTCTGCGGCCTCGCCCTCTCCCTTCACCCCTCTCCCCTCGAGGGAGAGGGGGGTGACCTGCCCTGCTCGTGTCAGGCGCAAATCCAGCTTTTTGCCGATTGATTCAATTTGCTCGCGCTTATCAACAGGCGCGGTAAAGACCAGCTCGTAATCGTCGCCTCCGGCCAGCACGCAGTCCTGCACCGCTGGATTGTCGCGCAGGGGTAAAAGCGCATCGGATAAGGGCAGTTGTTCAAACCATACGTCCGCGCCCACGTAGGAGCGTTCGAGAATGTGGCCAAGATCGGCCGCAAAGCCATCCGACACATCGATGCAGGCATGCGCGATGCGGCGCAAGGCCAACCCCAGCTCGATACGCGGTGACGGCACGAAGAGGCGGGGAAAACATTGCACGGCCTGACCGGTTTCCAGACGCAGCTTACCCTGATGATGCGCCAGTGCCGCGGCGGCATCGCCCAGCGTGCCGGACACCCAGATGTCATCGCCGGCTTGCGCGGCGTCGCGCCTCAAAGCCTGGCCGGGCGGCACCTCGCCGATGATGGTTACACTGATAGTGAGCAGTCCGCCACGCGTGGTGTCGCCGCCAATGACTTCCACGCCGTGTTTTTGAGCGAGCCCGAAGAAACCGCCCGCGAAACCCTGCAGGAATTTCTCATCCGCTTCCGGCAATGCAATCGACAGCAGGGCATAGCGGGGCCTCGCCCCCATGGCGGCGAGATCTGACAAATTGACTGCCATGGCCTTGTGGCCAATGGTGCCGGGGCCGTCGGAAGGCATGAAATGCCGGCCGGCGATCAGCATGTCGGTGGAAATGGCGAGTTCCATGTCCGGTGTTGGCTTGATCAGCGCGCAATCGTCGCCCACGCCGAGCACCGCATGGGGGGTTGGGCGGCTGAAATATTTTGCGATGAGATCGAATTCGCCGGGCATTTAAAAGCAATTAGCAAGGAGGGCCTGGGGGTGCGAAGAGCAAGAATGATTTTTCTTTGTGCCCTGAGCATCCTCTTTTTTGAATTATCCTAAAAACCTCACCACAGAGACACAGCGTCACAGAGAAAGTCGATGAATCAACGCCTTGCTGGGCGGTGGCTTATCACCTTTTGGGTGATCCGGCGTAACTGTGCAGTGCCTTGTTTTTGCTCTGTGTTCTCTGTGCCTCTGTGGTTCAATTGAGTTTTCAGGATTGTCTGGCTTGAAATTCATCCGGCCGCATCTGCCTGGCCAGCTTGTCCAGTACGCCGTTGACGTACTTATGGCCATCGGTGCCGCCGTATTTCTTGGCCAGTTCGACGGCTTCATTGATGGCGACGCGATAGGGCACATCGGGGCAGTTGACGATTTCATGCGCGCCGATGAGCAGAATGCCGCGCTCGATGGGAGATAACTCGCATATTTCACGATCAAGATGCGGCGCAAGTTTGACTTCGAGGTCGGGCGCTTCCTTCAATACGGCATGAAACAGGGTCTCGAAATAGGCCGCATTGGCCTTGGCAAAATCGGCATCCTCACGCACATGCGCAGCGACATCGACGACATCCTGCCCGCCCAGCGTGTGGGCATACAGCGCACGCAGGGCAAATTCACGCGACAGGCTGCGCGAGCCAAGCTTGGGGGCAGCAGCCTTGGCGGCGGGGCTCATAAGCGCTTGATCAAATTGGCCATTTCCACAGCGACACGTGCCGCATCCGTGCCCTTTGCCGTCATGCGCGCGTAGCCCTGGTCGTCGTTTTCCACAGTGAGGATGGCATTGGCGATGGGAACCCCGGTATCGAGTTGCACGTCAGTGATGCCGCGAGCCGATTCATTGGCGACGATTTCGAAATGGTAGGTTTCGCCGCGGACGATGGCGCCGATGGCGATGAGTGCATCGAACTTGCCGCTTTGCGCCATTTTGAGCAATGTCAGGGGATGTTCCAGCGCGCCCGGAATGTTGACGACGAGGATATCGCTTGTTGCTACCCCCAGCCGCAACAGCTCCTGTTCGCAGGCAGACAGCAGGCCGTCGCAGATGTCCTTGTTGAAGCGGCTCATGACGATGCCGATCTTCATGCCCTGGCCATTGTAAGCCGGGTCGAGCTCGGAAAATTCAGTGATGTTGTTTCCCATGATGTTTCCTTTCAGCGGTTTTCCAGATAGCCCGTGACCTCGAGATCTAAGCCATCCATCGCGGGCATTTTGCGCGGGCTGGCCAAGAGCTTCATTTTGCCCACGCCAATGTCGCGCAGGATTTGCGCGCCAATGCCGTAGTCGCGCAAATCGACCTTGTGCGGCGTTGTCGATTGTGCCGGCGGATGGATGCGATGGAACAGCGCGTCGGCGGTTTCGTGCCGGTGCAACAAAACCAGCACGCCGGATTGCGATTCGGCGATGCGCTCCATCGCACCCATGATGGGCCAGGAGTGCCCGCCGCCGGTGACATCGAGAAAATCCATCACGCTCAAGGGCTCATGCACGCGCACCAGGGTTTCGCGGTCGGCATGGATTTCGCCCTTGACCAGTGCAAGATGGGTTTCGCGGCTCGTGGTTTCGCGGTAGGCGATGAGTCGGAATGCGCCATACACGGTTTGAATCAGACGGTCAGCCACGCGTTCGACCAGGCTTTCGTTCTGGCTGCGGTAGTGGATCAGGTCGGCAATGGCACCGATTTTCAGGCCATGTTCCTGCGCGAAGGGAATCAGGTCCGGCAGCCGCGCCATGGTGCCGTCGTCCTTGAGAATCTCACAGATGACGGCGGCCGGTTCGAGCCCGGCAAGCTGCGCCAGATCGCACCCTGCCTCGGTATGTCCGGCGCGAACGAGCACCCCGCCCGGTTGCGCCCGCAATGGGAAGATATGCCCCGGCTGGATGATGTCGCTGGGCTTGGCGTCCTTCTTTACCGCGGCCTTGATAGTGACGGCGCGATCCTGCGTAGAGATGCCGGTGGTCACGCCTTCCGCCGCCTCGATCGAGACCGTGAAGGCCGTGCCGTGCGGCGTCTGGTTGTCGATCACCATCTGCTTTAGCCCAAGCTGGCGGCAACGGGTGTCGGTGAGCGTCAGGCAGATCAGGCCGCGGCCGTATTTGGCCATGAAATTGATGGCTTCCGGCGTGACATGCTCGGCGGCCATGACCAGATCGCCCTCGTTTTCGCGGTCTTCCTCGTCCACCAGCACGACCATGCGGCCGGCTTTCAATTCGGAGATGATTTCGGTGATGGGAGCAAGCATGGTTAATCTTTATCGACGATGTTCATGAATTGGGTCAAACGTTCGACATAGCGCGCGACCATGTCAATTTCCAGGTTGACGCGGCTGCCGGGCTTGAGATGCTTGAGCGTGGTCATGGCCAGCGTGTGTGGAATAAGATTGATGGAAAAACGCGAGCCTTCGACCGCATTGACCGTGAGGGACACGCCCTGCACGGTGATCGAGCCCTTGGCGGCGATATAGCGGGCCAGGTTGGCGGGCGCGTCGATTTCCAGCAGATGCGACTCGCCAACTGGTTGGAAATGCGCCACCGTGCCCACGCCATCGACATGGCCCGAGACGATATGGCCACCCAGCCGGTCGATGGGGCGCATGGCTTTTTCGAGGTTGACTTCGGCGCCGGGCACGAACCCTTCTGTGCAGCGCAGGGTTTCGGCGGAGACGTCGACAGTGAAAGTTGATGGTGTCAGTGCAACGGCCGTCAGGCACACGCCATTGACGGCAATCGAATCGCCCATGCGCACATCGGAGAAATCCAGTCCGCCGCCCTCGATGACCATGCGGGCATCGCCACCGCGTGCCTCGTAGTGGTGAATTCTGCCGACTGACTGAATGATTCCGGTGAACATGGGTTAAAGAGCAATGAACGCGCGATGGCTTCTATTTTAGCAGGCCGGCACGCACAAACAGAGGCCATTTGAGGGCCAGTGGCCTGGATGGTTCGCCCCAGGATTCTTTCAGACGGGATTCCAGATCACCAAGGGGGGTGATGCCGTTGTCCGTCTGATAGCGTTTGACGGCTGACCAGGTGGAAAGATAGGCCAGCAGGCGAGGCAGATTCCATTCCACCTCGATGAAAAAATCAGGCGGCTGGAATTCATCGAAAGGAAAATCCAGGCTTCGATAGCCTTCATCGATCAGCCTGCGCTCGGGTAGCCAGTACGGGCCGAGTGTGTCGCCGTAAAAGTGCGCAAATGGTTTGTCGAGACGGCCCGGCAATACCAGGCGGCCATAACCCCACAAGGCAATCACGCCCCTGGGCTTCAGCACGCGGCGAACTTCCGCGTAAAAAGCCGGCAGATCAAACCAGTGCGCCGCCTGCGCGACGGTGATGAGGTCCACACTGCCATTTTTCAGGTCGCTGGATTCCGCCTGCGCTACTTGAAAGGTCACATTGTCAGGTCCGCTTGCATGCGCAATCTGCTCCGCGCTGGCGTCGGTGGCGATGACGTCCTTGAAATGTTTGGACAAGCCAGCCGCAGCCTGTCCGTTGCCGGTAGCGCAATCCCAGGCAAGTTCATGTTCCGGGCACAGACTGGACAACCAGTCAAACAGCGCATCGGGATAGGTTGGGCGAAAAGCGGCGTAGTCGCCGGACTGCGTCGAGAAATGATCCTTGAACGTCATGCCTTGCGCCAGACAAAGCGCAGGTCAGAACCAAACATGCGCTGGTCGGCCAGTTTCCAAGTCAACCGCTCTGGCATCGTGGCGGGTTGGGGTATGTCGAACAGCGGCCGCGCAGCGCTTCCCAGCAGACAGGGCGCGACATACTGGACCCATTCATCCACCAGCCCGGCGGCGAGCAAGGCGCCATTCAGGCGTGATCCGGCTTCGGTCATGACTTCGTTGACGCCTTTATGCGCAAGCCTCGAAAGCAGCGCGTGCAGGTTGACCCTGCCGTCCGCACCTGGCAGGCAAAGAATCTCCGCGCCGGCCGCTTCCAGCGCGGCGGCTTTTTTTGTATCCGGTTCCGTGCAGGCGACGAGCGTTTTCGCGCCTTGCAGGACGCGCGCATCCGGTGGGGTGCGCAAGGTGGAATCGACGATCACTTTCACCGGCTGACGGCTTGTCTCAAGTCCGCGCACATTCAGTTGCGGGTTGTCGGCCAGTACGGTGCCGATGCCGGCCAGAATCGCGCAGGAACGCGCGCGCAGCCGATGCACGTCGGCGCGCGCCGCCTCGCCGGTAATCCATTTCGACTCACCGGAAGACAGCGCGGTTTTTCCGTCCAGCGACGAGGCGGTCTTGATGCGAACATAAGGATGGCCCAGCACCATGCGCTTGACGAAGCCAGCGTTAAGGTCGTGTGCCTGTTGGGCCAGAAGGCCATGCTCGACGGTGATGCCTGCGGCTTTCAGCCGTGCCAGGCCACTGCCGGATACATGGGGGTTGGGGTCCTGCATGGCGGCGATAACTTTCGCCACGCCCGCGCCGATCAGCGCATCCGCGCAGGGCGGCGTGCGGCCGTGGTGCGAACAGGGTTCGAGCGTCACGTAAACGGTTGACCCCAGCGAAGCCGGGCCCGCCTGCATCAGGGCATTGATTTCCGCATGTGGCTCGCCGGCTTTCTGATGCCAGCCTTCGCCAATGATTTGTCCATTCTTGACAATGACACAGCCGACCCGGGGATTGGGCGTGGTCGAGTAAAGCCCGCGCTCAGCCAGGCGCAGGGCGCGGGCCATGTGGGCATGATCGTCAGCGGTGAAGGGCATTTCCAGATTTTATATTGAACGCAAAGGTTCTAAGGCGCAGGGAAAGTCAAAAAGAATGCTGTAGGAGCAGGCTTGCCTGCGATCAATCGTCGATATTGCCCTGTCAGGTCGCACCCAAGGGTGCTCCTACATACATATTGTTCGATATTTTCTCTGCGTCTCCGCGCCTCTGCGTTGAAAGGTTTTCAGGTTTACTTGAACAAATCATCCACGCCGGGCGGCGGGGATTTTTCAAGATCCCTCAGCACATCACGGAAGTCGTCCGCGTCCTGGAAGCTTCTGTAGACCGAGGCAAACCGGATGTAGGCCACCTTGTCCAGACGTTTCAATTCCTGCATGACCAGTTCGCCCAGTTGACGCGAGGGAATTTCGCGTTCGCCCAGGCTCAGCAGCTTTTGGCGTATGCGCTGGATGGCTTCGTCCACCAGCTCGGTGGAAACCGGGCGCTTGTGCAACGCACGGCCAAAGCCTTCGCGCAGCTTGCTTTCGGAAAATTCCTCGCGGAAGCCGCTGCTCTTGACGATTTGCGGCAGGCGGATATCCGCCGTCTCGAATGTGGTGAAGCGTTTTTCGCAATTCGGGCAGCGCCGCCGGCGGCGGATCGTGTCGCCGGTTTCGTTGACGCGGGAGTCGACGACTTGGGTGTCGGCGTGACCGCAAAAAGGACATCTCACTTACGCACCTGCAAATCTGCTGCGCCAGGCAATACTTTGTCGCGCGACGCCTCGAAATCCTCATGTATGCACATATACACTCCGGTTTCTCGCCGTCGCGCTTCGCGTCTTGCCTGCGCTCGCGACGATTTTCAGGCGTGTAAGCCGTCGCATCGACTACTTTCCGTAAACGTGAAACTTTGCCGTCAGCTTGGCGACTTCGCCCTTCACGCGGTTGATGACGGCTTCGTCGTTGGGGGCATCGAGCACGTCGGCAATGAGGTTGGCGAGCTGTTCAGCTTCGAGTTCCTTGAAGCCGCGCGTGGTCATGGCGGGCGTGCCGATGCGGATGCCGCTGGTGACAAAGGGCTTTTGTGGGTCGTTGGGGATAGCATTCTTGTTGACGGTAATGTGCGCGCGGCCCAGCAGCGCCTCGGCATCCTTGCCGGTGAGATTCTTGGGTTGCAGGTCGACCAGGAACACATGTGACTCGGTGCGTCCGGAAACAATGCGCAGGCCGCGTTCCTGCAATACCTTGCACATCACCAATGCATTGGCGGCAACTTGTTCCTGATAGTGCTTGAATTCCTTGCTGGCGGCTTCCTTGAACGCCACGGCCTTGCCGGCGATGACATGCATGAGCGGGCCGCCCTGCAGACCAGGGAAGATGGCGCTGTTGATGGCTTTTTCGTGCTCGGCTTTCATCAGGATGATGCCGCCGCGCGGGCCGCGCAGAGTTTTGTGCGTGGTGGAAGTGACCACGTCGGCGTGCGGTACCGGGTTCGGGTACACGCCCGCTGCAACCAGACCGGCATAGTGCGCCATGTCCACCATGAAAATGGCGCCGATGTCTTTCGCCACCTTGGCGAAGCGCGCGAAGTCGATACGCAGGGAGTAGGCGGATGCACCAGCGATGATGAGCTTGGGCTTGTGCTCGTGTGCTTTCCTCTCCATCGCGTCGTAATCGATCTCTTCTTTTTCGTTGAGACCGTAAGCGACGACATTGAACCACTTGCCGCTCATGTTGAGTGCCATGCCATGGGTGAGGTGGCCGCCTTCGGCAAGGCTCATGCCCATGATGGTGTCGCCGGGCTTCAAGAAGGCCATGAACACCGCCTGGTTGGCCTGCGAGCCGGAATTGGGCTGCACGTTGGCGGCCTCTGCGCCAAACAGGGCTTTTACCCGGTCGATGGCCAGTTGTTCGACGATATCCACGTATTCGCAGCCGCCGTAGTAGCGGCGGCCCGGGTAGCCCTCGGCGTATTTGTTGGTGAGCTGCGAACCCTGCGCTTCCATCACCGCCGGGCTGGTGTAGTTTTCCGAGGCAATCAGTTCGATATGGTCTTCCTGGCGGCGGGTTTCCGACTGGATGGCGGCCCACACTTCGGGATCGACGGTGGCGAGAGTGTTCTGGCGGGAAAACATGGGTAATGACCTGACAAATGAGCGAAAACTGCGATTCTACCAGTCAAGGCCCGCTTCAAAGAACGGCCTGACGGATCGGGTAAACCGAATATTCATTCTCGAAAGAGCTTGACTAATTTTGTCAAGTATATATATTAGCGATTAATGAAATGCTTATGAATAAATAAGTATTTCTTATCTTGAATTTTTCTCGAAAGGAGCACAAACATGAGCGGACTGATTCCTGGTTTTAATGTCGATGGCGTCGTGACGATCAATCGAGTCATTCTTAAACCCGAATACAGCGTGGACGACTTGCAGGAGCGCGTGGCCTATCTGTGCGAAAACGTCAAAACCTATCATTCCGATACCGGCTTTGTCGGCGGTTTCGTCGCGCTCAATTCCGGCCAGGTATCGAATGAAGGTTCGACAGTGGGCCAGGCAGTGGAAAGCCCGCTCGCCGGCAAGGAAGCACTGATCGTCACGTTCTGGCAATCCTTTGCAGACCACGAAAAATCGCATCAGAGCGAGACTTTCCAGCCCTTGTTCAAACAGGTCCTCGAACTGTGCGAAAACGGCAACGAGGAAATTGCGTATTCGATGCTGTGGAGCGGCAAGGCGTACAGCGCGAAAGAAGCCGCCGAGGCGCGCGCGGTGAAGGAGAAATATTCCAAAGTGGCATGAGTGAGCAGGTTTCCACAATGCAGAAGGGCGGCGCGAGCCGCCCTTTTTTATTGGCCTGTCCCCGTATAATTTCCGAGTAATCCATCAGGGAGCAGGAATATGTCCAGAAGAGCGTTCATCAAGGGTATGGGTGCCGGGTTGTTGGGCGGCGCATTGACTGCCGCCAGGGCCGCCGATCTGCCGGCCATCAGCTGGCGCCTGGCTTCCAGCTTTCCCAAAAGTCTCGACACGATTTTTGGCGCGGGCGAGGTCATGGCCAGGCGCGTCGCGCAGATCACGGGCGGCAAGTTCAATATCCGCGTCTTTCCGGCGGGCGAACTTGTGCCGGGGTTGCAAGTACTCGATGCTGTGCAGGCCGGCACAATCGAGGCGGGCCACACGGCGGGGTATTACTACGTTGGCAAGAACATGGCGTTTGCCTTCGATACCGCGCTGCCCTTCGGCCTGACGGCCCGGCAGCAAAATGCCTGGATGTACGCGGGTGGCGGTTTGCAGTTGCTGCGCGATTTCTACAAAGGCTACAACGTCGTGCAGTTTCCCGGCGGCAATACCGGGGTGCAGATGGGCGGCTGGTTTCGGCGCGAGATCAAGTCCTTGTCGGATTTGCGCGGCCTGAAAATGCGCATTCCCGGCATTGGCGGGAAAATTCTTGCCAAGCTGGGCGGGGTGCCGCAAACCCTGCCGGGTTCGGATATTTATCCCGCACTGGAACGCGGCGCGCTCGATGCCGCCGAGTGGGTGGGGCCGTACGATGACGAAAAACTCGGTTTTGCGCGTATCGCCCGGCATTACTACTACCCGGGCTGGTGGGAAGGCGGGCCGCAGTTGTCCTTCATCATCAACCTGCAAAAATGGAACGCGTTGCCCGACCCCTACAAGGCCGCGCTGGAAGCTGCCTGCGCCGAAGCCAACGTGCGCATGCTGGCTGAATATGATGCCAAAAATCCGGCGGCACTCATGCGGCTGGTGCAACAGGGCGTGCAACTGCACGCCTACCCCAAGGACGTGATGCTGGCCGCGCGCCGCACTGCGTTTGAGATTTATGAAGAAGAAGCCAGCAAGAATCCGGCTTTCAAAACGCTATATGATCACTGGAAGAAATTCCGCGATGCCGAGATTCAGTGGTTTAAAGTGGCCGAGGGGCCATACCAGAACTTTCTTTACTACGTGAAATAAACGGGCTGTTTTTTCTCTGTAACGGAATCAGGCAAGAAGGAGAATCGCATGTATACCACCCTGGTCCACATCCGCGTCAGGCCCGAATACCTCGACGCCTTTATCGAAGCCTGCCGTCTTAACCACGAAGCTTCCATTCAGGAGCCCGGCAACCTGCGCTTTGATCTGTTACAGGACCCGGAAGACCCCACCCGCTTCTTTTCTATGAGGCTTATCGATCGGAAAAAGAGGCTGCCGCGCATAAGCAGACGGCGCATTATGCTAACCCGCATATTTCACCATTTTCTGGCAAAGCTGATTGAGCCCTTCTCTTGGGATGTGGACGAGGCGCAATCTGGGGAGTTGCTGAAGAAATGAGC
>JACAED010000091.1 GCA_013389025.1 Hydrogenophilaceae bacterium
CGGCGCAGTCCAGGCAGTGGCCATCAATCCACCAGCAACCACCCCGGCAAGAATTTTTTTCTGCTTCATTGCTTCGTCTCCTACTTTGTTTACAAAACCCTGTCAATCCGGGTATGCCGCACTGTCCGCAAGGATGATGACGCCTTGCCTGGCTGAAATTCTCGCGGCAGGAATCGGCTCGCCGCTGCGCCAGCGCCTGACGGCTTCGCGCTTTGATTCCCCCGTCACCAGAAAAACCACCTGCTTCGCGTTCGACAGGCGTTTGGTGGAAAGCGTAACCCTTTCGGCCGGCGGTTTCGGCGCATCAAAAACCGGCAGCACATCCGGCGCATCCGGGCCGGCGCCCATGTCATGTTGTGGAAACAGGCTGGCCGTATGGCCGTCCTCACCCAGACCTAGCAGCACAAGGTCGAATTCACCCGCATTGGCCAGCATCGCACCGTAGCGTGAGGCTGCCCCCGCTGGGCCAAGTTCCATGGGTGGCGTAAAAATGTGTTCGGGCGTGATGGGTACATGATCCAGCAGCGCCAGCCGTGCCTGCAAGCTATTGCGATCGGGATGATCCGGCGGCAGACAGCGCTCGTCGCCAAAATACACCCGCCACTTTTCCCAGTTCATGTGCTCTCTGGCCAGCCGTCGATAGAGTGCTAGCGGCGTCTGGCCGCCCGCCAGCGCGATCGAAAAAGTGTCGCCACTGGCTGCCTCGGCCTGCCGAATCAGCGCCACCGCCGCCTCGACAAGCGACTGACGGTCGGAAAAAACCTGCCAAATGGGTTCCGCAGGGCTCATGACCAATTCCAGTATGTCCGTTGTAATGGCATGATAATGGCTAATAATCTCAAAAAAACTCACATGAGCGCATCCCAGACCAGTCCCGCGGGCGGCGGTGTCGATACCCAATCCCTGGAAACCGGCGTGGTGACCCAGGTCATTGGCGGAGAGTCCACGGGTCCCGTCCGCGAGGAAGACCTGCGTAATCGCTTTTTGTCCTTCGAGCCCATTTTCGACCATCAAGGCCATGTCGTCGCTCGCGAGCTGGTGTTGCGGGGCCAAAAGACCGAGTCGCTTCCGAGCGAACTGGCCCACATGAACGAAGACATGCTGCTGACCGGCCTGTATTCGCTGACCCAGGACGGCCTGACCGGCGAGCAGCCGCTGTTCGTGCAGGTCAGCCGCGAGGTGGTGTTTTCCGATGTACTCGAACAGTTGGCTCAGCCCAATCTGGTATGGATTCTGAAACGACCCGATGCCGAGACCTGCCAGCGTGCGAGGGAACTTGCACATTCATCCGGCCTGAAATTCTGCCTGGATACCGACACCCCGGACAACCGGGAAGTGGATTGGGCGTTCCAGCGCTTCATCCAGTCTGCCCATGTTGTCGCACCTGCAGGCAGCCAGCCCATCGTCAGAAACATCCATCGCGAATCGCAACTGACGCCATGGGGCGATGGGGCCTGGTTCATGGGCGAATTCTTCACCGGTCCGCGGCTGGACGATTCGACCGGCCCTGACAACGGCCTGCGTCTGGAACTGGTCACCGTGGCCATGCGCCAGCCGCTTTCCAGCCTGGTTCAGTTCGTGCGCCTCAATCCCGGCCTCGAATCCCAGATGCTGCGCATTGCCGGTTCCATCGCCGGCGGACTCAGCCGGTCTGCCGATTCATCCGGGCACGCCCTGATCATGCTGGGACGTCAGCGTTCCCAGCGTATAACCATCCTGACAGCATTGAGCGGAACGCCCGCCACCGCGGATAATCGGCTGTTCGCCAAAATCGCCCTCAGCCGTGCCTTGCTCATGGGAAAGCTCGCCTATGGCGGAAAATTGTCCGAGTGGTCCCATCACGCTTTCGAGATTGGTCTGCTCTCCACCCTGCCCGTCGCGCTGTCCATTTCGGTCAACAACCTCCACCGCCGCCTTGGCCTGAGTACCCAGGTCGCCAAAACCCTCGCCGGGCACGACACACCGCTCAGGCCGCTGCTGCAACTGGCTCATGCCTGTGAGCGCAACGACACCGAACGCATGACCAACCTTGCACGGGAACTTGATCTTTCACTTGAATCCATCTCCGCCGCGCAAATGGAGGCCTTGGTGACGGCGGAAGACATGGATTCACGCCTGATTTAAGAGAAATTCGCAGCGCGGGTAAAATGCAGGTTTTTGCATCCTGCAACGCATTGTGATCCCCACCCTCGTTTTTGATATCGAAACCGTTCCGGATACGGAAGGTTTCTCCCGCCTTGTTGATCTGCCCGACAGTGTTCCGGACAGCGAAGTCGCCGAAATGGCCATGCTCCAGCGGCGTCAGGCCACGGGCAGCGATTTCCTCCCGCATTACCTGCATCGCGTGGTCGCCATTTCCTGCGCGCTTCGCACCGGCGACCAGTTCCGGGTGTGGACGCTGGGCCGCGACGGCGAGCCGGAAAAGGACATCATCCAGCGGTTTTTTGACGGCATCGAGAAATACACGCCGCAACTGGTGTCGTGGAACGGCGGCGGCTTCGATTTGCCCGTGCTGCACTACCGCGGACTGATGCACGGCGTAACCGCGCCGCGTTACTGGGACCAGGGCGAGGATGACAAGGATTTCAAATGGAACAACTACATCAGCCGCTACCATGCGCGCCATCTTGATCTGATGGATCTGCTGGCGCTGTACCAGCCGCGCGTCAACGCGCCGCTCGATCAACTGGCGAAACTGTGCGGCTTTCCCGGCAAGCTGGGCATGGATGGCAGCCAGGTCTGGGACGCGCTGCAACAGGGCAAGCTCGCCGAAATCTGCGATTACTGCGAAACCGATGTAGTCAACACCTACCTGCTCTACCTGCGCTTTGAACACATGCGCGGCTCGCTCACGACCGAGAATTACCACGAGGAAACTACCAAAGTGCGCGCGGTCTTGCAGGCGTCCGAAGGCGAACACTGGAAGACATTCCTCGCTGCCTGGAAAGAGTAAAACCTACCCCTCGTATCACCACAGAGTCACAGAGAACACAGAGAAAAACGGGCTATTGCAGATCCTGCTCACCTCACCGATGGCGAAAGCATCCATACCCTTGGTAATTCTGGACCTTCTCTCACCTTTGCGTCTATGTGGTAATAAACAATGACTAAAACACCCATGACGGCCGTCAATATCGATGCACTCGACCACGAAGGACACGGCATCTGCCGCGTCGAAGGAAAAGTGACCTTTGTCGATGGCGCGCTGCCGGGCGAAACGGCGGAGATTTCCGTCTATCGCAAGCACCCGAAATACGACAGCGCCAACGCCACTAAAATACTGAAATCCAGCAGCCAGCGCGCCACACCAAAATGCGTACACTACGGCCGCTGCGGCGGCTGCGCGCTTCAGCATCTGGAAGTCAGCGCGCAGGTCGCCGCCAAGCAGCGCATCCTTGAAGAAAACTTCCAGCGCATCGGCAAGGTCAGGCCCGAACTCATCCTGCCCGCGCTGTACGGCCCCACCTGGGGCTACCGCCATCGCGCGCGTTTCTCGGTCAAGCGCGTCGACAAGAAAGGCGGCGCGCTGGTCGGCTTTCACGAGAAAAAATCCTGGTTCATCGCCGACATGCACACCTGCGAAGTGCTGGCTCCGCATGTGCAGAAAATATTCATGCCGCTGCGGCAACTGATTCCGCAGCTTTCCAATTCCGACCGCGTGCCGCAGGTCGAACTGGCCGTGGGCGAGACTTCAACCGTGCTGGTGTTCCGCCTGCTTACACCCTGGAACGAACAGGATCGCGACCTCGTTTGCAGATTTGCCGACGAGCACAAGGTCCACATCTGGGTACAATCCAAGGGGCCGGACACCGCCGCGCCATACTACCCTGAAGACAGCGGCCTGCTGCAATACAGCCTGCCGGAATTCAACATCGTGCACCCCTTCCGCCCCACCGAGTTCACCCAGGTCAACCCGCACATCAACCGCATCCTCGTGCATCGCGCGGTACAAATGCTCGACCCGCAACCGCATGAACGCATCGCCGATTTTTTCTGCGGCCTGGGCAACTTCACCCTGCCCATCGCCCGCTCCGGCGCAAAAGTCGTCGGCATCGAAGGCAGCAAGACCCTGATCGCGCGCGCGCAGGAAAACGCCAGACTCAATGGCCTGAACAACGTCGAATACGCCGTCGACAACCTGTTCGAAATGACGCCCGGGAAATACGCCGCGCTCGGTCACTTCGACAAACTGCTGATCGACCCCCCGCGCGACGGCGCCATGGAACTGGTGAAATCCCTGCCACAGGACAACCCGCCCCGCCGCATCGTCTATGTCTCCTGCAACCCCGCCACGCTGGCCCGCGACACCGAGGTGTTGTGCCACGTCAAAGGCTACACCCTCAAAGCCACAGGTGTCGCCAACATGTTCCCGCATACCGCGCATGTCGAGTCGATCGCGGTTTTCGAGCGATAGCGGATGGGGTTGAACTAAAAATAATTGGCTCTTTTGAATTTCGAGTGGGTTAAGCGGCATGGGGGTTGAAGTGCGAGAAGTCGAGCTTGCCGGCGATGAGGAAGATCACGGTGCGGATGGTGGAGAAACGTCCGTAGCCACG
>JACAED010000101.1 GCA_013389025.1 Hydrogenophilaceae bacterium
AGGCCAAGGTCTTCCGATGCTGATCGGACTGACTTAGGTAGTTGAACGCCCGTGAAGCGGTGTCACCACAAGAGAAACAGAGGCCTAGGTGGGCGCGCTTGAAGTTGTCTGAACCAGACTGGTATGAAGTAAAGGCATCCGCGTTCAATGAATGAAGCGGTGTTACGCCAGCCAATTTGACGCCGAGAGGTATCTTTCCAATCAGTGGAAGATCGCTCGCGCCACAAGTGGCACATTGGCCAGTAATCATTCTGTCGCCAGGGGCGCAGCGTGCTTGCATCACCTCGACCCAATAAGCCTTTGCCAACTCATGCTCGAATAGATGCTGTCCCGCAAGTGGGCCTATTTCTGGCTTATAGGAAACCCAGTCCTTACTCAATATCTCTCCGACACGTGGATCTGCCAAAATATCCTGTCGGTCCAGCGAATCCTTTAACCAGCCAAGCGCTTCCCGCAATGAGGTATCTGTCAGGCCATCCCAGGCGAGAAAGTCATTAATCAGATTCTTGAACCGCTCGTGCTTGTCTGCCGCACGGTTGTCTGCGCCACCGCCCCTCATTCTTTGAATGCCTAGGGCATAGCCAGCTTCATCCGAAAGGAGGTGTGCTTTCATATCTGAAGTGCGACCACCGTAAGGTCGTGGAATAGCCTGCTCTGTTCCAACTAGACGTGCTCGATCCGGCCAAAGGGCCACGTACCATTTAATTGGCTCGCCATATTCATAAAAACCGGCAGGCGGCAACTTGCCTTGCCGTTCAAGTTCTTTCCCTAGCCTGACCAACTCACTAAACATGGTCACTCTCCAGACGGTAAAGCTCTCGATATTTCTCGGGAGGCACTTCGAGCCATCCTTCTTTTACTGCCGCCTCGAAGAACGATGCTTGGGCGTATCCCTTCGCTGGTTCATCCTGCTTCGGGCGTTTGAATTCCATTTCGGCGCGGCTGGCATCCTCGACGAAGGCAATATCGAACAACATGGAGCCGATAGGCAGATCAAGCGGCGGCGGGGTTTCGCCATTGGCGGGCTCGAAGGCGGCGGCGAATTCGCGCGTGCCAAGATAGGGCGTGTGATGGCACTGGCCTTTTTCTGCCTTGCGATTGAACTGGTCAAGGTATTTGCCAATTGGCTCGGTAGCGTGTGGGCGGAGCACCGCATCAGCCTCAATCAGATACTCGACATCCTTGAGGATGAGGCTGGAGCGCTGTTGACGCTTGTCTTCAATGAAGAAGGGATTGTCTCCCTGGCGATCTTTAAGTTCGTTGCGCAGAATTACAGTCTGGGTGCCCAATTTGAGGATACCGATCCGCCGGATTTCGTAGCGGATTTCCGGCTTCCAAAATACGGCTTCCAGCACGCCCCGCGCGGCACTGGGGGTGATGACGGGGTAAGACACCCGTTCCACTTTGAATTCCGGCCTGGAAAAGCAGGCATATTCGCCCCAAACCCTGAGCCGTATCTTGCCAGTTCGTTGCATGTCACCCCCTAGATTATTAGGTCGGCAGGGTCGCTGAACCCCTCGATTAAACCCCGCGTATCGCTATACCCACCCGTCCAGACATATATATTTGGAGAGATCGGTTCAAGCCACTCCCCTTTGTCTTTGGCTTCTTTCTGGAGCAAGTTTACAAGATAGGGTTGGAGCTGCTGCCAGTGGCGCTGCGTGGGGGCCATCTTCCAAGTTTCCAGCCGTTGCAAGCCCTCGCCGTATGGCGCAACGACTGAAACGGTATCCGATTCGATAAGCCGGTATCGGCTTGCGACTTCCGGATAGTTTAGTAATTCGCGGTAAGACTGGATGCGTTTCCTGTCGGTATCCACGATATCGAAGACCCGGGTAAAGTAATCACGAAATATTTCCGGATCGTGCAACCGGTCGATGGGTTGCGTTTCCAGCAGGAAACGCGCCTGTTCCAGGCCGACTTTGTAAGGGCCGCGCGGGGCGCCACCTTCGCTCGGTTCGAAAACTACGACTTGGCCTGTAGCTCTTAGCCCTTCACGGTTGCAACGCCCGGCGGCCTGAACGATGCGGTCGAGCGGCCCGGTTGCGCGCCATACCTCGGGGAAGTCCAGATCCACGCCCGCTTCCACGACTTGTGTGCTGATAAGACGAACTGGCCGCGGGTTGTTTAGATCAAGCCGTGCTTTAACGTCCGCCAAGATGCTCTGCCGGTGAGCGCCACAAAGCAAGGTGGATAGATGGAAAACATGAGGCGTATCGCTGAGTTCATCCAACAAGGCCAAGGCATTCTTGCGCGTGTTGAGAATGACAAGAATCTGCTCGCGTTGAGAAATTTCTTCGGCCAGTTCTCGCCAATCCATTTTCTCTGTGCGTCTGGAATAGGACACCCTTCCGAGCCGCTCTAGCTCAGCGAAATGGCGCCGATAGTCCGGAACGATTTCCCGTATTTCAATGCTACGGAAGGCTTCCAGCCACCGGCTGTCCTCGAAAGCTGGTTGGGTGGCAGTGCATAGCACCACGGTTGACCCGTAGCCACCGCCCTCGATTGGCGTAGAGAGCAATTTCAGCACCTCAAGAGTTGATGCAAGCAACTCTGGCGGCAAAGTCTGCACTTCATCAAGAACAATAACGGCGCGTGCTAGGCGATGTAACTTGCGCACTTTTCCGGGGTGGTTTGCGAACAGGCTCTCGAAGAGTTGAATGGTGGTGGTGACGACCAAGGGGGCATCCCAGTTCTCACTGGCAAGCTTCCTCCGCATGTAGTCCACATCCTGCCGGTCGCTGGCGTCGTCCAGCAATGGAATGGCGGAGTGATGTTCCAGCAGGGCATCATCACCAAGAATTTCCCGGTAGGTCTGGGCCGTCTGGGTAGTAATGCTGGTATATGGGATGGCGACGATCACTCGTTTCTGCCCGTGTTCAAGAGCATGTCGCAACGCGAAAGCCAAACTACTACGCGTCTTGCCACCCCCGGTTGGGACGGTGAGCCGGAAAAGTCCAGGTGGCAAAGGACCAGATTGAAGGCAGGATTCGTAAACCTACCGGCGGATACGGTTGACGGGGGTTGAGTCATTAACGATCGCTTTCTGGGCAATTTGCAGCTTTTCCCATAGAGAGACTAGCGATGGATATTGCCTGCGGCGTTCCGATTGTGCTGGGTTGAAATGTGCCTCCGTATCCAAATAATCGGCATCCACCAATGCAGAGAACGTCATGCGAATGAAAAATTCACGCTGGAGCGGCTCCAGGGCCGGCAGCTTGATGTTGGGAATTTTGACATTCAAATTCTTCAACGCATCATTCATGGCCGACAGGCAATTCGGCTGTCGTTCAAGGAAACTACTCAATTTGGCGCTGGCTTCTCCAGCATCATGCAGGCCAGCATGGTGCCCAAGGATAGGTAAGGTGATCTCCTCCCAGCGTTTTTGACCGAAAAGTCGGTATGCCAAGGCAGCCCCCCAAATTGCATGCGGGACAGAGGGACATTGTCGGCCTTCATGCTGGGCGATTAGGTAGGCTTGGAACTCGGGGTTGATTTTGCCGAGATCGTGCCAGAGACCGAGTAGGTATGCGATTTCTGCCCCATTAAAGTCAGTGGCATAAGTATGGGCTTTACGCGCGACACTCAGCAGATGCTCATCGAGCAAATGCCAGCGAGAAGAACATGGTGGAGGGGTATGCGCATATTTAGGCCCCATAGCGTTTATTGCCCTTAACTGTTTAGGGCATGGATATTGGAACGATTACTCGACGTCATTGTTATCCCCTGTTTATTTCACCTGCACTATCAAACCACCAACCAAACTTCCACTTCCATCCTGTTCCACGGATTGCTGTGCGTTTCCAGCCTGCCAATCCGCGCCTCCAGCCGCGTTCCTTCATCCAGCAGACGGGCCGCGGCCTGGTTCTGAATGCGGGGGATGTATCCCAGCTTGTGGCCGTTCCAGTCGATGCGGATGGCGTTGGCGTCGAATGGGTTGGCGGGTTCGCGGATGAGTTCCAGGCGATTGCCGGCGCTCATCTGGCTCCACAAGGCCTCGCCTTCGTGATACTGGAACCCGGCAAGAGGGCATTGCTGGATGAGATGGCGGCGGGTTGCCGCTTCTCTGGCCTGGACGGCGACAGGCAAAGCCCCCAGCCCGAGCAGGCTGGCAATATTCTTTATGAAGTCGCGGCGGATCATGGGGACCTCCATTGGGATAGCTACACACTTACTATACTTGGAGGCAGGCCCAAAACCTGAGCCCGCCGAAACCCCTTATCCATACTGCCTTCCCGCCTCATCAAGCAGGTTTTTGATGGTTTCGCGCAATTCCGGCGGGGCGATGACTTCGACATCCGGCCCGTATTTGAGGATGTCCATGATGAGTTCGCGCGGGTCGGAGTAGGGGACGGCCAGCTCGAAACGGCCGTCGTCCAGCCAGCGGGTTTTCTGTTGCGGATGCCAGGTTTCGTCGGCGATCCAGCGCGCGCGTTTTGGAGTAAAGCGCAGCACGGCGACGGCCTTTGGCTTTCCGGCGAAGATGCCGTAGGCGCTGGCGAGTGTTTTATCGAGTGTGGATTCGACAACGGCTTTGATGGGTTTGTTGATCTGTTCTGCGGCGCGGATGCATTCGACGGAAAAGATGCGAAGGTCTTTCTTCAAGTGGCACCAGGCGTCCAGATACCAGTTGTCCCGGTAATGAGTAAGCCGCTGGGGCGAGACTTCGCGCGTGCCGGTTTCGTTGCGTTCGCGGTTGTAGTAGTCGATGCGGATGCGCTTGCGCTGAAGGACAGCGCCTGCCACGGCCTGGAAGTGTTTCATTTCCCTGCCGCGCGAGGCCATGCTCAGGATGCGGATGCGTTTGGGCGCTTCGCCGCTGCCCAGGTGTTGGGTGGCCAGTATTTTTTCGACGCGGTTTTTCAGCGGCGCCAGGTGGTCGTCGAGCAGGCCGGGTTGCAGGGTGTGCAGCAGTTGTTGAAGGGTGATGAGCGCGGCGAGTTCTTCGCTGGTAAACCACAGGCCGGGCAGATGGTGGCTGCCGTCGGCGGTGTCGTAGTAATAGCCTCCGCGTTCGGCTTTGTTTTCGATTGGCGCGCCGAGTTTGTTGCGCAGGTCGGCAATCAGGCGGGTAAGGGTGGAGCGGGAAAAGCCATGTTCACCGATAAGCGCGGCGCGGCTGATGCCGGTGCGCCTGCCGTCCAACAGATGGTGCAGGCGGTAAATGTCGTCGAGTCTGCTCAAGGGTTCCGGTTCGCTTGTTTGTCTTTTCTCCGCGTGTCCGGGTATGGGTTGTGCTTGTTGTGTTGGCGTAGTTTGCTGTAATGTTGGGCATGATGCAAGAGAAAATACCCCGGCTCGCAAGGCTCGCCACCCCCTTTGTCAAGGCTCTTTCACCGTTAGCTGTTGGCTGTAGGTCGGGAATACCTTCCCGACGCAATGGGCGGCGTTATGCATGGATGTCGGGAAAGTGTTCCCGACCTACGGGCAGCCCGGAATTCCGGGATATTCGCAGTGACACAACACATAACGGTGAAAGAGCCTTTGTCAAGGGGGCTTAGCCAAACAGTTTGTTCATCAGTTCTTCACGGCTGATTCCGTGGTGTGAAGCAATTCCAGCAAGTATCGCGGACAGGGTGCCAAGCTTGAGCGGGTTGTGATTGGGAATGGTGATGTGGTGCTCACCAGGAGTCAGGCAGGTAAGCCGGATATGGCTGCCGGTTTGGCGGGTAGGCGCATACCCAAGGCGCGCAAGTGATCTGACCAGTTCCGCGCCAGACAGGTCGCGCGGTATTTTCATGCGGCCAATACTTCTTCGCGTGTATAGTGCAGGCGAATGATGCTTGGGGTTTTCCCCTCGTCAAAATGACAGTGAACGGCGTCGCGTACCTGGGCATGAAGAGCGGGGATGTTGTCAGCTTCAGTGATGATGTCGACGCCTACGGCTCGGGCGATGTATCCGCCTTCCGGGGCTTCTTCCACGACAAAATGGATTTCGGTCATAAGAGTATCCTCAAAGCAGACAGGTCAGGTTGAAGTATCGCCTATCCTGAAGATCAGGAAAATCCCCCGGCGCTTTGCGCCACCCCCTTTATCAAGGGGGTTACCACTTCACCACATGTACGTTGCTAAGCGTACGGCCGAGAAAGCGTTCGCCGATGGTCTGAAAGCGCAGCGGCACGTCGGTGACGTAAAAGTCGTAACGCGGGGACGCCGGGCCCGGATTGGCAAGGTCTTTTTCGTTCAATACGCTGGCAGCCTGCTCGGCCATGGCTTCGGCTGAATCGACAAGGTTCACGTCCCTGCCGGCTACTTCATGCAACAGCGGTTTCAGTAGCGGGTAGTGGGTGCAGCCTAAAACCAGTGTATCGATTCTCTCGGCCAGCAATGGGCGCAGATATTCCTTTGCCGTGAGGCGCGTGACTTCGTGTTCCAGCCAGCCTTCTTCCACCAGTGGCACAAACAGCGCGCAGGCCTGGGAATGGATGCGCGACTCGGGCGCGTAATCGTGAATGGCGCGCGCATAGGCGTTACTGTTGATGGTGGTGGGCGTGCCGATGACGCCGATGCGCCTGCCGCTCTTTGCCGCTACCGCGCCGGCATCGATCACATCCAGCACGGGCACGGGCGAAAGGTCGCGCACCACCTGCGAAGCCACCGCCGCCATGGTATTGCAGGCAATGATGAGCAGCTTGACTTCTTTTTCAAGTAAAAACTGTGCGATCTGTGTGGTGAAATGCGCGATGGTTTCCACCGATTTCACGCCGTAAGGCACGCGTGCCGTATCGCCGAAATAGACGATGTTCTCGAACGGCAGCCGCTCCATGAGCGCGCGCACGACGGTGAGGCCGCCAATGCCGGAATCGAAAACGCCGATGGGGGAAGAAGGGGTTGTCATGTTGTCAATCTCAGGAGCAGGCTTGCCTGCGATCGGGTGCTTTTCAATTTCGCACGCAAGCGTGCGCCTACCCGTAATGTTGTCGAAGTGCCCATTCTACATGCTCGCGCACCAATGGAGACGGGTGCTGGCTGCGAGATTCGAGCGCGGCAAGGGTTACGGGCGAACCGGGCGCATTCCCCAACGCGACGGCGATATTGCGTAACCATCTTTCATGCCCGATGCGGCGGATGGACGAGCCCTCCATGCGTTTGAGAAAAGTATTTTCGTCCCAGGAAAAAAGCTCGGCTAGCGTGGCTGAATCAAGCCCATGACGCGGATCGAAGTCAGGCAGCGCGGCATGGGGAGCTTCCCGGTTCCACGGGCACACGAGCTGGCAATCATCACAACCATAGATGCGGTTGCCCATCAGCGGGCGCAGCTCAACAGGAATGCTGCCCTTGTGTTCGATGGTGAGATAGGAAATGCAGCGCCGCGCATCCAGCACATAAGGCGCAACAAACGCACCTGTCGGGCAGGCTTCGAGACATGCTGTGCAGGTGCCGCAGTGCGCGCTGGCGGGTTCATCTGGCGCGAGCGGCAGGCCGAGATAAATCTCGCCCAGAAAGAAATACGAGCCCGCCTCGCGGTTTAGCAACAGGGTGTGCTTGCCGCGCCAGCCCAGTTTGGTTTGTGCCGCC
>JACAED010000107.1 GCA_013389025.1 Hydrogenophilaceae bacterium
CCCGGCTAAGCGGGGCGTACACTGACCTGACGCCATGCATGAATTATCGATTGCCCAGGCACTGATCGAGCAGGTGGAAGCCATCGCATGCGATCGGCATGCGGAATACGCAACGAAAATCAGGGTCAAAATCGGACCGCTTTCCGGCGTGGTGCCGGAACTGCTGGCAAGCGCCTTTCCGCTCGCTGCCGCTGGAACCATTGCGGAACAGGCAAAGCTGCAATGGGTAGCGGCTCCGATTCGCGTACGCTGTCAGGCTTGCGGCGCGGAAACCGATGCCACAGTCAATCGCCTTTTGTGCGCTGCGTGCGGCGACTGGCATACCCAGGTAATTTCGGGCGATGAACTGATCCTGGAAAGCGTGGAACTTGAAATGAAAGAGGTGAAGGAAAGTGTGTGATACCTGTGGCTGCAACCTGACACCGGGCAACAGGAAATTTGCCTACAAACCGGTCGAACCGGGCGCGACAACGGTTTCTGTCCTGCAAAACCTGCTGAAAAAAAATGACGACCAGGCTGCGCACAACCGTGCCCATTTTGACGCGCGGGGCATTCTCGCCGTCAACCTGATGTCATCTCCCGGATCGGGCAAAACCACGCTGCTCGAAGCCACCATCCGGGCCCTGAAAAATGAATTCGGCATCGCCGTGATCGAAGGCGACCTGGAAACCGAAAACGATGCCGAGCGTATCCGCGCGCAGGGTGTGCCGGCGCACCAGATCGTGACCGGCACCGCCTGCCACCTGGATGCGCACATGGTGCACGATGCGCTGCACCACATGAACCTCGAGGGCATCGACATCCTGTTCATCGAAAATGTCGGCAACCTGGTCTGCCCGGCCTCCTTTGACCTTGGCCAACATGTCAATGTCACCCTGCTGTCCGTTACCGAGGGTGACGATAAACCTGCCAAGTATCCGGTGATGTTTCGCGCCGCCGATGCCGTGCTGATTACGAAAACTGACCTGCTGCCTTACCTGGATGATTTCGACCCCCCGCGTTCGGAAATGCACCTGCGTAACCTGGCGAGCCCCGCGCCGGTCATGCAACTTTCCGCCCGAAAAGGCCTGGGAATGGAAACCTGGCTCGACTGGCTGCGTGAGCAACTCGCCACGCAGCGCGCGCGAGTAAGCACAGGAACCACACGCCGCCCGGCCGTCCAGACTGATGGGCAGCGCCTGCACGCAACGGGGCATTGACGAATGGCGCTGATTTCGGTCGACGAACTTTTACCGCAGCCGCCTCAGCCGAGGTTCGCCTTGTTCGCACTCGGCTTCCGCCCGTTTTTTCTGGGTGCGGGCATTTTTGCCGTGTTGCTCATCGCACTTTGGCTCGCGCTTTATCGTGGCAGCTTGCCGCTCGCATTATTCATCCCAATGGAGCAATGGCATGCGCATGAAATGATTTTTGGATTCACCGGCGCCGTCATTGCTGGTTTTCTGCTCACCGCCGTGCAGAACTGGACCGGCATGAAAACCCCTTCCGGCAAGCCGCTCGCCGTCCTGTTCTTTCTGTGGCTGGCTGGCCGGCTGCTGCCTTTTGTACCGGGTTTACCCTCCGGGCTTTATGCGCTGGTCGATGCCGCCCTCTTCCCGGCTGTCATGATCGCCATCGCCCGCCCCATACTGCGGGCAAGACAGCTGCGCAACGCTGCCTTCCCCGTCATGCTGGGCATGCTCACGCTATCCAATCTGCTGGTGCATGCTGAATGGCTGGGCTACGCTCAGTCAGCACACACCGGATTCATGCTGGCGATATACATGATCGTGCTGATGATGGTGGTCATGGGCGGCCGGGTCATTCCCAGCTTTACCGACAACAAGCTGCGCACAAAGGCCCGACGCTGGAAGGCAGTGGAATGGCTGGCACCCGCGGCCACACTCGCCACGCTCGCCACCGTGCTGGTACAGCCTGTTTCGCCCATCACCGCGCTGATAGCGGCCATCGCGGCCGCCATTCATGCCGTGCGCCTGGCTGGCTGGTATACAGGCAAATACTGGTCTGTGCCCTTGCTGTGGGTGCTGCATCTGGGCTATGGCTGGATCGTGATGGGCTTTGTACTCACCGCCCTTGGTACGCTGGAAATGGTCGCGCCCTCGCTTGCCTTGCATGCCTTTACCGCCGGCGCCATGGGCACGCTGACACTGGGCATGATGGCGCGTGTCGCGCTGGGCCATACCGGACGCATGCTGGAGTCCGCAAAAATCATCAACCTGGCTTTTGGACTGATCACGCTGGCGGCAGCCATTCGAGTCTGTTGGCCGGTCGTGATGCCGGGCACTTACGCCACCGCCATTCTCGTCAGCGGCCTGTTCTGGATCATGGCCTTCGCGATATTCGTACTGGTGTATGCGCCCATCCTGATCCAGTCCCGCGTGGACGGAAAACCCGGCTAACGGACATGGCGCCCGCGCAACCCATATTATCAACGTCGCAGCCGCCGTGTCCGTTCCCTCTCCCCGCCCTCTCCCTAGGGGAGAGGGTGACAAGGGCGCCGCTGGCGCGACGTTCACGCTAAACCATGCTCGACACTTCAACCCAAAATGCCCGTGCCTGGCTGGGAAAAATCCGGGCACTGAACTTTGAAAAGCCCGTGCGCATCATGAATGTGTGCGGCGGGCATGAACGCTCCATCACTCATGCCGGCCTGCGCGGCGCGCTGCCCGGCAACATCGAACTGATTCCGGGTCCGGGCTGCCCGGTGTGCGTGTGCCCCGAGGAGGACATCTATCAGGCCATGCAACTGGCCTTGAAAGACAAGGTCATACTGGTTGCATTCGGCGACATGCTGCGCGTGCCGGTCAATGTTCCGAAAAACGAACCGCGTTCGCTGGTCGAAGCCCAGGCCGCCGGCGCCGATGTGCGTCCCATCGCCAGCCCGACAGAAGCAAAGCAGATCGCCAAACAGCATCCGGGCAAAAATGTGGTGTTTTTACCGCCGGTTTCGAAACCACCACGGCGCCGGTTGCCGCCCTGCTGGCCGAAGGCATCCCCGATAACATGTTCATTCTGCTCTCCGGCCGCCTCACCTGGCCTGCGGTCGCCATGCTGCTCGACTCTGGCAGCCCCGGATTCGATGCGCTGGTCGCGCCCGGCCATGTCTCTACCGTCATGGGGCCGGAAGAATGGCGCTTCGTCGTTGATCGTCATCACCTGCCTGCCGCCGTGGCCGGCTTCACGTCCGAATCGCTGCTGGCGGCGTTCTATTCCGTGCTGCGGCAATTGCAAAGCGGCGAACGCTTCCTCGACAACTGTTATCCCGAAGTCGCCCACGCAGGCGGCAACGCCACGGCCATCCGGTTGCTGAATCAAACGCTGGATATCGTCGATGCCAACTGGCGCGGCATTGGCATCATCCCGCGATCGGGCTATGCGCTCAAACCGCACCTCGCCGCGCACGATGCGCGTGTGCAATTTCCCGACCACTCCGCCCCCGACAGAAGGCGCGCAGGCGAAATGCCACCCGGCTGTGATTGCGCGCAGGTTGTCCTCGGAAAAATCTACCCCAACCAGTGCCGACTGTTCGGCTCCGCCTGCACGCCAAGACATCCCGTTGGCCCATGCATGGTATCCGACGAAGGCGCCTGCCGCATCTGGTGGGCAGGCGGCATGCGCGAACAGGTGATGGCAACAGCCATCGAATAGTCGCGTAGTGTCCTCAACACACGAACCGCTTATTGCCCGGCATTATCTGATTGGCGGCCGGGTGCAGGGCGTGGGTTACCGGCTTTTTGTCTATCGGCTCGCGCATCGGCTCAATTTGCGCGGCTGGGTCCGGAACGTGACCGGTGCGGTGGAAATTCATGCCGAGGGCAGCAATAACAATCTCGCGCGATTTTCCGAAGCGCTCATCCACGAAGCGCCCGCCAGCGCCCGACCGGTACTGGCCGAAGAAATCCTCACCGATCCAGTCCATCACAACAGTTTCAGCATCCTCGCCAGCCAATCGGGCGAGGCAAACATCCACGTGCCGCCGGACTATTTCGTTTGCGAGGACTGCCTGTGTGAAATGAACGATTCATGCGACCGGCGCTACCGCTACCCCTTCATCAACTGCACGCAATACGGCCCGCGTTACACGCTGATCGAGTCCCTGCCCTACGATCGTCCGCATACCTCGATGAAAGTGTTTGCGATGTGCCCGGCCTGCAACGAGGAATACTCTGATCCCCTCAACCGGCGTTTTCATGCCGAGCCCGTTGCCTGTCCTGTCTGCGGCCCGAAACTGTTTTTATCCGGGCCTGACGAGGCTCTCATCGAAGGCAATGAAGCGGCGCTCGCCGCCACCCTTCACCATCTAGAGAACGGCTTGATAGTCGCAGTCAAGGGCATCGGCGGTTATCACCTGATGTGTGATGCAAATCATGACGAAGCCATCGCCCGCCTGCGCATGCGCAAGCCGCGCCCGTCCAAGCCGCTGGCTGTGATGTTTCCGGCTGATGGCAAGGCTTTGCAGGATTGCGTTGAATGCGATACAGCCCAGCTCGGTTTTCTGCAATCGCCACAGCGCCCGATCCTGCTGTTGCCCCAAAAGCCGGGCGGCTCGATAAGCCATCACATTTCACCCGGCCTCAACGAAACCGGCTGTCTGCTGCCCTACAGTCCGTTGCATGCTCTTTTGCTGGAAGAATTTGGCGGCCCGCTGGTGGCCACCTCGGGCAACATCAGCGGCGAACCGGTCATCACCGATAACGAAGAAGCGCAAACCCGGCTGAAAAATATTGCCGACGCTTTCCTGCATCACGACCGCCCCATCGTGCGACCGGCGGATGACCCCGTGTACCGCATCATCGCAGGCAGGCCAAGGCCACTACGCCTTGGCCGTGGCATCGCACCCATCGAACTCGTATTACCGCGTGAGCTGTCGGAACCCGTGCTTGCGCTAGGCGCGCACACCAAGAATGCCATCGCGCTGGCGTGGAAAAATCGCGTGGTTGTTTCGCCGCATATCGGTGATCTGTCCATCCTGAAAAGCCTGGAGACGCTGACCCGCGTGGCCGCCGATCTGCAAAGCCTGTATCAGATCAGGGCCACCCGCCTGCTGCTGGACAGGCACCCCGGTTATGGCTATCGCCGCTTTGCCCGCGAGTCCGGACTGCCGCTTTTCGAAGTCTGGCATCACTGTGCACATGCTTCCTCGCTGGCATGGGAACTTCCTGCCGTCAAAGACTGGATCGTGTTTACCTGGGATGGCGTGGGGCTGGGCGAGAAGGACGAGCTCTGGGGCGGAGAGGCTTTCACCGGCGCGCAGGGAAGATGGCGGCATGCGGCGACTTTGCGGCCCTTTCGTTTACCAGGCGGCGAGCAGGCAGGCCGCGAACCCTGGCGCTCGGCTGCCGCGCTTCTATGGGAAACCGGCCAAGCCGCTGATTTTGCGCCGGCGCTGCTGCATGCCGCCTGGCTCAAGGGCATCAACGCGCCAGTCACGCACGCAGCAGGGCGCCTGTTCGATGCCGCCGCCGCTTTGACCGGCATTTGTACCCACGCCAGCTTCGAGTGAGAAGGCCCGATGAAGCTGGAAGCCGCCGCAATGCATATCAATCAGGCAGCCCCGATTGCACTGCCACTGAAAAAGGATGCACATGGCTTGCTACAAACCGACTGGTCGCCACTCCTGCCCATGCTGACCGATCCCACACGCCCGCCCGCTGAGCGCGCTGCCAGTTTTCATGCGAGCCTGGCCCATGCCCTGCTCGATCAGGCCCTGCGCCTGCGTGAACAATCTGGTATTCGCAACGTCGGCTTGACCGGCGGCGTTTTCCAGAACAGGCTACTGACCGAAACCGCCAAAGAGCTGCTGGAACAAAATGGCTTTCAGGTTCATATTCCCAGCCAAATCCCGGTCAACGATGCTGGAATATGCTTGGGCCAGGTCATGGAATTTCTCTACAAAAACAGCGCATCATGAGCGAACAACGCATTCTTCTTGCCCACGGCAACGGCGGCCGTTACATGCGCGAACTGATCGCGGAAATCTTCGCGCGCCATCTGGCCAATGCGGTATTGAATACCGATGCCGACGCTGTACACCTGCCCGGTCTCACTGGCGACATCATGGTGACGACCGATGGCTTCACCGTGCAGCCGCTCGAATTTCCCGGTGGCAACCTGGGTTCTTTGGCTGTGCATGTCGTTGTCAACGATCTGGCTGTGGCCGGTGCCGAGCCGCGTTATGCCACGCTTTCAGCCATCATCGAAGAGGGTCTCGAATTCGACGTGCTTGACCGGCTCATTGCCAGCTTTGCGCGGGCTGCGAGGGAAAACGGGCTACAGGTCGCGGCAGGCGATACCAAGGTCGTACGACATGCAGAGGGTGGCGGCCTGTATCTTTCCGTTGCCGGCATCGGCCAGCGTGCCTCGTCAATACCCCTTGGCATGCAGAACATCGAACCCGGCGACGTGGTACTCGTTTCCGGCCCGGTGGGCGATCATGGCATTGCCGTCATGCTGGCACGCGAACAGTTCGGACTGTCCGGTAATCTTCGGTCCGATTCCGCTTCCGTCCTGCCACTGGCACGCGCCATATGGAACCAGCCCGGCCTCAAGTTCATGCGCGATCCGACACGCGGCAGGCTCGCCACGGTGGCACATGAAATTGCCCGCGCCACCGGATTGGATGTCATGCTGGAACAGGCCCGCGTGCCTGTGCGGGAGGAAGTGAAATCCGTCTGCGAAATGCTTGGCTATGACCCCTACTATCTTGCCTGCGAAGGTCGCATTGTCGCCATCGCCAGCCCTGATGGGGCCAACAGGATTTTGCAGACCTGGCAATCCTTGCCTGATGGAGAAGGTGCCTCAGTGATTGGCCTGGTTGAAAATGGCAAATCTCAGGTCATCCTGGAAACCGAGTTGGGTGGGCACCGTTTGCTTGATGAACTGGAAGACGATCCACTACCGAGAATTTGCTGATCAGACGGCCACGATCAACAACACAACCACCAGCATAACCAATGTCAATGGAATCAGGACTGCACCCCAGTCGCCCTTGCCGGCCCTAGGGCTGTTTTTCAGCATGTAACTGGCGCGCGGCAACAGGAAAATGAGCATGGCACCCAGTGCCAAGGCCCATCCGATTTTGAGCCAGGTTTCCGATTCCATTATTCACACCCCCAAAAACAAACCCCGGCACGCCGGGGTTCGTAATAAGAGATCATGTCAAGTTCAGTCGTCGTTGCCAAAAATTCCCAGCAACTGGAGCAGGCTGACGAAAATGTTGTACAGGCTCAGATACAGCGAGACGGTGGCAAGAATGTAGTTGGTTTCACCGCCATTCACGATGCGGCCGGTGTCATACAGGATGAAGCCACTCATCAGCAGAATGACGACCGCTGAAATGGTCAGCGACAGTGCGGGCATGGCCAGGAAAATATTGGCGATGGCGGCAATCACCACCACGATCATGCCCACCATCAGCATGCCACCCATGAAGCTGAAATCACGCTTGGTGGTCAGAGCATAAGCCGACAGGGCCAGAAAAATAAGACCAGTCCCCCCCAGCGCGGTCATGATGATGTGCGAGCCATTGGCTGTATTCAGGAAGGAATTCAGCACCGGCCCCAGGCCAAAGCCGAGCAGTCCGGTCACGCCGAACACAACGGCCAGCCCCGTTGCGGAATTGGCGGTTCTGGGCAACACAATCCAGATAAGCAGCATGGCCAGAATGGAAGTAACCAGCCCGGTAAAATAGGGCGGATTGATGACAATTGACACGCCTGCTGTCAGCGCGCTGAACAGCAACGTCATGGCCAGCAGGGCATAGGTGTTTTTCAGGACCTTGTTGCGCACCTGCGCCAGTTCGCCGGTTTGCGGCAGGGTCTGGTAGTTGGTTTGCATACTCTATTTCCTCATTTGAAATCAGTAACGAGGCTAAGACTAATCAACTCCGGCAAAGGTTTCAACCCTTATGCGCAAATAGTCTCATACGTCAAATCGACGATTTACAGTAAAATTATTGGTTTTATGATGAATCGAACCGCAATATGGCGTTAATTGTTCAAAAATACGGCGGCACTTCGGTCGGCAGCGTGGATCGCATCCGCAATGTTGCCCAGCGTGTTGCCAAATACAAGGCACAGGGCCACCAAGTGGTCGTAGTGGTTTCTGCCATGTCCGGCGAAACCAACCGGCTGATCGCGCTGGCCAGGGAGATGCAGCCTCAGCCCGATCCACGCGAGCTGGATGTCATGGTGTCCACCGGAGAACAGGTAACGATCGCGCTGCTTGCCATGGCACTGAAAGACCTTGGCTTGAAAGCCAGAAGCTATACCGGCTGGCAGGTGCCGATCGTTACGGACGACGCCTACACCAAAGCCAGAATTGAAGACATCAACGACGAAAAAATTCGCGCTGATCTGGATAGTGGGCATGTCGTTGTGGTGGCAGGCTTTCAGGGGGTGGATGGTGACAACAACATCACCACACTGGGACGTGGCGGTTCCGACACGACCGGCGTTGCGCTGGCTGCGGCACTGAAGGCTGATGAATGCCAGATCTACACCGACGTGGATGGCGTCTACACAACCGATCCGCGCATCGTGCCCGAAGCACGCAGGCTCAAGACCATCACCTTCGAGGAAATGCTGGAAATGGCCAGCCTGGGTTCCAAGGTGCTGCAAATCCGCTCGGTGGAATTCGCCGGCAAATACAAAGTTAAACTCCGCGTGCTGTCCAGCTTCGAAGAAGAAGGCGACGGCACCCTGATCACCTTCGAGGAAGACGACAACATGGAACAGGCCATCATCTCCGGCATTGCCTTCAACCGCGATGAAGCAAAAATCACGATCATAGGCGTACCCGACAAACCCGGTATCGCCTATCAGATTCTGGGTCCCGTTGCCGACGCCAACATCGACGTCGACATGATCGTGCAGAACGTTGGTCACGAAAACACCACCGATTTCACTTTCACCGTCCATCGCAATGATTTTTCCAAAGCCATGGATATCGTGAAAAAAATCGCCAATGAAATCGGCGCTCGAGAGGTAAAAGGCGACGACAAGATTGCTAAGGTTTCCATCGTCGGCGTCGGCATGCGCTCGCACGTGGGCATTGCCCGAAACATGTTCGAAGCCTTATCCAAGGAAGGCATCAATATCCAGATGATTTCCACTTCCGAGATCAAGATCTCCGTGGTGGTGGAAGACAAATACATGGAACTCGCCGTGCGTATCCTGCATCAGGCATTCAACCTCGACAAGGCCGCCTGAATCGCCGCGAGGTGGCTTTAGCCTTCGCTTTCAGCTACAATTCGCCGCGTCTGGAGACGTGGCCGAGAGGTTGAAGGTACTCCCCTGCTAAGGGAGCATACGGACAAAACCCGTATCGAGGGTTCGAATCCCTCCGTCTCCGCCAGATAAATAAAAAGCCCCTCACGGGGCTTTTTTGCATCGGCATCTTCTTTTGCGAATTCCTTTTTTCCTGTTTGCAGATCGAGAAATCCTGACAGCCTGCATGTAAACATCTCATCCCACGCGGGACGTAACACTGATGATTTTTGTGTATAATTCTGCCTTCGCAACGCGCCCGTAGCTCAGCTGGATAGAGTACCTGGCTACGAACCAGGGGGTCAGGAGTTCGAATCTCTTCGGGCGCGCCAGAATCAAAATGGGCTAGCTACTGCTAGCCCATTTTTTCTATGCAAGCGAGTGCTCGACTCGCTTATTTTTTTGTGCCTGGATTTTCTTGCTTGGCTGATGACCTGGAACTGCCTACAGTGAGTTCATCACGCAATTTGGCAATCGATGATTTGCCAAACCCTTTGACGTTGTCCAGTTCTTCAATCGATTTGAAATTTCCGTTCTTCTCACGATAGGCAATGATTGCTTTGGCCTTGGATGGACCAAGTCCTTTGACGGATTCCAGTTCAGATTGTGTAGCTGTATTGATGTCAACTGCTGCCCACGCACTCCCGGCAAACATCATGGCAACGAGAATTTTAACTAACTTTTTCATTCCTCATCCTTTCGTGTCGGTTTAAATTGAAAATATGTGAGCTGGCTCACACCAACAGCATATCCAACGCACAAGTTTGCGCACATATGTCGAAAGTTATAGAAAAACGATTCTTTACAAATCTGAGGTTTCCGCAAACAAGAAACCCCCGCTTTTCAGCGGGGGTTTGGGAGAGGGGAGTCTGACGATGACCTACTTTCGCAAGCGGTGAGCTCACTATCATTGGCGCGAAGGCGTTTCACGGTCCTGTTCGGGATGGGAAGGGGTGGGGCCACCTTGCTATGGTCGTCAGACGTAACTTTCGGGGTTCGGGTTACAGGATACGGGTTACAGATGCCCGTTATCCCCACCGTCCCCAGTAACTGGGTTGCGTCTTTAAAATCGGGAAGAAGGTTGTTTGGGTTGGGTTGTTACCGAACTTGTTTCAGGTTTCAGTCATCAGTCTAGCCCAGGTTTTTCTGTTACCTGTCTCCTGACATCTGTCACTTGGAACTCAAAATTATAGGATCAAGCCTGACGGGCAATTAGTACGGGTTAGCTTAACGCATTACTGCGCTTCCACACCCCGCCTATCAACGTCCTGGTCTCGAACGACCCTTCACTGTGATCAAGTCACAAGGGATATCTCATCTTGAGGCGAGTTTCACGCTTAGATGCTTTCAGCGTTTATCTCTTCCGTGCTTAGCTACCCGGCGATACGACTGGCGTCATAACCGGTACACCAGAGGCACGTC
>JACAED010000057.1 GCA_013389025.1 Hydrogenophilaceae bacterium
CGCCCAGAATGTGCACCGCGAAAATGGTCATGTCATAGCTGATGCCGCCCTGGATGAACAGTGGCGGGTACATGGTCCAGCCGCCCGCCACCCCGCCGCCTGGCATGAAAAGCGAGATGATGAGCAGCAGCCCGGCCACCGGGAGCACCCAGAAGCCCCAGTTGTTCATGCGCGGAAACGCCATATCCGGCGCACCGATCATCAGCGGGATCTGCCAGTTGGCGAAACCCGCCCACGCCGGCATGATTACGCCGAACACCATGATGAGCCCATGCAGCGTGGTCATCTGGTTGAAGAAATCGGGATTCACCACCTGCAAGCCGGGCTGAAACAGTTCGGCACGGATGATGAGCGCCATGGTGCCGGACACCAGGAACATGATGCCGGCAAACCACAGGTACAGCGAGCCGATGTCCTTGTGGTTGGTGGTCGTCAGCCACCGCATGATGCCGGTGGGATGGCCATGATGGCCGTGGTCTTCGTGGGCGTGAGCTGCGTCGTGCGCCATGTTGTTGTCTCCTCTTGTCCCGTATCCGTTAATTGCCTGCCGGGGCGGCCGCCTCAGCCCCCCCCTTCAAACCCGCCACCTGTGAGGGCTGCGCCATGTCGCCCACCTTGTTGGCCCAGCTGTTGCGCTGATAGGTGACCACCGCCGCGATATCCGCTTCGGACAACTGGTCGCCGAAAGCTGCCATGGCCGTGCCCGGCCTGCCGTTCAACACCAGCTTGATGTGTTCATCAATCGGGCCGGTTGCCACCTTGGATCCGCTGATGGCCGGAAATGCGCCCGGCACACCCATGCCATTGGCCTGATGGCAGGCCGCGCAATTGGCCGTGTAGACCTTCTCGCCCTTTGCCATCAACTCTTCCTGCGTAAAGGTTTTGCTGTTGTCGGCAATGGCTGCGGCCGCACCCTGCTTCCTGGAAGCCAGCCAGGCGTCGAATTCTTCCTGCGTCACCACCTTGACCACGATGGGCATGAAGGCATGATCCTTGCCGCACAATTCCACGCACTGCCCGCGGAAGGTGCCGGTGGTTTCAGACTTGAACCAGGCATCGCGGATAAAACCGGGAATGGCATCCTGCTTGATGGCCAGTTCGGGCACCCACCAGGAATGGATCACATCGCCCGCCGTCAGCAGCACGCGAACCTTCTTCCCCACCGGAACGACCAGTTCATTGTCGACTTCCAGAAGGTAATGCTCGCCCTTGGCCTGTTTGTTTTCGATCTGCTCGCGCGGCGTCTTCAGTGTGCTCATGAACTTGACGCCATCCTTCAGATAATCGTATTCCCACTTCCACTGGTAGCCGGTGATCTTGATGGTCAGATCGGGATTTGAGGTGTCCTTCATCGCCAGTACGGCCTTGGTCGCCGGGTAGGCCATGCCGATCAGGATGAAAAACGGGATGATGGTCCAGATGACCTCCACCGTGGTGCTTTCGTGGAAGTGTGCGGCCTGGTGTCCCTTCGACTTGCGATGTTTCCAGATGGAGTAAAACATCGCGCCGAACACCACGATGAAAATGGCCAGGCACACCAGATTGATCATGGTGTGGATGTCATAAACGTCTCTGGCCAGCGCAGACTGCGGTTCGCGCAGATTAAGCTGATAATCGGCCCACACCGCGCCCGAGACAAGTACCCCGGTCACTGCCGCCAGCATCGAGCTGATCGTGCTCTTCTTCATGATTCTCCCCCATCCTCCTCGCAAAATTTTTTATCACTACCGTTCGAGCATCAACCGGACCTGAACCAGGACTGCAACTTGCAGCCCAGCTCCAGCCGAGCCTCGTCGGTCAGGAATACACCCAGCTCGGTTTCCTTGCCGTGAGATCGCAGGGCCACGCTGGCCCGCCTCCCTGAATGCTCCCTTGTCTGAACCAGACTTACCCACTGGCGATTGAGCTCAAGATGCTCAAGTACATCGCCCTGCCTGCGTTCTACCACCACTTCATCATCATCAATGGTGAGCGTTTCATAATCTCCGCTGCGTCTTGACAGTGAATCAAACGCCCAAGCCAGCAAACCGATCTCAAGTCCCGCAAAGGGCAGCGTCAGCCAGTAGCCCAGCACCGCAAAAACTGAAGCGATCAACAGGGTTAAACCCGCAATCGCCCAGAAAAAAAGTTTTCGGTCACGTTCAGACAGCGAACAATTCGGTCGCGAAGTAAAGCTAAATTCCTGTTTGCGTCTTGCAGGAAAACTATCCAGAACGAGTGGCATCTGTGGTAAAGCCTGCGACAAATTGCCACAGACTGTACACCCGTTTCTACAGGCGGCGCAAGATAGTCAACGTAGATAAGCGATTGATTTATAAGAAGAATATCGTTATAATTGCGTATTCTGATTTACTAATTTATCAATCGAAAGGGAGTTTAAAGGCAAAGTTTTCGCGGCTTGATTACCCAGCCAGGGCATCACGCCCAAACACGGCGCAGCAAGAGATGCATGCAGGGTTTGGAGGTTTTCTTCGAATGCCGCCATGTCAGGGTCGATGCAATTTGCCACCCATCCTGCCAGGGCCAAGCCCCTCGCGCGAATGGCCTCGGCTGTGAGCAAGGCGTGATTCAGGCATCCCAGGCGCATCCCCACCACCAGCACGACTGGCAATTGCAGATGAACTGGTATGGCATCCATGCCCTGTTTTTCGTTGAAAGGCACCAGAAACCCGCCCGCGCCCTCGACAACCACCCATTCAGCTCGATGCGCAAGCCATTTGTAGGCATCTGCAACAACCTCGATCTGCATCTGTACGCCCGCCATACTTGCAGCAATATGGGGCGCGGTAAATAGGCCAAAACGATAAGGTGATACCGTATCAACAGGCGCGGTGACATTGGCAGCCAAACGAATACGCACGACGTCTTCGTTCTCGCCCGTTTCATCGATACCGGCAGCCACGGGTTTCATGCCGGCCACGCGGTAACCGGCCTGCTTCAGTGCTTCGATCAATGCGACCGTAACCAGTGTTTTGCCAACCCCTGTATCAGTACCGGTGACGAAACAACCCTTCATTTAACCGTAGCCGTCAATTCGGCGAGCGCCGCAGAAGGAACACTTCTGAATCGATCGCCATCCTGTCTGATTAACTCAAGCTGTTGCTCAATATTTTCTGGTGTCAGCACAACGCCAAATGATGGGTCGCCCTTGCCTGCCAAACGCTTGAGGATCTCGCTACCCAATTCCTTTTTGAAATGACCTGCTTCCCAATACCACTTGACTTGCGTCTTGCGATCCGATGGTAAAGGTATCGCCTCCCGCGCGTAGGCGTGATATCCGCTGAAATCCCAGAGAACCGCATGTCCACGCCCTTCCAACGTAACCCGCTGAACCAGTCCCCTTTTCCAGTCTTCAAACAGCTCCCAAAACCCGGTAAGACGGAAAATTTCCAGAAGATGTGCATGGTATGGATAAATGACCACCTGTACCTGAATTCCATGATCTCTTGCTCCGCGCAATATTCTGGATAAATCATCAAATGCGGGAGATGAAGCCGTCCCCTTCAAGTAAAGGTTTTTCGGCCTTAGTTGATATGCGCGCAGATTTTCCACATCACGCTGGCGAAAAAGGTTGTAGTAGCCTTCATCCTGGGCAATCACCTCATAATCATGCATGGGGTTGAATCCCGCTGGCGTCAGTTGCGCGACACCGCTTTTTCCTTTTTGTCTGATTGTGTCAAAGCTGTGTATCAATGCATCCAATGATGCAAGCGTAACGGCGCCATCCTGCAACATGTGCAACCATCGCGTGCCGTTTGGCTTCCCATTTGCGGCCACCAATAATCGTCTCGCCCAATCCGGCTCCGGGATAACCGCATCAGCACTCATTAGGAAGTCCATGAAATCGACGCCGAGCAATACCGATTTAACCTGTCGGTTGTAAATTGCATGTTCGAACAAGCGTCTCTCCACACGAACACCCGTGCCCGGCAAAGCCAGGTTATAAACCGGTTTTAGCTGTTGTGGCCATGCCCCATCTTCGGGATCAAAGCCGACCTCTGCCCTGGAGTTTCCCAGTATCAACGTCCGCGGTGATTGCCTCAGAACCTGATAGGGCTTGACCAGCGCGCCCTGGGCAGCCGCATGAGGTTTCCAGTCAGTAGCCCCATAAGGCCGATGAAGCCCATAAGGATCAACAAACCAGTTGACCCCCAGAGCAACTGCCATTAAACCCAGCACGGCAACCGACAAATATCTGAGATAGCTCTTCATGTCAGAACTGGTAATACAGAAACTCAGACGTGCCAGAAAGCGAAAGCAATCCAGCCGAAGTAATGAAAGCCAGCAGCACACCCCAAATCAGATTGGGGCACCATGCAATAGGAGATTTACCGACTGCCGGATCAAAATCCAGGCCAGGCTGGTAGTCGCGCATGAATTCCTGCGTATTGGGTAAAAAAAGAGCAATGGCAATCAAGGACAGTGACCAGGCCCAGGTAAATACAAAATTAGCCCCACCGCCCAGCGTAAAATCTCCCCCCCACGATTCAAAAACCTTACCAAGATTACTCAGTAAGGGCGCAAACGCTGCGGGAAGACTAAAGCCATGCATACCAGCCATTCCCGCCAGCATATTGAGTGCGCCATCCAAGGTCACGGCTCTAAAAAAAACCCAGCCAACCACCACGGCAACAAACGTCAGACACCATCCAGCCAGTTTCTCTATTGATCCACGAGCAGGCATCGCTGGAAACAGCTGCTTTCTCAGAGCGCTCCACGCATGATTGACGACCAGATAAAACCCGTGCAGGCCGCCCCACAGCACAAAGTTCCATGAAGCGCCATGCCACAACCCACCCAACAGCATGGTTGCCATCAAGTTACCGTAACGGCGAATACGTCCCTTATGACTGCCGCCCAATGGGATATAAAGATAATCACGCAGGAACCTCGACAGTGTCATATGCCAGCGGCGCCAAAACTCAACAATGCTGGTAGCCTTGTAAGGCGAATTAAAATTCAGCGGCAGCACAATTCCGAACAGGCGCGAGAGCCCTATGGCCATATCCGAATAACCAGAAAAATCGAAATACAGCTGGGCGGTATAAGCCAGGGCGCCACCCCATGCCGCGAAGAAATCAAGCTGCTCGCCCGCATCCGCTGCCGCAAACACGTTGTTCGCATACGGTGAGACCCCATCCGCCAGCACGGCCTTTTTGAATAGGCCGATCGCAAAAATTGTTGCACCAATCGTGACGTTGTCCCAGGACAACCGATAGGTCTCAGCTTTGGCAAACTGAGGCATCATTTCCTTGTGATGCAGCACGGGTCCCGCGATGAGATGCGGGAAGTACGTCACGAACAAAAGATAATGAATGAAATTGTATTCCCTGACCTTACCCGCCCAGGCATCTACCAGGAAAGCGATCTGGGTGAAGGTAAAAAATGAAATGCCAAGCGGCAGCAGAATTTCCTGAAACGAGAGTCCGGCATCGAATATGTGGTTTGCCGTATCAATGAAGAAATTGGCGTACTTGTAGTACGCAAGCAAACCCAAATCAACCGATACACCAAACGCCAGTATGGCGTTTCTTCGACGCAAGCGACCGGCATCCGACTCCCATGCAAGCGCCACACCGACACCATAATTAAAGAAGATGGAGGCAAGCAACAGCCCGACATACGCAGGGTTCCAATACCCGTAAAAAAACAGAGATGCCGCCCCAAGCCACGCAGCGGCCAGACGATGGCTGTACCCGCCCAAACGGAAAAAGACCAATGCCGTTATGGGCAGATAAAGCAACAAAAAAGTGTATGAATTAAATAACATGTGGATCGAATAGTATCTGACGAAGCGCCGGGGTTTGAGCTATCCGTCACGACGAGCAGCAATTTTCATCTGAATTACCTGCCTGCCATCCGCGAGCCGCGTTTTGTCGCCTGCCCAGGCATGGCCGTAGATCACCTCGTAGCTTGAAGGCAGCCTGCCGTCCTTCCGGAATTCTTCATATGCCGCTTCCAGTTGACGCCAGGCCGACTTGCCCATCATGCCGCGCGGTCTTGACGTTGCGGCATTATGCGCGCCCACACCTTTCAGATCCCGCATCAGGGATTTGAGATCGCTGTATGTCAGCGTCAGCATTTCCATTTCCATCACGGGATGCTGGAATCCGGCATGGATCAGCATGTCGCCGATGTCGTGCATGTCGGTAAAACGGCTGACATGTTCACCGCCATCGACGCAGGCAAAGGCCTGCCGCAATTCTTTCAGCGTGTCTGGACCGAAGGTGGCAAACACCAGCAGTCCGTTTGGCGCAAGCACCCGATACCATTCACGCAGGCAGTTTTCCATGTCGTTTGCCCATTGCAGCGCCAAGCTGGACCACAGCATGGGCAAGCTGGAAGTCTTGAAAGGCAAATGTTCCATATCTGCGCACACATGTTGTGTCAGGCTTGAAGCATGTGGTGAAAATCGTTGGCGCAATTTCCCAAGCCAATTCGCAGGCCGACTAGTTTCTTCGTTTTTGCTGCGGGCAATTTCCAGCATGGGCAAAGCAAGATCCAGCGCAATCAGTTCTGCCTCGGGATAAGCTGCTCTTAACAGTGACAGGCCGTGTCCGGTGCCGCAGCCTGCATCCAGAATGCGGGCGGGCAAATATTTGAATAACCCCAGCCGCTCGGCCAGACGCGATGTCACCTCGCGTTGCAGCACCGCGTTCGCATCATAGTGTACTGCCGCCCGGCCGAATGATCGCGCGATTTCATGCTTGTCCAGAAGCGCGGGCCTAGCCATTTGCCATGATCTCTGCGACTTCTTCCGCATGCGAAAGAAAGGGCGCATGCCCTGCCCCCCTGATTTCGTGCAGGGTTGAATCCGGTATCGTCTGTGCCAGCCAGCGGGCAGCATTGACCGGTGCGAGCTTATCCCCCAAACCATGAATCAGGGTAACCGGAACAGGCAGCTGCGCAACTTCGCTCCGCAGGTCCGTACCACGCAAAATATCCAGTCCCGCTTCCAGTGCGCCTTCGGCTGGTCTGGGTTGCGCCAGCAGCCGCCTGCGCAGCTCGGCAAGCACGGCTCGAACTGCATCAGAACCCTGCGCCTGCAAAGTCAGAAACCGCCGGATCGTACCGCTATAATCCTCGGCCAGATTTCGTGCAAACTGCTCGAACACCTCGTCTGCTACGCCATACGGCCAATCCTCACGATTGACGAAACACGGCGTTGCGCCGATCAGCACCAGTCTGGAAACTTTCTCGGGCTGGATGAGGGCAATACGCATGGCGACCAGCGCGCCCAAAGACCAACCGGCCAGCACGGATTTTTCCGGGATTTGCCCGGCAATGCTGTTCGACATCTCGTCCAGCGTCTGTGCCATTGCCGACCCTGAATAACCCGGCAGCGGCATTGCGTACGAATTCGGAAAGTATGTTTGCAACGGTGCCCAAATCACCGGATGCGTGCCCCAACCATGCAGGAAAACCACGGTGAGATTGTTCATGTTTCGGCTATTTCATGCAGCGCGTCGCACAGCCGGACAATATCCTCCTCGCGGTGCGCCGAAGACAACGTGATGCGCAAACGCGCCGTGTTCCTGGGCACGGTCGGCGTGCGAATGGCCGGCACCAGCAAACCACGTTCGAGCAGTTTCTTTGACACGTTCACCGCATTGGCATTGCTGCCCACGACAAGCGGCTGAATCGGCGTGGTGGAGTGCAAGAGTTGCCAGCGTGGCCAATCCGCCAACCCCCGACGCAATGCCGCAACATGCCGGCGCAACCGGTCACGCCGTGCCCCACCTGCCTGAATCAGCTTCAGGCTTTCCAGCAACGCGCCAGCCAAGAGCGGTGGCATGGCAGTGGTATAGACATAGGGCCGTGCCTTCTGCACCAGCCACTGGATCACGCTTTGATGCGCCGCCAACGCCGCGCCAAACACGCCTGCGGCCTTGCCCAGCGTGGCGAGATAGATCACGCGATCGCTTTGTCTTGCGGCTTGTGTGAGACCCCCGCGGCCATCGTTCAATACGCCAAAACCATGGGCATCATCCAGAAAGAGCCACGCGTCATACCGCTCGGCCAATGACAACAGGCCGTCCACATCGACGATGTCCCCATCCATGCTGAACACGAGATCAGAAACAATCAGTTTCGTGCGCTCCCTGCTCTTCGCCAAGAGGCTTTCGAGCTGATCGATATTCCCATGGCCGTAACGGGAGAACGTTGCACCGCAAAGCTGCGCGGCATCGTTCAGCGAGGCGTGATTGAGCTTGTCGGCAAACACTTCGCCGTGGCGGTCGAGCAGTGCCGTCAGCACGCCCAGGTTGGCCATATAGCCAGTGGAAAACAGCAGTGCGGCCGGCTTGCCGACAAAAGCCGCGAACGCATCTTCAAACTGCTGATGCAAAACATGATGGCCGGTGATGAGATGCGAGGCGCCCGCCCCCAGCCCGCATTGTCTGAGCAACTGCTCTGCCGCAGCAGTCAATGCCGGTTCATTGGCCAGCCCTAGATAATCGTTGCTGCAAAAAGAAATGACATCACGCCCGTTGACTCGGACATTCACGCCTTGTGGCGACTCCAGCAGCAATCGGCTGCGCAGCACCTCATCGGCTTCGAGTTGCGCAAGGCCCTGTTGAAGCCGGCTCAGCGCGGAAAAACAGGTACCGGGGGAGGATGAAGACGGGGGCATCATCCCCCCCACCCCAACCCTCCGCCATCAAGGGGGAGGGGGCAGAATCTCATGCGGGAATCAGGCCGAGTTTATCGAATAGCAATCGGTCGCGTTCCCACTCCGGATTGCCGGTGGTCAATAGCTTGTCACCATAAAAGATCGAGTTGGCTCCGGCCAGAAAACACAACGCCTGCACCGCATCACTCATCTGCTGTCGGCCAGCGGACAGCCTGACATGGGATGCGGGCATGAGAATCCGCGCCACGGCAATGGTGCGAACGAATTCGATCGGATCGAGCGCCTCAGTCCCGGCAAGCGGCGTGCCTTCCACCTGCACCAGCAAATTGATCGGCACCGACTCGGGCGGGGGATTAAGGCTCGCCAGCTGCGCCAGTAGCCCGGCACGCTGAGTGCGCGATTCGCCCATGCCGACAATGCCGCCCGCGCAGACATTGATGCCCGCGCCGCGCACCTTGTTGAGCGTGTCCAGCCTATCCTCGTAATCGCGGGTGGAAATGATCTCGCCATAAAACTCCGGCGCAGTATCCAGATTGTGGTTGTAATAATCGAGCCCGGCCTCCTTCAACTGTTCGGCCTGGCCTTCGCGCAGCATGCCCAGCGTGCAGCAGGTTTCCAGGCCCAGCGCCTTGACCCCGCGCACCATTTCCAGCACAGGATCGAGATCCCTCTGCTTGGGGCCACGCCAGGCCGCGCCCATGCAAAAGCGGGTGGCGCCTGCCTGTTTTGCCGCGCGCGCGGCCGTCAATACCGCATCGATATCCAGCATCGGTTCGTCTTCCACCGCGCCCGGATGACGCTTCGATTGCGGGCAATAGCCGCAGTCTTCCGGGCAGCCGCCGGTCTTGATCGACAGCAGCGTGGAAAGCTGAATCTTGTTGGGATCGAAGTGCTGGCGATGCACGGTCTGCGCTTCGAACAAAAGATCGCCAAAGGGCTTTTCGAACAAGGCCATCACCTCCTCCACCGGCACTTTCGTTTCCGCCGGTTTGTGTACGTGTATGGATGCGCAGTTGCAGCTACTCATTGATGGCTACCTCGATGGTCATGTCCTGCCAGTCTTCCCTCGATGCTTTCCAGATGGCATAGAGCCCGGCAGGCACCACGGTCAAAAACAGCACTACCCAAACCAGGGCCAGTCCATTCCAGCCGCCCAGCAGGCCGTAGAGGGGCTGGCCAATCACGACCATGGCGCCGGTCGCGCCATAAAAACGGTAGCCCGCCCAGCGGTGATAAAGCCGCGTGCGTTCGTTGGGATGGTGCGCGATGCTGGCGTAAACGAAAATGGAGGCCGCCAGCCAGATCATCAGCGGCGGAAACGACAGCACAAAAGGCAGAAATCCGATCTTGTGGCTGGCCAGCAGCTTGCCCAGCATCAGCGCGGTAATACCCGCCGTTATCGCCGCAACGCTGGCAATGTTGAATAGCTGAGCGGCAAACCGGGAAGATTTTCCTGCGATGACGCGTTTGGTTTTCATGGGCAAGCCGTTGATGGCAACATGCAAATTATCCTTGCCGGGCCCGCCTGATGTCAAAAAGCATACGAACTTGAATTGAACATCCGCTCATTATTTAACCGCTTCTTTCCCCAGCCCTGCCTGCTATGCCAAGCCCAACATGGCCCGCTTTGCCAGAGCTGTCACGCCGATTTGCCCTGGCAGCCCCAAAATTGCTGCCCGGTCTGCGCCCAGCCGACGCCAGGCGGAAATACCTGCGGTCACTGCCTGAAGGAAACGCCGGCATTCGACCGAACACAAGCACTGTTCGTCTACGGCTTCCCAGTCGACAAGCTGATTCAACGCCTGAAATATTCAGAGAACATCACTCTCGCCCCGCTACTGGGCACCCTGCTGGCGGAGCACATCACCAGCAAACCCGACATCTGGCTGCCCATGCCCTTGCACGCCAATCGATTGAAAGAACGCGGCTTCAACCAGGCCGTGGAAATCGCACGCGAATTGTCACGATTGACCGGTATAGCCATGCAACCTTCATGGGCCGATCGGGTGCGAGATACCCCACCCCAGGCAGGATTGAAAAGAGATGCGCGGCGCAAAAACATGCGTGGGGCGTTCACCTGCAAATCTGATGTCAGCGGCCTGCATATCGGCATCGTTGACGATGTCATGACCACCGGCAGCACGCTGAATGCACTGGCCGAAACCCTCAAACTGGCCGGCACGACCAAGGTGTCTTGTCTGGTGGTGGCGCGGGCATGAAGTCTGAGTCAAAACCCTTGCCAAGCCCGAAGACACAACATAGTATAACGATTGTTATAACAAAAGGAGTTCAGCCATGCATTCCCTGAAACTGACCCAGATCGGCAATTCGGTTGGCGTCATCCTGCCCAAGGAACTACTGGCTCGCATGAAACTGGAAAAGGGCGACACGGTATTCATTACCGAAACGCCGGAGGGCTTGACGGTAACGCCATTCAATCCTGAGGTGGCGGAACAGGTCGAGGCTGGACATGCCTTCATGCGCGAGTACCGCGATACGTTCCATGAGCTGGCCAAGTGAGTTGGCGCTGGATCAACAAACAGGCGCTTCTGCTGCTTCACGACGAAAGCCTGGCTGAACACGGCGGGCTTTCCGGTCTGCGCGACGAAGGCTTGCTTGACTCCGCACTGGCGCGTCCGCAAAACCTGTCTGCCTACGAAAAACCTGACATTGTCAGCCTGGCTGCCTCATACGGCGTTGACCTGGCAAAAAACCACCCGTTTGCGGATGGCAACAAACGTGCGGCCTTCCTGGCTATGGGCCTGTTTCTGTATCTGAATGGCTATCGTCTTACTGCCGGGCAAACCGAGGCGACGTTGACCATGCTGACTGTGGCCGCTGGCAAAATGGAGGAACACGCCTTTGCCGACTGGATACGCCAGAATATCGAAGCCAGGGGATAAGAATGCGCTGATTTATTCGTCATTCCCAAGCGTTTTACAGCACCTGCTAGACGGTAATTTCATCGATCCCGAACAGCCGCCGGTATTCCCGCATGGCATAGCGGTCGGTCATGCCGGCGATGTAATCCGCGATGGCACGCGTGCCATCGCGCTGGACGTGCTCCTGATGCTCTGGCGACAACAGCCGCGGCTCGGCAATGAAGGCGTCGAACAGGCTCTGGATGATGCGCGCGGCCTTGCTGGTCATGCGCATGACCTTGTAGTGCTGATAAAGATGTGTGCGCAGGTAACGCTTGAGTTCGCGCTGCTGTTCCAGCATGCCCGCCGAAAACCCGGCCAGCGGCGCGGCATTGCGAACGTCATCCAGCGACTTGACCCCTGCCAGTTCGAGATTGGTGCGGGTCGTCGCCACCAGGTCGAGGATCAGCGTGTTGATCATGCGGCGAACAATTTCGTGCACCACTCGCCGCCCGTTCAGCTCGGGATATTTCGCCCGTACCTCGTCGAAATGTCGTGAAAAAAGCTGCGTTTCACGCAAGCCGTCCTCATCGATCAGGCCAGAGCGCAGGCCGTCATCCACATCGTGATTGTTGTAGGCGATTTCATCCGCGAGATTGGCCACCTGTGCTTCCAGCGAAGGCTGTTTCTTGTCCAGAAAGCGCTGCCCCAGTTCGCCCAGTTCGCGCGCATTGGTCAGCGAGCAGTGTTTGAGGATGCCCTCGCGGGTTTCATAACACAGGTTCAGTCCGTCGAATTCGGCGTAGCGCTGCTCCAGTTTATCCACCACGCGCAGGGATTGCAGATTGTGTTCAAAGCCGCCGTGGTCCTTCATGCAGGCATTCAAGGCGTCCTGCCCGGCATGGCCAAAAGGCGTGTGGCCCAGATCATGCGCCAGCGATACCGCCTCGGTCAGCTCCTCGTTCAGGCTCAGCAATCGCGCAATCGTGCGGCCGATCTGCGCCACTTCCAGACTGTGCGTCAAACGCGTGCGGAAATGGTCGCCCTCATGATTCACGAACACCTGGGTCTTGTATTCCAGACGACGGAAAGCGGTGGAATGCACGATGCGATCGCGGTCGCGCTGGAATTCGCCTCTGGGATGCGCGGGCGGCTCGGCATGCACGCGGCCCCGCGTTTGCGCGTCGTGCGCAGCGTAGGAAGCAAGTTCAGACCGCGCGGACATAGTGCGTGAGCGTGGCATCAAGATCGGCGTGCGAAAGGTCGGCCGTAATCACCGCCTCGCCAATTTTCTTAAGCAGCACGAAGCGGATTTCTCCCGCTTCGACCTTCTTGTCATGGCCCATGTAATCGAGATATTTCTCCACACCCAGATCGGGCGCGGTATCCGGCAGGCCGGCGCTACGGATCAGCGCCCGCGTGCGTTCAACATCGGCCTCGGTCAGCCAGCCCTTGCGGCGCGAGGCATCGGCCGCCAGCACCACGCCTGCCGCCACCGCCTCGCCATGCAGCCAGTTGCCATAGCCCATGCCGGATTCGATGGCATGTCCAAAGGTATGGCCCAGATTAAGAATGGCGCGAATGCCGCCTTCGCGCTCGTCCTGCGCCACCACCTGCGCCTTGATCTCGCAGGAACGATAAATCGCATGGCTGATGGCATTGGCATCCAGCGCCCGCAGTTTCTCCATGTTCGCTTCCAGCCAGGCGAAGAAGTCAGCATCCCAGATCAGGCCGTACTTGATGACTTCCGCCAGCCCGGCCGACAGCTCTCGCGGCGGCAGCGTCTTGAGCGTCTCAGTGTCCGCCAGCACCACTTTCGGCTGGTAAAACGCGCCGATCATGTTCTTGCCCAGCGGATGGTTGATACCGGTCTTGCCGCCCACCGAGGAATCGACCTGCGACAGCAGCGTCGTCGGCACCTGGATAAAGGGCACCCCGCGCTGGTAGCTGGCCGCGGCAAAGCCGGTCATGTCACCGATCACGCCGCCGCCCAGGGCAATCAGCGTCGTCTTGCGCTCGGCTCGGCTTTTCAGCAATTCGTCAAAAATCAGGTTAAGCGTCTGCCAGTCCTTGTACGCCTCACCATCCGGCAGCACAATGGGCGTTACCGCCACGCCTACATCGCTCAAGGTTTTGGTCAGACGCTCAAGATACAGCGGCCCCACCGTAGTGTTGGTGACAATCGCCACCCGTTTTTGCGCCAGATGCGGCAGAATCAATTCGGCCTGATCCAGCAGGCCAGGGCCAATATGAATGGGATAACTGCGGTCGCCAAGATCGACGGTGAGGGTTTGCATGCGGATTTATTTGTGAAATTGAACACGTAAAGCATCATTGTAACCAATGGGTAAGACCTTCTTGCGCACGGGAATCGTACCAAGCTTGTTCGGCCACGGTGTCGCTAAGCCGGGCCCCAGTTGCAGGCACCATCTGCGCGACGTGCGCTTGATGCCCACCCAACAGTAACCAGGTAACTTCAGGCCTGGGATGGAAACGTTCAAGGAGCCGTCGCAATCGTGGCTAACGAACTAGCTGGCCCAGTTTTTGCAATACGATTCGCGTGCGGCCAACGTGCGATAGGGCTCAAATTCGCTGAATTCCAGTGGCCAGTGTCGTATTTGTCTCTTCATCTAGGTAATGCCACTAGTTTCATATAGTTCTGGAATAAACCAGAGGCTTTTGATACGCACAAAGCATTAAATAATGTAGCCCCCACAACACGACAACCGCTATTCATCATCGATTACCTATGCCGTTATTGTTATCGCCCCATAAACCATGCCAGTAAAAATATTACAAGACAGCAAACACCAGTGATTTTCCCTGCCAAGATTTCGACTAATACTGACCAATCCAGGATACATATGCAAAGCGATCGTGCGGCAAGACTGTCATTGTTTTTGATGGCGATAATTCCTGCATTGACTTGTGCTGTGGCCTATTTTTTTCTTCTCCAGGATTATGGGGCTTTTGGTGATGAAGGATCGTTCTGTACCATTGGACAAGGCATTACCAAAGGTTATCTACCATATCAGGATTACTTCAACGAGAAGCCTCCTCTTCAGTATTTCTGGACTGCTTTGATTTTTACATTGTTCGGCAGTGAGTTCGAAAGCAATCGTATTGTCGCGTCGGTTGCACTTTTTCTGACACTTTTCCTGATACTCATTCAGGTTGCCGCTCGGACAAAATCAACGGCATTACCGTTATTTTCGGCTACTGCCATCAGCGTAATCGGGCTAATCATGCAAGCCTACAACAACACGGCAGAATCTTCACTCGCCCTGATTCTAGTTACCAGTCTGATTCTGATTTTCAAGCCCGGTCGAATTGGATATGCCAGTGCGAGTTTCCTGGTTGGGTTATTGCAGGGCCTAGCATGCGGCTTCAGGCAAACAGCCATTTTCAGCGCCCTTTTCCTGCTTGTCGCACCCTGGCATCGCGCTCCTCGCCGGCTTTATGTTGCGGGATTCTTATTGGGGGGTGGCATTTGGATCGTTCCCCTGATGATGTTGGGAATCCTTGACGATGCCATTGATGCAACTTTGTTGTTTCACCTGGACAATCCCGGGCGCACCACCTATTACCATGGCCTGAAAACCGGTAATTACAATGCCTTTGCCATTTGGTCCCTCGTTGTAGCCGCATGCGGCTTCCATGCCTGGAAAACAGGAAAACATTACTGGATGTGCCTCTGGCTTGTCATTGCCGCGTTGCCATTCTTTGGCAGAATGGATGCCTTCAGGCTGTGGCCTTCGACCATGATGGGACTTGCCTACCTGTTCATGAATATGGAAATGGCCATAAATAGATGCGCACTGCGTTTTGGCATGATTGCCTTGCCATTAATCATTTTTTCGGTGGAAATGCCGGTTAAAATGACACTCGATCGAAGTATCGCGGAGAAGGTCGTTCGTTATACCCGTGCCGATGAAACCATCTGGGTGGGGCCGTTCAAGCCCAATGTATATTGCATAAGCCAGCGCAAACCGGCTTCCAGGTTTTATTTTCTGCTCCCCTGGATAGTGAAACCCGGTGTCGAATCGGCCGTTTTGTGGGATTTCTCGCAAAACCCGCCCAGAATGATTGTGGATACCTCAAATAAGCTTTTCAACCTTCAAAAACTGGCGCCATTGCTGGCAAAGGAAATTGAATCGAATTACAGACTGGTCGGCCAGGATGCAGGAGGCCGCTATTATTTGAGAAAACCAGAAAATACTTGATCCGTGAACACGGCTTGAGAAGCCTAGACCCAATTCCCTAATAACTGCTTCAGATTAGGTTTTATCTTTCGAGATCGACATGCCCCTACACTACAAACGCATTGCCCAGGCCAGTAATGACATCCTTATCAATGAGGATGGCTCACGCCATATTGACATGTTCGGAGCCAACGGCACGGTTCTGCTTGGCCACGTCAATGAAGCCATCAACAAGCATATGCATGCACAGCTGGACAAGCTTTGGGCAACCGGATTGATCGACTCGCCCATCAGAATTCAGGCCCGGGAGTTGGTTGATACGTTTTTTCCGGACACGCATGGTCTGGCAGGTTTTTATTCGACGGGCATGGAAGCAGCAGAATTTGCGATCCGCCTTTCAAGGATTATCACGGGACGTGCCGGGCTGGTCGGCTTTGCCAAGAGCATGCATGGAAAATCCATGGCCACGGCCTTCCTGGCATGGGACAATCCTTCAGTCAGCGACATTCCCGGCTTCAACCGCTTGCCCTATCCAAGCCCCGAACGAGAAGAAGAAGTCTTCGGCAAACTTTCCACTTTGCTGAAAACCGAAAAAGTCGCAGTCGTTTTTCTGGAACCGATCCAGGGCAGTGGCGGCGGTCATTCAGTATCGCCGGACTTTGCACAGAAGCTGCAACACCTCTGCATGGAAACGGGAACGCTGCTATTGATTGATGAAATCCTGACCGGGTTTCACCGTACTGGGAACACCTTTGCCCACCAGCATCTTGGCATCCAGCCCGACATCATCCTGATCGGCAAGATCATGGGTAACGGTTTTCCAGTTTCGGGCGTGGTGACTCGCAGAAATTTCAGGATCGAACCCAGGATGCTTCCCGGAAGCACCTATGCGGGCAACGCGCTGGCCGCAGCAGCAGTAATCGGTACGCTAAGCACCCTCCGCACCCTGGACATTGATCGGCTCTCGAAAAATATTGAAAGCAATATCCGTACTGCGGTTGGCTCCATCGAAAGTGAACATTTCACCCTGCGCGGAAGAGGTCTTCTGTGGATATTCGAATTCAGGGAAGCCAGTCTGGCAGAACAGTTTGCGTCCGACGTTTACTCAAAAGGAGTCTTCATCGGACACGCCGGGCCGCTGGCCAGATTGATGCCGGCCGTCACCATCGATCAGAGCAATCTAGACCATGCATTAGGCATCATCAGCTCATCCCTGATGCGATACGCTTGTTAAATTTCACCCCCTACTCCCTTCAGCCATGAATCAAGAAACAAGACTGGGTTTTTACAAGCTCTTCGAAAACAGGCTTCCCTGGATGCTCGCCAAGGATTTCCCGGAGAAAATCGAGGGATTGCTACGGGATATTTTTGACGATCGGGTACTTGGCACTCGCCCCTATGAAACCGGTGTGGATGCCCCCCATTTTGAATTACACATGCTGATTGGTAAGCGTCATGTCGGCATGTGCCTTTGGGCTGTAAAAAGCTTTTTACACCAGTGCGGACAAAGCTATCACATCGCCCTGCACGACGATGGCACCCTGACTGACGAAAACATCGATCTTCTGAAAGCACATCTGCCCAACGTCCGCATCATTCTTCGTGCCGATGCCGATGCAGAAATGACTGGCAAGCTGGCAGGCTATCCCATGCTCAATACATTCAGGTTCACCGTACTGGAGACCAGCAACCATCGCGGCCAGAAATACAACATGTTCATCATGTCCCTGATCATGCTGGACATGAACCTGCTGTCCACAGCCGAAAAGATTATGATTCTGGATGCGGATGTATTGTTCTTCAAGCCGCCTGTCGAGATCATGAACTGGATAGCCGACAGATCGGACCAAGGCTGTTTGTACAGTGTTGAAAAATTCAGGCCTTATCGTGACGAGAACAATCAATTGAAGTTCGGTCTCAAGGCCGCCGAAACCCTGAACTCCGGGCTTCTGTGCTACAACCGCATGTCTGTTGTGGATTTGCCAACGCTCGAACAGTATGCAAGCGACAATCGCGATCTGATGTATACCTCGCCGGTATTCGAACAACTTGCATACAGTTACCTGATTCGCCGAAGACCCGACAGCAGAGCGCTGCCCGGTGACGTCTATGCATTCAATTACACTAACAAGGATGTTACTGCCACGCATTTTGGCATGAAGAGGCAGTTCTTCGAGAACATCCCTCGCGTTGAGCCGCTGCTGCGCGGATGACCGTGAGACCAGACCTTTACGATGGCTTACCGCCTTATGGCCATCCACCTTGCGCCGTCTTTCGCAGAAGGCGAATGGGCCAGTACCCTCGCGGCACACATGAATGAAGGCGATCGACGAGCAAGGCTGTACGCCCGCTACCGGTAACAAACCATCCAGCCTGCGCAACAAGTTCATTGCGGGAACGGCCTGGACTGCGGGTGCCCGATGGGGCCTGCGTGCCCTTGGGATCGTCAATACCCTGATTGTCGCCAGGCTTCTGCTGCCCCAGGATTTCGGCCTCATCGCCATGGCGATCATGGTTTCCGGCCTCGTGGAGGTCTGGCTGGATTTTGGCGTCAGGCAGGCGCTTATCCAGAACCAGCAGGCTGACCGGGCAGATTACGATACCGCCTGGACATTGCGCATTATGCAAGGACTTGGCATCGCGCTGCTGATCATCTCCTTTTCCCCCCTGATCGCCAAGTTTTTTAATGAACAACGCCTGCCCCATCTGCTGTGGCTGGTTTCGTCAGGCATCATCCTGGCAGGCTTCAGCAATATCGGCATCGTCAATTTCCAGAAGGAAATGGATTTTCGCCGCGAATTCATTCTTGAGGTTGTCAGCAAACTGGCAAGTATCATCGTCACGATTTCGCTTGCCTTCTGGTTACGCAATTACTGGGCACTCGCCATCGGCATTTTCACCCGGCAGGCAGCTTACTTCGCATTGAGCTATATCATGCATGAGTATCGTCCACGTTTGTCGCTGGAAAGACTGAGCTCGCTCTGGTCATTTTCACAGTGGATGCTCGTAAGCAGTGTTGGCACACAGATCGCAAGCAAGGTGGATCAGTTCATTGTAGGCAAGGTGGCTACTGCCGGTGGTCTGGGAATCTACACTGTTGCCCTGGAATTGGCCCAAATGGCAACCAACGAACTGGCCAACCCGATTGCGAAAACCCTGCTACCCATGATGTCCAAGGTCAAAGATGATCCGGGCAAACTGTTGTACCTGTTTCTCCGAATTATTGGCGGAGTCAATACTCTGACCATCCCTGCCGGAATTGGACTGGCATTGGTGGCCAAGCCATTCATACTGGTGGTATTGGGTGAAAAGTGGATCGATGCCATTCCCTATCTTCAGGTATTTGCCCTCTACGGCCTGTCAAACCTGCTCTTCACAGGCTCCAACAGCGTGCTCATTGCGACAGGCAAAGTACGAATGTATTCGGGACTATTATGGCTGGAAGCAGTGATGTTGCTTACATTTAGCCTGATTGGCTATCACTGGGCCGGATTACTGGGGATCGCATATGCCCGTATTGCCGCTTCGCTCGTTTATCAGCTTGCTGTTTATTTCTGCCTGGCCGGCGTGATTCGTTTATGGTTCTTTTCAATACTGGAACAGCTGTGGAGACCCGCAACGGCGACTGCAGTAATGGCTTCAGCCTTGTCGGCTATTCCTTTTGAGGCGCTTGGAGCAATGCCGGTCATATTGTTTGCCAGCATAGCCACCGGTGTTTTTGTTTATTCCTTGTGTCTTTTCCTGCTTTGGGCATTTTCTGGCAGGCCGGACGGGCTGGAGAGTATGGCCATCTACACATTGGGCCGTGTTGCATCCCGATTTAAGACGTCTGGCAAGAAATCGGAACAAGGACGATGAATGACCACTGGCTTCAACGATTGAATACACGATCATGATGAAGCTACTCATGGTTCCAGCGGGCGTGGCTTTTCTGATAACGCTCGCTCTGGTTATCCTGTCGCTTGGTGGCACGCTGTATTCGGGTCCGGCCATACATCGGGAAATCACGCAGCACTACCTCCCCTATGCCGTCTTCGCAACTGGCCGACTAGCGCTTGCTGCCTTTCTTATCTCGTTGGCATTGTCTGGCCTCGGATCTCTCTGTTACACCAGTCTGATGAAACTCGGCAAATGGAAGTATTCATTCTTTCTCAACGTACTGTCTGCCCTGGCAGCATTTCTTGTTTTTACCCTCTTGCAGTTCAGTCATCAGCTTTTTCATTATCCTTCTTCCATAGTCGCCTCTTTCAATTACGACATCAGACGGCTGTATCCCTTCTGGGAATTGCTTACTGCGGAACGCATCGAGCTTGGTTTTTTACTCGCATCCGCACTGTTTCTGTCGCCAATTTTTGCCCGATGGGTACTTGATATCCGAAACAGGGCCTGGAAATCTGCTGGGGTCATGCTGATGGCAGGTTGTGCCGCTGCCACTGTGGTTTGGTGGACACGTTATGCGCCGGAGCCACCGAAAGAACCTTTGCCACACCATCCAGTACGACCCAACATCGTCATGATCGGATCGGATACGTTACGGACTGACCGCTTGGGCGCGAATGGAAACCCGCGCAAACTCACCCCAGCCATCGATAGCTTGGCAAAGGAGGGGGTCAACTTCAAACAGCACATCATTCCCCTGGCCCGCACGGCACCCAGCCTGGCCTCGCTTTTCACCAGTACCTGGCCAGCTATACATGGTGTGCGTGACAACTTTGTCGCCGACAACGAGACTCGCTTTCCCGTTGCCACTCTGCCGCAAATTCTACGGCAACACGGGTATCTCACTGAGACAGTTGGCGACTGGGCCGCCAGCGACCTGGGCAAATTTGATTATGGCTTTGACCGAGTGGATGCCGCTTTCGATCAGTGGAATTTCAAGTATCTGCTTCGCCAGGGGCCAAAGGACCTGCGTTTGTTCGTCTCCCTGTTCACGCACAATCGCTTGGGCAAGGCACTCCTACCGGAGTTGTATTTCCTGGCTGGTGTGCCCCTTACCGCAGAAATAGGCCTTGAGGCACGCAACCGCATTCACATGCTTGCCCGGACTGGCAGGCCGTTTTTCCTAAATATCTTCATGGCCGCCACACATGGTCCGTTTGGGTCCGCTTTCCCCTATTATCGGCTTTATGCAGACCCGGCTTATCGAGGAAACTCCCTTTTCGCCATGGGGGCTGTTTCCAGCGTGGATGAAATCGTCAAATCGCAAAGTGCCGACCGGCGTAATTTCGATGTCCGTCAGATAGTCGATTTATATGACGGGGCGGTACGCAGCTTCGATGACGAAGTAGGTAAGTTGCTGAATTACCTTCGCGATACGGGCCTTGACCGTAACACCATCGTAATCATATACAGTGACCATGGCGTAGACCTGTTCGAATCCGAAACATGGGGCCAAGGCAACATCCTCTCAGATTACAGTTACAGGACCCCACTTGTCATTCGCGACCCCCGTCTGCTCTCCAGCAAGGAAATAGATGCTACCGTAAGCAGCATTGATATCGCGCCAACGGTGCTGGAGCTGGCCGGCATTAAGCCTTCCACGCAATGGCAGGGAATATCCTTGGTACCGCTGATCAAAGGGGATGCCCGGGAGGAGGTGCGCATTGCCTTTGCCGAAACCGGGGTCTGGATTGCCAATGTCCGCGGTCTGCCGAAAGAGCGCATCCCCTACCCACCCATCATGGAGCTGTTGGAAATCAGGGATAAACATTCCGGGACGCTGTCCTTCAAACCCCAGTACTTCCCGACCCTGATTCGGGCCAAAGCCCGTATGGCCCGACAGGGCAAGTGGGCGCTCGTGTACTTTCCGCTTGCAACCGGACCCATTTATCAATTGTTCGACATGATTAGCGACCCGGCGATGAAATATGATCTCGCCGAAGCTCACCCCGATGTGGTCGCCAAACTCAGGGGGCCACTCGATAGATGGATAAACGGAGAAGCCCAATGAAAAGAATTCCGCTTGTCATCAAAACCTGGGCAGGTGAGGCCCCTCATGATATGGACTATATCACTCGCAGCATTCCTAGTCTGCTTGCAAGTGACTTGCCAGACAATATCGACATCATCATCTATGATGACTGCTCGCCCAATCCTGCCATCAGGGATTTTCTAAAATCTGTAGCCAGATCAGACAACAGGCTCCGCATCATTTTCGGCGAGCAGAACAAGGGCCCCAACCTTGGCCAGCAAGATATCTACAAGCAGATCGTTGCCGAGTACTCTGATGCACCGTTCTATCTCAACGCGGATGATGATGTGGTCTATCATCGGCAATGGCTGAACAAACTGAGAAGTGCTTACGAGGCCTGCCGCCAGATGGGTAGAAACGGCGTGTTTACAGCCCTGCACATGCCGTTCAGGCGCCATTTCGAAACGCTCTCCGCTGGCGGGAGCAGGCTCTATCTGAAATGGAAACAACCCGCTCTTAACTGGCTGATTCCGCGTGACCTGTATGAAGAAGTCGGACCTTTTCGCGATGAGGGGATTGCCTACGACACGGTGTTTTCGCACTGGATGCGGCTCAAGGGATACCCCATTTTCTGCATGTCACCGAGTCATGTCCAGAACATAGGCCTGCTCGGCGCCTACGCGACCGACGACACCACAACTGCGCTCGACTATGCTGGCTTCAGCCCACTCCAGCGGATTCAGTATCAGTTCGGTTACCATTTGCGCCGCATTCCGGAATATCTGCGCCACTTGACAGATAGCGCCGCTGAGATCGTCTGGCCCGTTCGCTGGGGAACAGAATTTGTTCATGAAGGCATAAGGCGTGATGGAAGCAGTGTCGCGGTATACAGCTTTGACGATGCCCAAAGACTAGGCTGGAACCTCGAAGAGGCGGCAAAACGAGTTGAGCGCGTGGCCAGCACTTACGCAACCGGCAAAATGCCGCATCTCACGCCGCAACTTTTCCGCAATCGTGAGGGCACCCCTGTCCGTGTGCAAATCCCCTGGCATTTCATGCCCAATCTGCGCGAGGCAGTCGATTTCAACCTCCCCAAACGGCCGGCTGCAAGCGAGTTGTTCACGGCCCTGATGGAGCAGTTGGCACCGTTGCATGAAGCAGGCATCGCCCACAACAAGATTCGTCCCGAAAACATCTATGTCGATCAGCAAACTGGTTCCGTCAAGCTGATGTGGCTGGGCGTCGAGCCGTTGCCGGGTGTGGCCTACGCCAACATGCCCAAAAGGGAGTTGGCAAGCTCGTTCTCGGGCGCCTTGAACCGCTGGGCGCGAACGGATATTCGCGAGATATTTGCCGAGCGTTATCTGAACTATATGGCACCAGAGGTTATGGCCGGTATGCCCGCCTCACCGCGATCAGATATCTATTCCGTTGCTGCAGTCGTGCTATCCTTCGCACAGGCATGCATTGGTCGATTCGAAAAGCCGACAGGGCCGATTAATGAAAGGATGGGAATATTAAAAACCGAACTGATACTTGAAGATTCCTCACTGAAAACCTTGCTTGAGAAATGCCTGGCCCAAAATCCCGAGCATAGACCGCAAGACGCATCACAAGCATTGTTCAAGCAGTAAGGGTCGGGCCAAAGATAGCCCGCGCGATAGCAAAGTATCCCGTCGCTACTGTAACCCCATGATTCACTTCTTCCCCACATTCTCCAAGGACGCTGCCAACTCTCCATTCGCCCATGCACTGCAAAATCTTGGAGTGGAACACAAGATATTTGCCGGAGAAGTGTTGCTGCGATATCGACATCGCATCTGGTTGATCCTGATTGGTCTTCCGAAGTTGGGATTCTTCGCCATTCGATCTGCGTGGAAGTCCTTGGTCATATCCAATCCCAAACCGGAGGCGGTAGTCGTTGGTTCACACCTGGAAGCGCTGGTTTTTTCCGCTGCCCGCTGCGTGCTGCGACGCAAAACCCGCATCTATCTGCTGGGTTTTATTCTTACTCGGCGAAAGAACGCGCTGTTCGACCGCGTTCGACGTTACTATTTCGAACATCTGTTCGCAACATTGAACGGCATCCTTTGTCATTCGTCCATTGAATGCAAGCGCTATGATGCCTTGTTCCCGCGAGCCCGCGGCCGCTTCGTCTTCGTTCCTGTTGGCGTTCACATTACCGGTTATGAGGAGCGGTCCAAATTTGTCGACCCAGCAGAAAGCTATGCATTGAGCGCAGGCCGTTCAGGCCGGGATTATGCGACGCTTTGCCTGACTTTTCGCGATACCGGCTACCCGCTCCATATTGTGTGCGACGCAGAGAGTGCCTTGGCCAACTGTACCGCTGCCGAGAATATTAAAATGCTTAAGCGCTGCTATGATTCCTGCTACAAGAGTGAGCTGCGTAACGCAGGGATGGTTGTCATTCCGATTGGCGTCACAGACATTTCCGCGGGGCAGATGGTCCTCATCCAGGCCATGGCTTACCGTAAGCCGCTGATTGTCACGAGGACACCAACAGTGGTAGAATACCTGACCCATGAGATGAACGCGCTGCTCATTCCTCCTGGCGACAAGGAAGCATTGCGCGTCGCCGTTGATCGCCTGAGAAATGACAAGCAATTGGCGGCCCGTCTTACAGAAAACGGATTTGTTCATTACGAAGAGCACCACAGCATGAATGCATTCGTCAAACATATTGTTAATGCTGTAACCCCCCATTCAGCGTAGGGCACTTATGTGCACATTTCTTGGCAATGGCGATCTCGAAACCACGCCCTGCGTCTGTGGCGCGCATGAAACTACCGGCAAACCCGTTATCGCACGTGCCCCCTTATTGATCCGCAACATTGATACTTGACAATTACGCGATCCCCCCCATTTATAGTTTATGGAACAAGACATGAGAACGCTGACTCCCGAGGCGCGGTTGGAGCGGCGCAGAAAAGTGATCAAACTGCGCAAACTTGACTGGACGCAGCAAGCGATCGCGGATCACCTCGGACTCACACGACAGGGAGTGATTGGCATTCTTCGCCGGCACGAACAGGAAGGCACGAAGGGCCTGGCGGACAAGTTTCGCGGTCGCAGGTCGGGCGATGGCCGCAGCTTGACGCCAAGCGCAGGAAGGCGAAGTTCGCAAACTGATCTGCGACAGGACGCCAGATCAGCTGAAGATGCCCTTTGCCCTGTGGAACCGTCAGGCGGTCAGGGAACTGATCCGCATCCGCCATGGCGTGAAGCTGACGCCTCAAGGGGTGGGCAAGTACCTGGCGCGCTGGGGCTTTACCCCGCAAAAGCCAATCAAACGCGCCTACGAGCAGCGTCCGGAAGCGGTCAAGGCATGGCTTGACGAGGCCTACCCGCAAATCGCCCGTCGCGCCAAGGAGGAAGGCGCTGAAATCCAATAGGGACACGAGACCGGGTTGAGAAGCGACGACGTACGCGGACGTTCCTACGCGCCGGTGGGTAAGACGCCCGAGATACGGGTTCCGAACAAGCGCGAGGGACTGTCGATGATGTCCACCGTGACCAATCGCGGCAAAGTGCGCTGGAAGGTGTTTGAAGGCGCGATGAACGCCGACATCCTGATCGACTTCATGAAGCGTCTGGTCAAGGACGCGAACAGGAAGAAGGTGTTTCTGATCCTGGACAACCTAAAGGTGCATCACGCCAGACCGGTGAAAACATGGCTCGCCGAGCATGCCGCGGAATTCGAGGTGTTCTATCTGCCCTCCTACAACCCGGATGAAATGCTCAACGCCGACCTCAAGGCCGCGGTCACCAGCCGTGCGCCAGCCAGAAGCAAAGGGCAACTGAAAAAGGCTGCAGTCAGTCACCTGCGCCGCCTCCAGAAGTCGCCCCGTCGCGTGATGAGCTATTTCAAGCATCGTCCTGTCCGGTATGCAGCATGAGTAAAGTATTAGCGTTTCGGATCAATATCATACAAGTCCTTGGAGTATCCAAGATGCGCCCGCATTCTGACCCACCTACCTGCTAATCAACATTGCACTTCAAACTTGAATCCACCAATTACTGAAAAATAAATGCTTCGAGGATGGATGGCTTCGAATGCTCGTTGTAATTGGAAGGCCGCAGCTCATCAACAACAAAGCGAATTCAGATGCACAGAGAAAATCAAACAGAATCCCCCTCTCCGCTATCAGTATGCGATAGCGTGCCAGTGAACCTCTCTCTTGTTGTACCGGTTTATAACGAGGCGGAAAGCATTGATCTGTTTGTCGATCGTATACGTCAGCTTTTCGAGGAAGAGAAGGCCGTTAGCCTGGAAGTAGTCTTTGTTAATGATGGCAGCAATGACAATACACTTGATATTCTATTGGCATGTCAAAAGGCGCACTTGTTTGTCAAAATAGTTGACCTAAGCCGAAACTTCGGAAAGGAGGCCGCCCTTACTGCCGGTTTGCATTTTGCAGAGGGCGAGGTCGTTGTGCCAATCGATGTGGATTTACAGGACCCGCCAGAGTTGGTTCTGGACATGCTCGCAAAGTGGCGCGAGGGCTACGAGGTGGTCTTGGCTCGCCGGTCCAACCGTGAGTCGGACACTTGGGCCAAGCGCACCTCCGCGAATTTGTTTTATCGCATCCACAACAGTATCTCTGATACCAAGCTACCAGAAAACGTAGGGGATTTTCGCCTGATGGATCGCAAGGTCGTCAATGCCCTGCTTGAATTGCCCGAGGCACATCGATTCATGAAAGGATTATTTGCATGGGTAGGCTTTCGCACCTGCCATGTAGATTACGTGCGATCGCCACGGGTTGCCGGAGCAACCAAATTCAATGGCTGGAAGCTCTGGAATTTTGCAATGGAAGGAGTGACAAGTTTTAGCACCTACCTCCTTCGTATCTGGACCTACCTTGGTGCACTTATATCCTTCGTCGCCTTCTTGTTTGCAATCTTTATTATTATGAGGGTATTTATCCAGGGCGTAGACGTGCCGGGTTATGCATCTTTGATGGTCGCAGTAACTTTTTTTGGGGGATTACAGCTTATCGGGATTGGCATTCTGGGCGAGTACCTTGGCAGGACGTACATTGAGTCCAAGCGCCGGCCACCTTTCGTCGTGCGACAAGTATACAAAACCAAGGAGTAGAAAAATGGATATCAAGGAAACCGATATCCTGGGTGCGAATCTTTCGGGGCACTGGTACTACCGTTCAAAAGCCAAAGCGATGATGACTCTTCTAGCCGATTCGTCGCATTCTACGATCCTGGATGTGGGTGCGGGATCCGGCTACTTTTCACGCTACCTGTTATCTAACTCCTCAGCACGTGAGGCTTGGTGCGTGGACATTAGCTATGCTGCTGAATCGGATACCAAGGAATTGGACAAGCCTCTGCACTTCAGACGCGCCATCGGCTCATTGGACGCGGACTTGGTGCTATTAATGGACGTCTTGGAACATGTTGACGACGACGCAGGTCTGCTACGGGAATATGCAAGCAAGGTTCCTCCTGGAACCCGCTTCTTAATCTCCGTGCCAGCATTCCAATTTTTGTGGAGCAGCCATGACGTTTTTCTTGAACACAAGCGTCGTTATCGACTTTCTCAGATTGAAGGAGTTGCTCGCGACGCTGGGCTCAATGTGAAGCATGGGGTGTATTATTTTGGTGCCGTTTTCCCAATCGCAGCGACGATCCGTCTTGCAGGCAATTGGACGCGCAAGGAATCCTCGCCACCTCGCTCACACTTGTCGCGGCATCATCCCCTAGTAAACGCTACGCTGACCGCGTTATCTTGGCTTGAACTGCCACTAATGCGCGTGAATCGGTTAGCTGGGCTGACGGCGTTTTGTCTCGCCGAGAAAGCCTGTGTTGCGTGTCAGCAATAGGCGCAATTGCTTTGAGTCGTCTGCGGCGTGAACTGCTGACCGCAGCCCGTTTTGGTCTCGTCGGCATTGCTGCCACTGCCGTTCATATCCTGACTGTCTGGACATTGCTGTCTGTGACGCTACTGCCCGCCATTGTCGCTAACCTTGTTGCCTTTCTGACCGCGTTCGGCGTTTCATTCGCCGGCAACTATTTATGGACATTTCGCACGCCTGGGTACCCCACAGAGGCTGCTCGGCGCTTCTTCGTAATTTCAGGTGGCGCCTTTGTTGCTAATACGCTGTTGTTTGCAAGCCTCCTCAAGGGAGCCTGGTTCTCACCAACCGTGTCGGCCATTGTTTCTGCCACGGTTGTTCCTGTTATTTCCTTTACTGCAAGCCGACTGTGGGGATTCCGCAGACAAACGAAAGACATCGGCGATCCGAACCCTCCAGCAACTAAGTCCACCAAGTCTGAGAGCACGAAACGATGGCATTCACTTCCTTAGCGCTGAATCGCAGTGCGCTGGCCGCGCTGCCACTGGGGGTAGGCGTTTTGGCCTGTTTGCTGATAACCGGTCCGTGGGTACTGGATCCGCGGAATCTTGCTTGGCTGGAGCACGGGGACCCGGCCACCCATTACCTAGGGTGGCTGTTCTTCCGGAATGGGCCGTGGACGTTTCCATTGGGGATGAACCCTTCCTACGGCCTTGAACTAAGCAGTTCAATCGTATATTCGGACTCAAACCCGCTGCTCGCCTTGCTTTTCAAGCCGTTTTCCGCCTTGCTCCCAGTGCCGTTCCAGTATTTTGGTATTTGGCTGCTTGTCTGTTTTATTCTTCAGGCCTGGTTCGCGTGGAAACTGCTCGGGCTCGTTACAGATAGCGTGCCCTTGCGCTTGATAGGCACATGCTTCTTTGTGCTCTCGCCACCAATGATCTGGCGACTACATGAAAAGATTGGGCATCTTAACCTCGTAGGACATTTCTTTGTTTTGGCCTCGCTTTACCTGACGCTTCGCCCAGAAACCAAGGCGCGCAAACTTAGCTGGGGTTTCCTTCTGTGCTCCGTAGCAGCCGTACATGCCTATCTGCTGGCAATGGTTGCGCTGCTATGGATCAGTGACCTTGCTCAGCGTGCGTACAGGCAACAACAGACGAAAAAGGCCTCTGTGACAGAATTCATCGCACTGAGCGCATTAACGGGCCTCGTTTGCTGGCAGGTCGGCGCCTTCAGTATCGTCCGTGGAATTGGGGCCAGTGGTTACGGTTTGTACACGCTCAATCTGCTATCCATCATTGACGCCGGTAAGGCCGAATATGGGCTTTGGTCTTATCTCTTGCCGGATCTCCCTGGTGATAGTCAGCACCATGAGGGCTTTAACTTTTTCGGCCTTGGCACAATTCTTCTCATGGGGTTTGCAGTCATCGCAATGATTGGCAGACGCACTTCACTAGCATCGCCCATTCGACAGCACCCAGTCTTGCTTTTCGCCCTTGTCGGGCTGACCCTATTCGCGTTTTCGAACAGGATTGGTATTGGTTCCATGACCATCGAGTTCGGCTTGCCACATCCCATTTCACGGTTGGGGGACATTTTCCGGTCCTCCGGACGGCTGTTCTGGCCAGCCTATTACGCTATACTCTTGGCCACTTTGGCACTGGTGATACATGGGTACAAGAGACAAACCACGACTTTACTATTTGCCTTGGCCCTCCTTGTCCAACTCGTCGATACCAGCGCCGGATGGCTCCGCATCCGAGAGAAACTCATGGTCCATCCAAGCTCAATATGGGACAGTCCGCTACGTAATCCATTTTGGGCGAAAGCTGCCAAGAGGTACATGAAGGTTCGGTGGATTCCGATCGAGCGTTCGCCAAGTTGGCAAGTTCTGGCTAGCTATGCAGGCAACCACGGCTTGGGGACCGATGCCGTCTACCTTGCTCGCGTCAGCGTCCAGGCATACAAAAACGCGCAACTCCGCGCAGCAGATACATTGCTTCATGGCAATTATGAGAGCGATTCACTTTATATTCTGGATGACAAGGCCGCCCTCAATGCTGCGCGATCTATGAACAAGACTACAGACATGTTGGTCCGTATTGATGGTTTTAACGTACTCGCACCCGGTTGGCTAAAATGCGCCGATTGTGCCAATGGTGTGGTTAAAACAAAGACTGAGTGACTAATGTGGGCTCTTTTGAATTTCGAGTGGGTTAAGCGGCATGGGGGTTGAAGTGCGAGAAGTCGAGCTTGCCGGCGATGAGGAAGATCACGGTGCGGATGGTGGAGAAACGTCCGTAGCCACGAG
>JACAED010000051.1 GCA_013389025.1 Hydrogenophilaceae bacterium
CTCATGGTCTCAGTATGTTTCCGCTGGCGAAATCGATCAATGTGGAAGGCCGTTTTCGAACGCCGATTTTACCGGGCAGCACCTTGACTTGTCCGCCAAAGATTCGTTTGCATTGTTCGGCGGTTTTTGCCGGGGCTTCTCCACTCTTGTTTGCACTGGTGGAAACCAGTGCCATGCCTGCCTTTCTGCAAATCCGGGCCGCTCCGGGATGCGCAGTAATGCGGACGGCGATGGTATGTTTACCGGCTGTCAACCAATCGGGGCATTTTTTTGTCGTGGGCAATACCCAGGTAACCGGACCGGGCCAATACCCTCTTTTCCATGCGCCTTCGATGGCGGCCCGCGTGGCATATGGCCGAAGCTGACAACGGCTGGCGGCTATCAGGATCAAACCCCTGGCCGCGCTGCGACCTTTGAGCCGAATGATTTTTCTCACCGCCCGGCGATTCATCGGGTCGCACCCCAAGCCATAACAGGACTCCGTTGGGTAAGCAATTATGCCGCCCTGCTTGAGAAAAGCCCGCAGTGCCCCTGCTTTCACCGTTTACTTCTTCCGGTCAATGGCGCGATAGCCAATATCCTTCCGGTATTGCATGCCGTCAAAATGGATTTGGGCGACCGCTTCATAGGCGTGTTTCTGCGCGATTTTGACGCTATCCCCCAGTGCCGTCACGGCCAGCACCCGGCCGCCGCTGGTCAGGATTTCGCCATCCTGCCGCAGGGTCCCTGCATGGAAAATGTGCAGGTCTTCCGTATTCACGGGTGAGACACGAATGACATCGCCTTTTCTCGGATCTTCTGGGTACCCTGCGGCAGCCAAGACCACGGCCAGGGCCGTTCTGCGATCCCATTCCGCTTCCGCAAGATTCAATTTGCCATCCAGGGCTTGTTCGAACAGCGTAACCAAATCCGATTTCAGCCGCATCATGATCGGCTGGGTTTCAGGATCGCCCATTCGGCAATTGAATTCGAGTACCTTGATTTCCCCGGCCGGGTTGATCATCACGCCTGCGTATAAAAAGCCCGTATACGGCATGCCCTCCTTTGCCATGCCCGTTACGACCGGCTGGATGACTTCACGCAAAATTCTGGCATGTATTTCTGGCGTAACGACCGGCGCGGGCGAATACGCGCCCATGCCGCCCGTATTGGGCCCCGCGTCGCCTTCTTTCAGGCGCTTGTGATCCTGGCTGGAAGCAAGCGGCAAGACATGCTCGCCATCCACCATGACGATGAAACTGGCTTCCTCACCCGTCAGGCATTCCTCGATCACCACCCGTGCGCCGGCGCTGCCAAGCTTGTTGCCAGACAGCATATCGTCGATTGCGGCGTGGGCTTCTTCAACAGATTGAGCGACCACGACCCCCTTGCCCGCCGCCAGACCGTCAGCCTTGATGACGATGGGCGCGCCTTGAGCGTTGACATAGTCATGCGCGGCCGCCACATCGGTAAACGTCTGGTATCGGGCCGTCGGAATGCCGTGGCGCATCATGAAGGCCTTGGCGAAATCCTTCGAGGACTCGAGTTGGGCGGCAGCTTGGGTCGGACCGAAAATTTTCAAACCGGCCGCGCGAAAGGCATCCACCACCCCCTCTGCCAACGGCGCTTCCGGGCCCACCACAGTGAGCCCGATTTGTTCCCGGCGTGCAAATTCGACAAGGGATGGAATGGCTGTCAGCGGCACATTCGTCACCCCGTCTTCGCTCGCGGTGCCGCCATTGCCAGGCGCGACAAACACCCTGGACACCTTGGGTGACTGACTCAGCTTCCAGGCCAGCGCGTGCTCGCGGCCACCGGAACCAATGACAAGTATTTTCATAAGACTTCACCACAGAGACACAGAAGCACCAAGAAAACCGAAGAGACTTCTTTCATTTGTTTGTGTCTCTGTGCCTCTATGGTTATTAATGGAAAATCAGTGACGGAAGTGTCGCATCCCGGTAAACACCATGGCCATGCCGTGCTCATCTGCCGCCGCGATGACTTCCTCGTCGCGCATCGAGCCGCCTGGCTGGATGACTGCCTGAATGCCGGCCTCTCCAGCGCTGTCGATACCATCGCGGAAGGGGAAGAAGGCGTCCGAGGCCATGACCGAGCCGGTCACTTTGAGGCCGGCGTGCTCGGCCTTGATGGCAGCAATACGCGCCGAGTTGACCCGGCTCATCTGGCCGGCGCCGACACCGATGGTCATATTGTCTTTGGCGTAAACAATGGCATTGGACTTGACGAACTTGGCGACGCGCCAGGCGAACAGCAGGTCGCGCATTTCCTGTTCGGTGGGCGCGCGCTTGGTGACCACCTTGATTTCATTGGTGAGGGCCAGGTCGGCCTCCTGCACCAGCAGGCCACCATTGACGCGCTTGAAGTCGAGGCGCTTGCCCGGCTCGGCCGGCCATTGGCCACATTCCAGCACGCGGACGTTCTTCTTGGCGGCAGCGATCTCGACGGCAGCGGCGCTTACCTTCGGCGCGATGATGACCTCGACGAACTGGCGCTCGACGATGGACTTCATGGTCTCGGCGTCCAGTTCGCCGTTGAAGGCGATGATGCCGCCGAAGGCCGATTCGGGGTCGGTCTGGTAGGCGCGGTCATAGGCCTCCAGCAGGTTCTTGCCATAGGCCACGCCACACGGGTTGGCGTGCTTGACGATGACGCAGGCCGGTCCCTGGTCGAACTGCTTGACGCATTCCAGCGCGGCGTCGGCGTCGCCGATGTTGTTGTAGCTGAGTTCCTTGCCCTGCAGCTGCTTCGCGGTGGCGATGGACGCTTCCTTGGCACCGGCTTCCACATAGAAGGCGGCGTTCTGGTGCGGGTTCTCGCCGTAGCGCATGCCCTGGGCCTTTTGGAATTGCAAGTTGATGGAGCGCGGGAAGTCCGACTCTGCCACCAGCTTGCCGAAGTGGTTGGCGATGGCGCCATCGTAGGCGGCGGTGTGCTCGAAAGCCTTGATGGCGAGCGAAAAGCGTGTCTTGCCGGTGACCGCGCCGCCATTGGCTTTCATTTCTTCAATCACCTTTGCGTAATCGGCCGGGTCGGTGACAATGGCCACGAAGGCGTGATTCTTGGCCGAAGAACGCACCATGGCAGGCCCACCGATATCGATGTTCTCGATGGCATCTTCCAGCGTGCAGCCGGGTTTGCTCACCGTCTGAACAAAGGGGTAGAGGTTCACACACACGAGGTCGATGTTGCCGATGCCGTGCTCCTGCATGGTGGCCACATGCTCGGGCAGATCGCGCCGGCCGAGGATGCCGCCGTGGACTTTTGGATGCAGGGTTTTCACCCGCCCGTCGAGCATTTCCGGAAAACCCGTGTAATCGGAAATCTCGATCACTTTCAGGCCGTTTTCAGCCAGCAGTTTGGCAGTCCCGCCCGTGGAAATGATTTCAACACCCAAGGTAGCCAGGGCGCGGGCGAATTCCAGAATGCCGGACTTGTCCGACACGCTGATGAGTGCGCGTTCGATTTTCATGTATGGGATTTCGAAAGATTAATCCGACAGACCGTGTAGCTTGAGTTTCTTGCGCAAGGTATTGCGATTGATCCCCAAAATTTCCGAAGCGCGGGTTTGATTGCCTTCGGCGCGATCCATGATGAACGTAAGCAAGGGTTTTTCAAGGGCCTGGACAGCCATCTCGTATACGCCGGATGGATCTTCTCCATCCAGGTCCTTGAAATAACGGTTTAATGACTTGCGCACGCAGGCGGCAAGTTCGCTTTCTTCAAACAACATCCTCTCCCTACGCCGCCAATGCCTGTGGCAACGTTTCTTTTTCGTATTGCAGGTAATTACTGGCTCGCGCGGCCTGGGTAAAAAAATCATCCACCGCGCGCATCTGCTCAACCACGGTTTCCAACTGGTTCATGCGGTGCCGAAAGCTGCTCGCATTGACCAGCCCTTTGGTGTACCAGGATATGTGCTTGCGGGCGACGCGCAGACCCGTCAGGTCGCCATAGAACGCATACAGGTCTTGCAAATGCGTTTTCAGTACTTGGTGAATTTCGCTGACTTCCGGCTGGGGCAAGTGTGTGCCTGTTTTAAGATAATAGTCGATTTCACGGAATATCCATGGTCTGCCCTGTGCTGCCCGACCGATCATGACGGCATCGGCACCTGTGTAAGCAAGAACAAATCCGGCCTTTTCAGGTGTGGTAATGTCGCCGTTGGCAATCACGGGAATTTTCGCTTCGCCCTTGACTGCCTTGATGGTGTCGTATTCCGCTTCACCGGCATAACCACATGCGCGTGTCCGGCCATGAATGGCCAAGGCCTGGATGCCGGAATTCTCGGCAATTTTCAGGACATTCAGCGCATTCCGGTGCTCCCGATCCCAGCCAGTTCTTATCTTCAATGTCACCGGCACTTCAGGTACGGCTTTCACGACTGCTTCAAGGATGTCGCCTACAAGGCGTTCGTTCTGCAGCAAGGCCGAGCCGGCCATGACATTGCAGACCTTTTTCGCCGGGCAGCCCATGTTGATATCGATGATTTGCGCGCCCCGATCGACGTTATGCCGGGCGGCTTCCGCCATCAAGGCTGGATCGGCTCCCGCGATCTGGACCGACTTGGGCTCCACTTCGCCTTCGTGATTGGCGCGCCTTTGTGTCTTGCTGCTGCCGTAAAGCAGCGAATTCGACGTCACCATTTCGGAAACGGCCATACCCGCCCCAAGCTTCTTGCAAAGCTGGCGAAATGGCCGATCCGTCACGCCGGCCATGGGTGCGACGATCAAATTATTTTTCAGGGTATGGGGGCCGATACGCATAAGAGGCAGAATTTTACTCCCATGCCCGTCTCAGGAAAACTGTCTGGATTTTTTACATTTGAAACTGGCTGTTGCGTGGGCGCTCTGGTAAAAAGTGTCAGCTTCATACAAACAACCATCTCGCAAAAGGAGGAAACATATGGGCATCATGACTGAGTTCAAGGAGTTTGACGTCAAGGGCAATGCCATCGACCTGGCAGTTGGTGTGATCATCGGCGCGGCTTTTGGCAAAATCGTCGATTCCATCGTCAACGACCTGATCATGCCGATCGTCGGTGCCATTTTTGGCGGGCTTGATTTTTCCAACTTGTTCATTCCACTTGCCGATGTCCCGGAAGGAACCGCCCACACCCTGGCTGCAATGAAGGCAGCCAATATCCCGACCTTTGCCTACGGCAACTTCATTACCATTTTGATCAACTTCCTGATTCTGGCTTTCATCATCTTCATGATGGTGCGACAAATCAATCGCCTCAAAAACGAAGCGCCTGCTGCGCCAACAGCTCCCCCTGAAGATGTCATGCTGCTGCGCGAAATCCGCGACAACCTGAAGAAATAGCAATATGTAGCCAGATTGCAACTTTATAGCCAAATAACAACGTCTTTCCGCCGGGCGGCCTGTGCCCGGCTTTTTTTTATCGCTTAAAATGAGCATTGAGGCATCTAATGAAAATCAAGGGTTCAGTTCTAGCGTTGTTTTTCCTGGCAACCGGCTTTGCACCGGTTGTCGCCTCGCCTTTGTCCGAGCAAGGCGTGCGGTTTCTGCTGGGCGAACCTTTTGCAGAGCATGACTCGCTTCCGGGCTTGCCTGATAGCGGCACGCCTTCGAACCTGAACCTCAATCTGAATTTCTCCCAGCCAATTGGCACCCTGACGAATTTCTTCGGCAATCTCAGCGTGTCCAGCACCAGTGACAATCCCATCAAGGGTCTGGCTGAAAGCAGCATTACCGCGTTTCAGGGCGGTATCGAATGGTTCTTTACCCAGCAACAGAAAATGCAGTGGTTCTTGTTGGGTGGCATGAGTGGCATGCATGTCAGCAATGGCGGCAAAGCCGACTTCTCCCCACCCGTTATTTCCTTGGGGCTTGGCCAGAACTGGTTGCTTGACAACAAGGATGCCTTGCGCTGGGAATTGCGGGCTAACCAGCCTCTGGGCAACGATAACTACCTGTTCAACTGGACGCCGGTCAACTTTCAGGCCATTTTCAGCTATCAGTGGGGCAAGTAAGTTCCTGCCAAAATCATTTTTAGTGGGCGGCTTCCCAGTTAGGCCCGACTCCGACTTCCGCTTTGAGCATGACCTTGAGTTCTGCCACACCTGCCATCAGCATCGGCAGCTTGGACTTAACGCTTTCCACTTCCCCGTCTGGCACTTCCAGCACCAGTTCGTCATGCACCTGCATGATCATCCTGCTGGCCAGCTTTTCAGTGTCCAGCCAGCCTTGCACGGCAATCATGGATAACTTGATGAGGTCCGCCGCCGTACCCTGCATGGGCGCGTTGATGGCGGCGCGTTCCGCGCCTTGCCGGCGAGCTGGGTTCTTGCTGTTAATTTCCGGCAAGTATAAACGCCGGCCGAACACAGTTTCCACGAAACCCTGCGAGCGCGCCTGCTCGCGCGTGCGCTGCATGTAATTCGCCACGCCTGGGTAGCGGGCAAAATAACGGTCTATGTAGGCCTGTGCCGCGCTGCGCTCCAGCCCCAGCTGGGAAGCGAGGCCAAATGACGACATGCCATAGATCAGCCCGAAATTGATCACCTTGGCCATGCGCCGCTGGTCACTGCCGACTTCATCCAATGGCAGGCCAAAAACTTCCGCGGCGGTTGCAGTATGAATGTCGCGGTCCTCGGCAAAAGCACGCAGAAACCCCTCGTCGCCGGACAAATGCGCCATGATGCGCAATTCAATCTGCGAATAGTCCGCAGAGATGATTTTGGAACCCGGTGGCGCGATGAACGCCTCGCGGATACGCCGGCCCTCCTGGGTACGCACGGGAATGTTCTGCAAGTTCGGGTCTGAACTTGCCAGCCTTCCGGTCACTGCGGTGGCTTGAGAATAACTGGTGTGCACCCGACCGGTTTTCGGGTTGATCATCTGCGGCAGCTTGTCTGTGTAGGTTGATTTGAGCTTGGCCAAGCCTCGATATTCGAGCAATTTTTTTGGCAAGGGATAATCCGCCGCCAGGGTTTCCAGCACCTCCTCATCGGTGGAAGGCTGGCCGCTTGGCGTCTTTTTGATGACCGGCAGTTTCATCTCGCCAAAGAAAATTTCCTGTATCTGCTTGGGCGAGTTGAGATTGAACGGTCTCCCGGCCAATTGATAGGCTTGTTCTTCCAGCGTCAACATGGATTCACCCAGCTGTCTGCTCTGTGCAGCGAGCTTTTCCCGATCCAGCAGCACGCCGTTTCGCTCCATGCGGAAAAGTATTTCCGATACGGGCAATTCAATGTTTTGGTAGACCGCCTTCAAGCCCGGCACAGCCTCGATTTGCGGATAAAGCACCTCGTGTACACGCAGGGTGACATCGGCATCCTCGGCGGCGTATTTCGTGGCGGTTTCGATGGAAACTTGATCAAAACCGATCTGTTTGGCGCCTTTCCCCGTCACATCCTGATAACTGAGCGTGTGCAGTCCTGTATAGCGCGCCGCAAGACTGTCCAGGTCATGCGGCATGTGCGATTCGGCGACATAAGACTCCAGCAGGGTGTCATGGGCGATGCCATTCAAGCGTATGCCATGATTGGCCAAGACATGCCGATCGAACTTGAGATTCTGGCCGATTTTTTGCGGGTGCTCGCTTTCCAGCCAGGACTTTAGCCGCTTGAGCGTTGCCTCGCGATCCAGTTGGTCCGGCACGCCCGGATAGCGGTGGGCCAACGGCAGGTAGGCCGCTTCTCCGGCTGCCATGGAGAATGACATGCCGACCAGTTCAGTCGTCATCGGATCCAGCGACGTTGTTTCGGTATCAAAAGCCACCCGGTCCGACTGGCTGATTTTTTCCATCCATGCATTTAACTGGGAATCATCAAGGATGCATTCATACGCCGCACGGTGATCCGTGGACGGTGCGGCTGGCGTTAATGGATCACCCATGTCGTCCGCATTTACTTTTGTTTCTTGCCGGGCGGATGAAACCGGGTTTTCGGACGAACTGGTGTCACGCAGCTCACGCAGCCAGGTACGGAAATCCTGGTTTTCATAAAACGCCAGCAACGCTTCCCGGTCTGGCAAGCCCTTCTTCAGGGATTCCAGATCAAGCGGTAACGGAACATCCTTCTTGATAGTGACCAGCTTGCGGCCCATTGGCAGCCAGTCCAGTGCCTTCCGGAGGTTTTCGCCCACCACGCCTTTAATCTCGCTGGCACGTTCGATAATGCTGTCCAGGGTACCGTATTCATTCAGCCATTTCACCGCCGTTTTCGGACCGACCTTCTCCACGCCCGGCACGTTATCCACGCTGTCGCCAATCAGAGCCAGGTAATCGACGATACGATCGGGCGGGACGCCGAACTTGGTCGAGACGCCTGATTCATCCAGAGTTTCGTTACTCATGGTGTTGACTAGTATCACGTGGTCATTCACCAGTTGCGCCATGTCCTTGTCACCAGTGGAAACGATGCTGCGAACTCCCTTGCGGGCCGCCTCGGCCACCAGTGTGCCTATGACATCGTCGGCTTCCACGCCCTCCACGACGACTAGCGGCCAGCCCAGCGCGCGTATGCCTTTAAACAGCGGTGCGATCTGCACTGAAAGATCTTCCGCCATGGGCGGACGATTGGCCTTGTACTGCGGGTACCAGTCGTCGCGGAAGGTTTTCCCCTTGGGGTCGAACACGCAGGCGATATAATCCGCCGGGTAGTCTTTTTCGAGCTTTTTCAGCATGCTGATGACGCCGTAAACAGCCCCGGTAGGCTGGTTATGCCGGTTGCGCAAATCCGGCAGCGCGTGGAAGGCTCGGTATAGATAGGATGAGCCATCCACCAGCAAGAGTGTTTTTTGAGTGTCGTTCACAAGGGAATCTCAATGCACAAGAATAAATTGCCCGATCTGGCCGATCCGCGCGGCGCGGCGGAAATCGATTATTCAGCCCGTGAGTCCTGGCGGCTGTTCGGCATTATGGCAGAGTTCGTCGAAGCCACCGAACGCCTGTCCGAAATCCGCCCGGCCGTTTCCATTTTTGGCAGCGCGCGCACGCCGCCCGACCATGCCTACTACATCCTGACGGAGGAAATCTCGCGCAAGTTGTCCGATGCCGGCTTTTCCGTCATTTCCGGCGGCGGCCCCGGCATCATGGAAGCCGCCAACAAGGGCGCCTACTTCGGCAAATCACCCAGCGTGGGGTTGAATATCCAGTTGCCCCATGAACAGCACGCCAACCCCTTCCAGGATATCAGCCAGACCTTCCAGCACTTTTTTTCCCGCAAGGTGATGTTCGTCAAATACGCTTCGGCCTACGTTGTTATGCCTGGCGGATTCGGCACGTTGGACGAACTCATGGAGGCGCTGACCCTGGTGCAGACCGGAAAAACGCGGTCCATACCCATTATCCTCGTCGCATCGCAATTCTGGGCCGGGCTGCTGGACTGGTTCCGCAATCGACTGATTGAAGAAGGCATGATCAGCCCGGAGGACATGGATTTGATCCAGCTTATCGATAATCCCACCGATGTGGTGGATGCCATATTCAATCACTACGAGAAGCGTGGATTCTCGCCAACCCTGACAGAACGTGAAATCCAGCTTAACCTGTGAGTTATCATTCAAAACTGATCTATCCTGAAACAAGAATACCGAGCGGAATTTAATACATGAAGACAATAACGAAAGCCATGATGCTTGCCTTGTTGGGCACCTGTTTGCAAACAGTCGCTGCCGAGAAGGCTCCTGCGCCGCCAAAGGGCAGCACACCGGTTCCAGACGGCGCACCCAGCGCGAGGGATATCGGCGAGCCCCAGATCACCATCCGCAACAAGGGACGTGAGCGGGTGGAGGAATACAGGCTCAAGGGCAAGCTCTACATGATTCGGGTCGTACCGCCCAAAGGCAAACCGTACTACCTGATTGACCAGACAGGCCGTGGCCAGTTTACCCGCCACGATGGGCCGGTTGCCCCTGAAGCAGTTCCGCAATGGGTGATCCACACTTTCTGAAGCATGCACGACGAGCTGCCTCGCAGGGTTTCCGCACGTGCCGGCTTTGAATGGGTGACGGGCGCATTCCGGCTGTTTTTCAAAAACCCGCTCGTGCTGGCCGTGGCAGCAGGCATCTCCATGGGTGCATTGCTGATTCTGCAATTCATTCCCGTGGTGGGCCCCGGACTGTCCGAAATCCTGACTCCCCTCATCGTTGCCGGTTTCATGCGTGCATTCCGAACGATAGACGAAGGCGATGATCCTGAACTTCCACAATTGCTGGCCGGTTTCCGCGAGAATGCACTGCCTCTGGCCATCGTCGGTTCGATTTATCTCGCCATCCTGATAGCCATTCTGTTCCTTATGAAACAACTGGGCGTGGATTACGAAGCCCTGTTGAACAATCTGCAACACAGGGCACGCCCCGAGGATATTGCGGCGCAATTCGAAGGCAAGTTGCCATTGCTGCTACTTGCTTCCGCGCTTGTCATCCCGGCCATTGCCGCAACCTGGTATGCGCCGGCGCTAATCCTATTCGGCAACGCCCAACCGCTTCAGGCAATGGGTTTGAGTTTGAAGGCCTGCCTGCGCAATTGGGCGGCCTTGCTGATCAATGGTTTTGGGATGATCCCGGTATTGCTGCTGGCACTGATCCCTCTCTTTGGAATGATGATTGTCATACCAGTCATGCTGGGAACAGCATACCTTGGCTATCAGGCAATGTTCGCTTCAAAGAACTAACACGAGCTCAGTTTGGCGTAATCCATCGCCAGCCATTTCACGCCGACCTCACGGAATTTGACCTGCACGCGCGCATCGCTGCCGCGGCCTTCAAAATTGAGGATGACACCCGTGCCGAATTTGGGATGGGTGACATTCTGCCCCACCGAAAACCCGCCAGCACCCTGATTTGAAACATGGGAAGACGACATCACCGGTTCGGCCACCCATGCCACGCGGCGATTGTTCAGCGGCAGAAGCAGGTTTTCCGGCAACTCGGACAAAAAACGCGAAGGCAGGCCATAACGCACCTGACCGTGCAGCATTCTGGATTGCGCATGGGTCAGATACAGCCTTCGTCGCGCGCGGGTAATGGCGACATACATGAGCCTGCGTTCTTCCTCCAGCCCGTCCGAATCGCTGAAACTCTGTTCGTGTGGAAACAGGCCTTCCTCCAGCCCGGTGATGAACACACTGTGGAATTCCAGACCTTTGGCGGCGTGCACCGTCATCAGCTGCAACGCGTCCGTACCCGCACCAGCCTGGTGCTCGCCCGCTTCCAGCGCGGCGTGTGCGAAAAAGGCTTCCATCACGCTTTGGCCCTCCTCTACCACGGCGTCAGGATCCTGCTCGAACACCGTAGCGGCATTGATGAGTTCGTTGAGGTTTTCCAGTCGATCCTGGCCTTCGCGATCAGCCTGGTAAAAATCCGCCAGACCCGAAGCCTGGATGATGTGTTCCAGCGTTTCAGCAAGACCCAGACCTTCGGTCGCCTCGCGCATTTTTTCCATCAGCGACACAAATGCAGGCAGACCCTTGGCCGCGTCCTTTTTGCCAGCGCTTTGCGCCTGCGCCGCTACCCACAATGACACTCCCCCGGCTTTGGCTGCTTCCTGCAGGTTCTCCAGACTGCGCGCGCCAATGCCGCGCGCAGGAAAATTGACAATGCGCAAAAATGCACCGTCATCGTCGGGAAATGTCAGCACCCGCAAATAGGCCAGCGCGTGCTTCACTTCCTGGCGCTCGAAAAATCGCAGTCCGCCATACACGCGATAGGGAATGTGCGAGGAAAACAGCGCGTGTTCCAGCACGCGCGATTGCGCATTGGAACGATACAGTAGCGCAATATCTGACAACGCCCTGCCTTCGCGGTGTAGCGCCTTGACTTCGTCGACAATGAAACCCGCTTCATCCTGATCGCCGTAGCCCTCGAACACGCGGATGGGCTCGCCCGCGCCGGCATCCGTCCACAGATTCTTGCCCAGGCGTTCGCGGTTGCGTGAAATCAGTTCGTTGGCCGCGGTGAGGATATTGCCGTGGCTGCGGTAATTCTGTTCCAGCTTGATCACGCGACCTTGGGCGAACTCGCGCTCGAACTCGCGCATGTTGGCGGTTTCCGCGCCACGGAACGCATAGATGGACTGGTCGTCGTCGCCCACCGCGAACATCGCCGTGGAAGGTCCGGCAAACAGTTTCAGCCAGCGATATTGCAGCGGGTTGGTGTCCTGGAATTCGTCGATCAGGATATGCTTGAAGCGCGACTGGTAATGATTTCTGAGCAGCTCATTTCGCTGCATCAATTCATACGAGCGCAGCAGCAGCTCGGCGAAATCCACCACACCCTCGCGCTGGCACTGCTGGTCGTACAGGTCGAAAATTTCCACGAGGCGGCGCGTGTACTCGTCGTGCGCTTCGACATCTTTCGCCCGTAATCCCGCTTCCTTGTTGCCGTTGATGAACCACTGCACCTTGCGCGGCTCGTATTTTTCGGTATCGGCATTCAACGATTTCAATAACCGTTTGATCGCCGAAGCCTGATCCTGCGTATCCAGAATCTGAAACACCTGCGGCAACGCCGCCTCGCGGTGATGGGCTCTCAGTAGCCGGTTTGCCAGGCCATGAAACGTGCCTACCCACATGCCGCGCGTGTTGATCGGCAGCGCGGCAGAAATCCGTGTCAGCATCTCCTTGGCCGCCTTGTTGGTAAAGGTGACCGCCATCAGGCCCAGCGGGGAAACCTGCCCGGTCGAGATCAGCCAGGCGATGCGCGTGGTCAATACCCGCGTCTTGCCCGAACCGGCGCCAGCCAGAACCAGCGCGGATTGATGCGGCAAGGTCACAGCCTCAAGCTGTTGCGGGTTGAGCGATTCAAGAAAAGAGGCGGACATGCGGCTAAAATGCGTTCAATTCAACCTGCATTTTATCGAAACCCATGATCCGGATTTTATATTTTGGAAGCCTGGTCGACGCCTTCGACCGCGCCTCGGATGAAATCGATCTTCCAGCCAATGTTCAGGACATTCAAAGCCTGATGTTTTATCTCTCGCTGCGCGGCGAAATCTGGGCCCGCTATCTGCGCAACAACCCGGGGTTGAAAATCACCGTCAACCGCACATTCGCCGAAGGCGGCACGCCGGTGAAGGACGGCGACGAAATCGCATTCGTGGCCCTGGGCTGACGGCTGCATGCCCGAGTTACCCGAGGTCGAGACCACCCGCCGCGGCCTGCTGCCCAAGCTGACCGGCAGAACACTCAGGCAGGTAATCGTGCGCAATGCCCGACTGCGCTGGCCCGTGCCGAAGGACATCAATGCGCAACTGGCCGGCTGCAAGCTGCGGGCTATCAGCCGGCGCGGCAAATACCTCGTTTTTGATTTTGGCGGGATTTTTCAGCTCGTTCATCTGGGCATGTCCGGCAGTCTGCGTTTCGTCGGTCAAAACGAGCCCGTTTCGGTTCATGACCACGTGGACTGGGTGTTTGCCGGCAAGATCATTCTGCGTCTGCGCGACCCGCGCCGCTTTGGCGCGGTGCTGCTGACCGATGACCCGGCTTCACACCCCCTGCTGGCCCATCTGGGGCCGGAGCCGCTGGATTCGGCCTTTACCGGCACCCTGCTCTATGCCGCCAGCCGTGGCCGCAAAACGGCCATCAAGAACCTGATCATGGACAGCCGTGTGGTGGTCGGTGTCGGCAACATCTATGCTTCCGAATCGCTGTTCCGCGCTGGCATTCGCCCCGGCCGCGCCGCAGGCCGGCTAAGCCGGGTGGAGTGCGACAGACTTGCCGCCGCCATCAAAACGACCCTGCAAAATGCGGTCAATGCCGGCGGCAGTTCACTGCGTGATTATGTGTCGACCGATGGGGAACTGGGTTATTTCCAGTTGCACACCCAGGTATATGACCGCGCTGGACTTCCATGCAAGGTGTGCGGCTCATCCATACGTAAGCAGGTCAATGGGCAACGATCATCCTTTTATTGCCCAAAATGTCAAAAATAAACCTTCCCGATCAATATGTTATCCACCGTCATGGAATTCAGGCCCATTGCCGGACTGGCGGTTGTCAAATTGTTTACAATCCATCCGTTAATATCCGATGATCGAGGCGGAGTATCCAATTGAATCTGGCACAATCAGTCATGTCCGGCACACTGGCCACGGAATTTGAGCATTACAGTGCCTGGCGCAATCAGGTTTCCAAACGTATCTTGCGCCTGCGCGACTGGATGAACGCACAGGAACTGGGCGATGCGGAAACCGAATTGCGGCTGAAACAACTATTGGACCGACTTAACGAAGACCGCTTGAATGTTGCCTTTGTCGCCGAGTTTTCCCGTGGCAAATCGGAGCTGATCAACGCGATCTTCTTTTCCGATTACCAGCAACGTGTGCTTCCTTCGTCTGCCGGCCGAACGACCATGTGTCCGACCGAACTGTATTACGAAGAGGACAGCCCGCCCTTCATCCGACTTCTGCCCATTGAAACCAAGGGCAGCGCCGAAACCGTGTCCGACCTCAAGCGCAGGCCGGATGAGTGGAGCGAGTTTCCGCTCGACATCGACTCCGTGGAACAGATGGCTGCCGCGCTCCAGCGTCTGTCCGAAACCACCCGCGTTCCAGCGGAAACCGCGCGTAGGTTTGGCCTGATCGACCCCAGCGACGAGGAGACCCAAAGGAGCCTGCAACGCAGCGGCACGGTGGACATTCCCCGCTGGCGTCACGCGCTGATCAATTTCCCGCACCCCCTGCTCAAGCAGGGTCTGGTCATACTCGACACACCGGGTTTGAATGCGATCGGCACCGAGCCGGAACTGACGCTCAACCTGCTCCCAAACGCCCATGCCGTGCTGTTCATTCTTGCTGCAGACACAGGCGTCACTCGCAGCGACATCGACATCTGGCGTCATTTCATCTCGCCGCTTCAGGGCAATAGCCGCGGTCGTCTGGTGGTCCTGAACAAGATTGACGGCTTGTGGGATGAATTGAAATCGCCGGAACAGATCGATGCCGAAATCAACAAGCAGGTCAAGGAAACCGCCGACAGGCTGGAAATTCCCGTCGAGCACATCTATCCGGTGTCAGCCCAGAAAGCACTGGTCGCCAAGGTCCAGAAAAGGGATGACTTGCTGCAACGAAGCCGCATGCCACAGCTCGAAGCAGCCATGACCAGCGAACTGATTCCCTACAAGCAGGAACTTGTCAGGGAATCCACCACGGCAGGCATCGAAGACGTCGTCGTCAGAACAACAGAACTGATCGAAGCCCGACTTGCAAACATCCAGGACCAGATCGAAGAGCTGGAGAATCTGCGCGGCAAGAACAAGGACGTCATCTCTCACATGATGGTAAAGGCCAATCAGGACAAGCTCAATTTCGACAAGGGACTGGCCCAGTTTCAGGCACTGCGCAATGTCTTCTCGCAACACGCCCAGCAACTGCGTACAACACTGGGCATGGAGGCATTGCGTTCGCATGTTCACAAAACACGAGTGAACATGGAAAAGAGCTATTTCACCAAGGGCATTCGATCCGCCATGAAGGATTTCTTTCTGGTCATACGTGAGAACATGACCAGGGCTGCCAATCAGGTAGAAGAAATCCAGGTCATGATGGCCGCCATGTATCGCAAATTCAGCGAAGACCATGGGCTGGCGGCTGTCAGCCCTCCGGTCCACAGCATGCTCAAGTTCCACAAGGAAATCCAGCGACTGGAACGCAAATTCGACGAACGATTCAACACCGTGTTCCATATGATTACCCAGGAGCAGCATCTGCTGACTGCCAGATTTTTCGAGACTCTGGCAAGCGAAGTCGTTAAAACATGGGAGATTGCAAACCGCGAAACCGAAAACTGGATGCGCGCACTGATGGCGCCGATGGACACACAGGTCCGGGAACACCAGTCTCAATTGAAGCGGCGCCTTGAAAGCGTGAAGCGCATTCATGAAGCCACGGAAACGCTTGACCACCGCATTCAGGAACTCGAGGCAAGCTCCGGGGCATCTGCGGCGCAGCTCGAAGCACTGGCCTACATCAACAACCAGGTGATTGAAGCGCTCAACACCCCTGCGCAATCCGGGCACGCTTACGCACGGTCAGCCTGAGGCTCAATAAGAGTAAAAAAGCCCGGCTTTTGCCGGGCTTTCCAGGTCAGGAAAGACCTTATCAGGCAGCCTTGCCTGTCAGTTTCAGGTATTTTTCCATCAGCTCCTCTTCAGTTTCCGGGTAATCCGGATTCTTCGGTATGCAGTCAACCGGGCAGACTTCCACGCACTGTGGTGTGTCGAAGTGGCCTACACACTCGGTGCATTTGTTGGGGTCGATGATATAAATTTCATCGCCCTGAGAAATCGCCTCGTTCGGGCATTCTGGCAAACACACATCACAGTTGATGCATTCGTCGGTAATCATTAAAGCCATGGTCGAACCTTGATCAAAGAAACTTCAGCCGACGCTTATTTTCGCACTTAATTTATTCGCCACCAAGGGGTGTACAAAGGGACTGACGTCCCCTCCCAGTCTTGCGATTTCCCTCACCATGCTTGAGGAAATGAACATGTATTGATCCGAAGGCGTCATGAAAATGGTTTCAATATCCGGTCTCAGATTGCGGTTCATGCCCGCCAGTTGAAACTCGTATTCAAAATCCGAAACAGCCCGCAGGCCACGCAGGACAATATGGGCCTGGTGTTCGGATGCGAAATCGATCAGCAATCCGGTAAACCCCTCGACCCGCACCCCAGGCATGTCTTTCAATACGGCGCGCGCCATGTCCACCCGCTCGGCCAGGCTAAAAAATGGCGTCTTGTTGCGGTTTTCCGCAATGGCAACGATCACTTCGTCGAACAGCCTTGACGCGCGGCGCACGATGTCCTCATGCCCTCGCGTAATGGGATCGAAGGTGCCAGGATAGACGGCTTTCAGCAATTCAGGTCCTTTTGAGAAGTGCAAAATGAGACATTCCGGCTTTCCCCTCACGGTGGATGATAAATCCTTCCGGCGCTTCGATGGGAGCGGCCTGCTCCACATACAACCATGCTTCCGGGCCGAGCATTTCCCTTGCCATCGGCAGGGCCTGTTCCATCAGGCCGCTGGAAAACGGCGGATCGAGCAGGATCAGGTCGAATCGTTCCTGACAATGTTGCATCCATTGCAATGCTTCGGCCCGAACAATCTCGACTTGCCCGGCATCGAGCAAGTCGCGGGTGTTTTTCAAATACGCCACGGTAATCCTGTCTGCCTCCAGCATGACCACGCGCCGGGCATTCCGCGAGGCCGCCTCGAAGCCCAGCGCGCCGCTGCCGGCAAAGGCATCCAGGCAGCTCATGCCGGTCAAATCCTGGCCCAGCCAGTTGAAAAGCGTTTCCCTCACCCGATCCGGCGTCGGCCGCAGGCCTTGCGCACCATGAAAACGCAGGCGTCGACTGCGAAAATTGCCGCCGACAATTCGAACCTCATTGGCATGGGTGGCATGCCTATCTGGCCTCGCCACCCACCACCACCACGCTCAGTTTGGCCGGATCGACCTTGCGCCTGAAGGCATCGCGTATCTGTTCAAGCGTCACCGCTTCGACATTTTTCACCCAGTCATCGAGATAGCTGAGTGGCAATCGATAAAATCCAATGGCACGCAGGTATTCCAGCACCTCCTTGTTACTGTCGATACGCAGGGGGAAGCCGCCGATCAGGTTGTTTTTTGCCTGAGTGAGTTCGGCTTCGGTGGGCCCATCGCGAACAAACGCCGTGACGGTTTCTCTGGCCACATTGAGCGCATCGTCCACCTGCGCATTTTTGGTCTGCAAGCCGATCAGCAGCGGCCCGGGCTGCGCCATTGGCAGAAAATAACTGTAAGCTGAGTAGGCATAGCCACGCTTTTGCCGCACCTCGGCAATCATGCGCGAATCGAAGCCACCCCCGCCCAGCACATGATTGCCTACGTACAACGGAAAATAATCGGGATCGTTGCGTGATATCCCGATCAACCCCATGAGCACATGACTCTGTGTGGAGGGATGGGCAATGCGTTTTTCAGACGGCGCGGTGATCCCGGCCATCTTGCTTTCAGGCAAGGCGGAGGTTCCTTGAGGCAATCCCGCCGAAAGTTCATCCGCCAGATGCTCCGCCTCTTCTTGAGTCATGTCCCCAATGAGCGAGATTACGGCATCACCCGCGCGGTATCTGGACGCGTGCCAGGCCAGCAGGTCATTACGTTTGAGTTTCATCAGGCTGGCCGGGGAGCCCGACTCGGGCAGACCGTATCCGCGCTCGCCATACAGTGCCGGATAGAATGCTTTCTCTGCCACCTCGCCCGGCCGGGATTCCTCTTCTCGGAGACTTGCGATGATTCTTGCCCGCTCGCGCTGAATGATCGCTTGCGGAAATGCGGGCTTGTGCAGAACAGCCTTCAATATGGACAAGGCGCTATCTCGCTCGTGCTGGCTGGACAAGGTACGCAGTGAAATGCCCGCACGATCCCTGTCGAAGACACCTCCCAACAGCGCGCCAACATCCGCAAGCTTCTGGGATATTTGTGTGTCACTCAACCCGCCCGCGCCCTGATCCAGCATGACATGGGTCAGCCGTGCCAAGCCATTCTGTTCGGGCTGATCGAACCGGCTGCCAGCCGGAAAGTCCACCGCCACATCCAGCATCGGGATGTCATGATTCTCGACGAAGTAGACGCGTGCGCCATGCTTCGTCGTCCAGTGCTGGATGGACACACTGGCAGAAACGGGCACACAAAACAGAAACAGCAGGAGTCCGATCAGATTAGTTGGCATGTCTTACCCCGGTAATAGCGGCTTTTCGTGGCTTGCTCTCGATTGGTTGAGGATCAAGCACTGCAACGGACAAGCGGTCTTCCGACAACAGCTTCGCCGCTTCTTTGACCTGATCCGCCGTGACCGACTTGAGTTTTTCTACCCGGGTCTTCATGAGTTCAAGCGGCAAGCCCAGCACCGCAAGTTCCCCCAACTGCATGGCCTGGTAGAATATCGAATCGCGTTGATAGACATCCGCCGCGATCACCTGTGCCTTGACGCGATTCAGTTCGGCCTCGCTGACGCCTTCCTTCTGTACCCGGGCAATTTCAGCTTTAAGCGCCTGCTCAAGCACGGCTACTCGCTTGCCCTCGGCGGGCGTGCCATCGATCAGAAACATGCCCGGGCCGCGATTCAGTCCGTCATAACTGGCACTGGCTTCCACGGCAATGCGCTGGTCCTTGACCAGGCTTTTCTTCAGGCGGGCCGAGTCATTCCCATCCAGTATTCCTCCAAGAATCTGCAATGCCCAATACATGTTGTCCTTCTCCGGGTCGCGGAGTCCGGGCACATGCCAGGACATCAGAATATAAGGCAGCTTGGCTGGCGCCTTGACGGTAATGCGTTTCTCCCCGCGTGATGAAGGTTCGCTCTGCGGCTTGCGAACGGGAAGTGCCTTTTTCGCAAGTGGTCCGAATTCCTTCCTCGCCAACGCCAGGACTTCATCCGGCTTGACATCACCCGCCACCACAAGGGTGGCATTGTTGGGTGCGTACCAGCGCGCATACCAGTCACGCGCATCCTGCGGGCTCATGTTTTCAAGATCGTCCATCCAGCCGATGATGGGCCGGCGATAAGGATGCGCCTGCCAGGCCACGCTCATGAGTTGTTCGTAGACGATGGCATGGGGATTATCTTCGGTTCGCATGCGCCTTTCCTCCATCACCACCTGGATTTCCTTGGCGAAAGCTTCGTCCTTCAGTTGAAGATTTGCCATGCGATCCGCTTCCAGCTCGAAGGCAATTGGCAGTTTGTCCTTTTGCAGTTGCTGGAAATAAACCGTGGTATCGCGATTGGTAAAAGCATTTTCACGTCCGCCAGCCGCAGCGACTCGCTTTGAGAACTCGCCATCAGGAACCTTCGCTGTACCCTTGAACATCATATGTTCCAGCACATGTGCCACACCGGTGGTACCGTTGAACTCATCCATGCTGCCCGCCTTGTACCAGAGCTGGGACACGGCCACCGGCGCCCGATGATCTTCCTTGATGATCACACGCAAGCCGTTTTCCAGTGTCACATCCGTGACCGTGGCCATTACGGGTGCGCTTATCCCCAATAAAACAAGTGTTTTGAACAGTTGCACGATCAACTCCATTTCAATCCAGCTCGAATGATAAGATATATACACTTTCCGACTTTCTCCTGACCGCTTTTTTTGTGTTCGGTTTCCTTAAAAAATCATCCTCCGGTTCTGAAAAATCCCCTGGGCAGTCCACGCCCGAGAATGAATCCACCACGTCGACCAAAACGGGCTGGTCCCAGCGTCTTAAAGCCGGTCTGGCCAAAACCCGGGAAAAGCTGGGCGGCCAGATTGCCGGTTTGTTCGGCGCGGGCCGCAAAATCGACGAGGCGCTGTACGAAGAGCTCGAAACCATTCTATTGAGCGCAGATGTAGGCGTCGAAGCAACGGAAGAACTACTCGAATCCCTGCGCAAATCAGTGGCCAGACAACATCTGCAGGATGCGGCAGCGCTTCGCTCGGCCCTGGCTGACGCGTTATTCGAACTGCTCTCTTCCCTCGAAAGCCCGCTCAGGACTGGTGCTGCCAAGCCTTTCATCATCATGCTTGCCGGAGTCAACGGTGCCGGCAAGACAACCAGCATCGGCAAACTGGCCAAGCTATACCAGGGTGAAGGCAAATCGGTGTTGCTGGGCGCGGGCGACACCTTTCGTGCAGCGGCGCGCGAGCAGTTGCAGGTTTGGGGCGAGCGCAATGATGTCACGGTCATCAGTCAGGAAAAGGGTGATTCCGCCTCGGTGATTTTTGATGCCGTCAACGCAGCTCGGGCGCGCGGGGTCGACATTGTACTGGCTGATACCGCCGGCAGGCTGCCGACCCAGCTTCACTTGATGGAGGAAATCAAGAAAGTCAAACGCGTCATCCAGAAGCTCGACCCTTCTGCGCCACATGAAGTTCTTCTGGTGCTGGACGGCAACACCGGCCAGAACATGATCAATCAGGTCAAGGCTTTTGACGATGCACTGGGCGTGACGGGCCTCATCATCACCAAACTGGATGGTACCGCCCGTGGTGGCGCGATTGCCGCCATTGCCAAGTCCAGGCCGATTCCGGTCAGGTTCATCGGCGTGGGCGAGGGACTGGATGATCTCAGGCCTTTTGTGGCGCGAGAATTCGTGGATTCCCTGCTCGGCGAATGATCCAGTTTTCATCTGTCACCAAGCGCTATCCAGGCGGTCACACCGCGTTGGACAACATCACGCTGGAATTCAACGAAGGTGAACTGGTATTCCTAACCGGGCACTCCGGTGCCGGAAAGTCCACCCTGCTCAAGCTCATCGCCGCCATCGAACGCCCTACTAGTGGCATGGTTACACTGAAGGGCCAGAATGTCGGTCGCATGTCGCGGCATGCCATACCCTATCTGCGCCGCAATATCGGCCTGATTTTTCAGGATCACAAACTGTTGTTCGATCGCAATGTCATGGAAAACGCTTAGTTACCGCTGGCCATTGCCGGCTTCGAGCGGCGCGACGCCATCAAGCGCGCACGTGCCGCACTGGACAAGGTAGGCCTGCTTGACAAGGAAAAAGCCATGCCCATCACCCTCTCTGGCGGTGAACAGCAGCGTTTGTGCATTGCCCGGGCCGTCGTCAGCCGTCCAGCGCTGGTTCTGGCGGACGAACCGACCGGAAATTTGGATGCAGGCTATGCCGCCGACATCATGGCCATGTTTCGCGACTTCCACCAGGTTGGCACAACCTTGATCATATCCACACATGATGAACGAGCCATTGTCGCATTGGGTGGTCGGCAGGTTCATCTGGATCATGGCAGGCTGGCGAATCTGTCATGAAAAGCTGGCTCTCACACCATCGTTCTGCCCTGCTGGATGCAATAAAGCGCTTGTTGCGCATGCCATTTTCCAGCCTGTTTACGGCACTGGCCATAGGTGTGGCGCTTTGCCTGCCGGCAAGTCTTTACCTGACCCTGCAAAACCTTGATTATCTGGCTGGCCAGATGCCTGCCCAACCCGAGGCAAGCGTTTTCATTTCTGATTCGGCAACACAATCCGATCGAGACAAACTCAAACAAAGGATTGAACAGTCTCCCGCCATTGCCAGGAGCCGCTTTGTCTCAAACGAGACCGCTTTGGCAAATCTTGAAGCCGAAGGCTTCGCTGGCTTAACAGCCGGATTGGACAGGAATCCCCTGCCAGATGCCTGGATTTTAACCCCCAGGGAGACGGATCCGGGCAAACTGGAGAACCTGCGCAAGGAATTGGCAGCGTTACCGGGGGTGGAGGCTGTCCAGATCGATAGCGCATGGGCCGAACGGCTGCAGGCTTTCCTGCTTATCGGCGAAAGGCTGGTCATGGTATTGGCCAGCCTTTTTGGGGTAGCCCTGATCGCAATTTCAAGCAATGCGATCCGAGCGCAAATCCTTTCCCGGCAAGACGAAATTGAAGTCAGCCGGCTCATAGGCGCCACCGATCGTTTCATACGCCGACCTTTTCTGTATTACGGTACCCTTCAGGGCGCTTCCGGTGGGTTGACCGCCATCGCGCTCCTGGTTCTGTTGCAGTTCCTGTTGCAAACACCGGTCGGCAAACTGGCGATTCTGTACGGTTCACCCTTTCAACTAAAGGGCCTCGGCCTTGTTACCGGATTTGTCATTTTAGGCGGCGCCATCCTGTTCAGCTGGCTGGGTGCATGGCTGGCCGTCAGTCGTGCCTTGCAGAAAATAGCCTAAACCAATTGAACTCATTAGCCGTTTAGCACTCTGAGCACAGGAGTGCTAAAATGGCATTGAAAGGAAAGAAGAGATGTCTACTGCTTTGATACCCGCCGTTTCCGCCAGCAGTCTTGAAGCTTATATACAGACTGTCAACCGATACCCATTGCTTACGTTTGAGGAAGAGCAGGATTTGGCACGTCGTTGGCACGACACCCAGGATTTGGAAGCAGCCCGCAAACTGGTGGTTTCTCACCTTCGTGTCGTGGTGAGTGTGGCACGGCATTACATGGGCTATGGCCTGCCGCAGGCCGACCTCATCCAGGAAGGCAATATTGGCCTGATGAAGGCGGTCAAGCGTTTTGACCCTGAGCGAGGGGTCAGGCTGGTCAGTTTTGCTCTGCACTGGATCAAGGCGGAGATTCACGAATACATTTTGAAAAACTGGCGTCTGGTTAAAGTCGCCACCACCAAAGCCCAGCGCAAGCTGTTTTTCAATCTGCGCAGCCTGAAACAGGGATTAGGCAGTCTGGGTGCAACGGAAACGGCAAAAATCGCAAAGGAACTGGGCGTCAAGCCCGAGGAAGTGCGCGAGATGGAAACCCGTTTGTCCGGGCAGGATATCTGTCTTGATCCCACGGTTGAAGATGGCGAGGAGACATACAGCCCGATCGCCTACCTCGCCAGTCCTGAGGATGAACCCGTGGAAGTCCTGGCTCGCGAACAGACTGAACGCCTCCAGCATGAGGGCCTGACTCATGCACTGGCAAGTCTTGATCCCCGCAGCCGTCGTATTGTCGAGGCTCGCTGGCTGAGGGAAGACTCATCTGCCACGTTGCACGAGTTGGCTGAGGAATTCGGCATTTCGGCCGAGCGGGTTCGTCAGATAGAGGCCAAGGCCCTAAAGAAGATGCGGGAGGTCATTCCCGCTTGAGGTTTGTGTGGCCTGCAATCATAAAGCCCCGCGGATCACTATGGGGCTTTTGCAATTTTGATTTGCCTAGAAGAGACTCGCGATCAGGACAGAAACCAGGCTAAGCCAAGCCCAGGCAATCATGCCGAGTAACAATATCATGGGCAGGTTTTGTTTGGTAAAAAATTGCTTCATGTCGTATTTCCAATGTGATGCAGCGTATTCTAATTTACTGGTGGTCCTTGGGGAAGGTTTTTCGATTCGGCAGCCGGGGATCATCATCATCCATCAGGATCCTTTCAGCAGGGCCCTCCATGTCCTCAAATTGTCCACTCCGGATCGACCATAGAATTCCGCCAATCAGCAGGATGACAAAAAAGCCGGTCAGGATGAACAAGAAAATCAGCGTACCGCTCATCGCAGGGAAATCTCCCAGGATTGCTGATGGGATTTCCCATCATGGTCCAGTCTCAATTCAAGCAACCACAAACCCGGTCCGGTGAAAGTCAGCCGGGCCTCATACTGCCCCTGTCCCGTTGCAACGAGAGGAATGACCTCCTGCGTCGCGCCTGGCCTGCCCAGGCGCATCTGGCCTTGCAGGCCGGCCAGGGCTTTTCCATTTGCATCCTCGGCATGCACAAGAACCAGGTGATCTCCGAGACCGGGCTGACGCAAACCCTCCACCCGTATGTTCCAGCCCAGTTTGTCATTGTGGAATTGACGGGACAAATCCGTACCGATGGCCTTGGCCGCCTCCCTTCCATGCCGCGTGGTTCCCGAAAATCCGGTGTGGATGGTTTCATCCTCGCCCAGGGGCATGATCAACCCGGCCAGGCCACTAGGCAACCCCCTCGTTGCCACATACAAGAACCCTGCATTCATGACGGCGAGCAAGGCAAAAAAGGCGATCAGCGCCTTGGGAACCCAGTGCAATCGATTCTGGCCGGCACGGTAGCGTGAAAAAACAACCAGAATGAACGCCGCACTGACAAACACGGCAATATGAATGGCCACCACATCCAGCCCGGTCCAGTCGCGGAACAGGTAAAGAATATATGCCAGCAAGGGCAAGCCCGCCGAAAGCAGCCCCGAAACCTCGGCAGACAACCTGAAAGCCCTTGCCAACGTGAACAAAGTCAATACTGCAAGAAGCCCCCCAAAAAGCGTCAGTTGCATGTTCACGACTGGCTGGCCTGATAGTGGAAACCCGCTGATTCGATTCTTTTCTCCTCGGGGCGAGACCGTGGGGTTATCGAGAACCTGATTTCATGGGTTCGAGCTGCAAGCTCCGGCTTCAACACGATGCTCGCCTGCACCATGATGCTATGGCCAGGCTTGACCACAACCTCATCCATCCCGCCCAAATCCAGGACAGATGCAGGCAAGTCTCGCACTGCAATGACAAAGCGCTCGGGCTGAGGCAGCTTGTTGGTCAGCCGGATCTGATAGCGGTTGCGGATATCGCCATTGGACAGCACCACAAACAAAGGCTGTCGGACCTGAGTAACGGCATCTTCAAAGCTGCTGCGGGCACCGATGCTGTAGCCCAGATAAGCCGTCATAAGCACGATGGACACACCATAGCCGATGATCTTCAGTCGCTTCCAGTGCAGCCTGGGCTTGCCCGGAACGGGGCTGGACAAATTGGCTTCCGAATCGTAGCGGATCAGTCCGCGTGGATAGCCCATCGAATCCATGATGCCATTGCAGGCATCGATGCATAATCCGCAGGAAATGCACTTGTATTGCAACCCTTCACGAATATCGATTCCGGCCGGACAAACCTGAACACACAGGCCGCAATCGATGCAATCGCCATGTCCCTTTGCATGGCGTTCGCCCAGCGTACGCAAACCGCTGCGCGCACTGGCGCGTCCATGCGCGCTCTCGCCCCGTTTGGCATCGTAATGGACCGCAAGGGTTTCCGGGTCGTACATCACACTCTGAAAACGGCCGTAGGGACAGATGTAAGTACAAACCTGCTCGCGCAGATAGCCGGCTGCAAAGTAGGTGGTCACGGTCAACAAGCCGACAGTGATGTAGGAAGCAGTGGCAGCCTGACCAGTAAAGAAACGTGCCAGTAAATCAGGCGCATGGCCAAAATACAGAACAAAGGTCATCGCTGTCCAGAAACTGGCAAGCACCCAGATCAGATGGGTGCCCCCCACCTTCAAGAACTTTTCTCGATTCCAGGGTTGGCGATACAGGCGAATCCGCGCAGGACGTTCGCCCTGGATTTTCGACTCGATCCAGATGTAAAAATCCGTCCACAAGGTCTGGAAGCAGAAATAACCACAGAACGCCCGGCCTACAAGTGCCGTGGCAAAGAACAGCAGTGTGGCCGCAATGAACAAAAGCAGCGCCAGCCAGATCACATCCTGCGGATAAACCGTCAGGTCGAAAATCAGGAACCTGCGTCCCGGCAAATCAAACATGACTGCCTGAGAAGGGCCATCGGTTCGTGACCATGGCAACCACGGCAGCAGAAAATACACTGTGTATGCCAGCACCAGCATGCTGGTCTTGAATCGTCTGAATCCACCCTTGATTGAACGCGTGAAAACCGGAATGCGTTCCTGTAAGGGGGCAACCTGTTCTTCCAACCCCACCTGCATTTGGATACCTCTATCAATCTACGCGCGTGCGTGATGCGATCTTGTCCAAAGCCAGGAAGCTCATGCATGTCCTTGGACACACCGATGCCAGCTCTACGGGAACGACCGGCTGAGGCCCGCTCGCCAGGATTCCAGAGACATCCACACTCACCAATCCCCCAAGACAAAAAACCCCCGGCATCGGGGGTTCTTTCATTCTGCCTGAACAGAACTGGTTATTCGCCGCCGCCCAGTTGATGCACATACACCGTCAGCACCTTGATTTCTTCCGGTGTCATGCGCTCGCCCCATGCCGGCATCACACCCTTGTTCAGGCCGCCAGCGATCACGTTACGGATGGCCGACACCTTGTCTTCCGCCTTTTCGGCGGCCGGCACATTGGCCCACAGCCAGATCCTGTCGGTCAGGTTGGGGGCACCTGTTTCCTTGCGACCTTGTGCATTCTCGCCGTGGCAGTAGTAGCAGGCTGCTGACTCGGAAGCAAACAACACCTTGCCGGAAGCCGCCTTGTTTGCATCGTGCGCAATGCCGGACAGGCTGGCCACGTAATTGGCCAGCGAGTCGATTTCCCGGGCGTTCAGCACTTCGGCAAAAGCAGGCATGTAGCCGCGACGTCCATTGATCAGGGTTTCGTGAATCCTGTCAAAGGTACCACCATAGAGCCAATCATCATCCACCAGGTTGGGAAAGAATCCCACAACGCCCTGCCCGCCCTGCTGATGACATGCGGCGCAATTGTCGTTGAACAGCACCTTGCCCGCCGACTGAACAAATCCACTGAGTTCCGGATTCCTGGCAATTTCGCTGAAGCTGCTTTGGGCCACCTTGCTGAAATAAGGCTTCTGCATTTCAGCAGCCTGGTTCAGGTCGGCCTGAAGAAGGGCGCGGGTATTCCAGTGGCTTTCCACCGTCTCGCCCTTGTCGTTCTGATAAACGATCCGGGAAATACCGGGGACGGGAATGCCGGACAGGAAGCCCTTGCCGAACGGCCACGAGGGATAAATGAACCAGTAAAGGACGGCAAAGACAATGGTGATGTAAAACGTGTAAACCCACCAGGTCGGCAGCGGATTGTTGAATTCCTGCAAATCACCATCCCAGGCATGGCCGGTGGTTTGCACGGTTTGCGATTGCAGATGCTGTTCGCTCATCTTCTATTCCTTACGATCCTCTTCATCATCCTGGAATGGAATGTCCCTGTAGGACTCCAGCCGTTTGCTGCGTTTCTTGTTCCCGTACACATACAGGATGATGCCGACAAAAGTCACAAAAAAAATCAGCAGGGCAAGCGGTTTGGTGTTTGTGGGTTCCGAAAACCAGTCCAGCCACGCCATGCGCCGCCCCCAATTACCTGGAACGAATCAGTTCGTCCTCGTTGACCTTGCTGAAATCAACCATGGTGCCCAGTACCTGCAGATAGGCCACCACTGCATCCATTTCAGACACGCCCGCCTTGTTTCCGTCATAGTTGCCCAGATTGGCCGGAGCAACCAGATTGCGGTTGGCATCGGGGATGTGCAACTGGGCTGCCACGCTCTCGCCAAACCGCTTGATGTTGGCCTCGCGCTCGGCTTCGGTGAGCGAATAGGGCACGCCGACCGCGCGCAACGCTTTCATGCGGCTGGCAATGTCGGACTGGTCGAGCAGGGTGGTCTGCAACCAGGGATAATTGGGCATGACCGATTCCGGCACCATGGACCGCGGCGCGATCAGATGCTGCACATGCCACTCGTTGGAATACTTGCCGCCCACACGAGCAAGGTCGGGGCCGGTGCGCTTGGAACCCCACTGGAAGGGGTGGTCGTACTGCGACTCCGCCGCCAGCGAATAATGGCCATAGCGCAGTTTCTCGTCGCGGAAGGGCCTGATCATCTGCGAATGACAGGTGTAGCATCCCTCGCGGATATAGATATCGCGGCCGCGTTGCTCCAGCGGGGTATAGGGCCTCACGTTCACGCCCTCGACCTTTTCCACTGTCTTGTCGATGAAGAACAGCGGAGCGATTTCGACCAGCCCCCCCACGCTGATCGCCAGCATGGTCAGCACCAGCATCAGACCGATATTGGTTTCAATCCACTCGTGCTTGAAATTGATTTGCATGATAGGTACCCCTTATGCGCCCATTGCAGACATCTTGGCAGCCAGTTTGGCTTCCAGTTCTGCCTGCTCACGCTGGCCTTGCCGAATCGTCATGTAGACGTTATAAGCCATCAGTACCACTCCGCTCAGGAAGAACGCCCCGCCAACAGCACGCATGACGTAGAAAGGAATCATGGCCGCAACGGATTCGACGAACGAATATTGCAAGTTGCCGAATTCGTCGAATGCACGCCACATCAGGCCCTGGGTGATGCCGGAAATCCACATGGCCACGATATAGAGAAGGATGCCGATGGTTGCCAGCCAGAAGTGCACTTCCACCAGCTTGTTGCTGTATAGCTTTGTGTCCCAGAGCTTGGGAATCATGTGATACAGGGAACCCATCGAAATCATCGCCACCCAACCCAAGGCACCGGAATGGACATGGCCAATGGTCCAGTCAGTGTAATGCGAAAGCGCGTTCACTTCTTTCAGCGACATCATGGGGCCTTCGAATGTAGACATGCCGTAGAAGGACAGCGC
>JACAED010000105.1 GCA_013389025.1 Hydrogenophilaceae bacterium
CCTACGGACTAGTCGTCGATGAGGAAGCTGCGGAGCTGATCGCTGCGGGACGGGTGCCGCAGCTTGCGGAGCGCCTTCGCCTCGATCTGCCGGATCCGCTCGCGGGTCACGTCGAACTGCTTGCCGACTTCTTCCAGCGTGTGGTCGGTGTTCATCTCGATGCCGAAGCGCATGCGCAGCACCTTGGCCTCGCGGGCGGTCAGGCTGGAGAGCACTTCGCGGGTCGCCTCGCGCAGCGCCTCGCTCAGCGCCGAATCCACCGGCGCCACCACACTGACGTCCTCGATGAAATCGCCCAGATGCGAATCCTCGTCGTCGCCAATCGGCGTCTCCATGGACACCGGCTCCTTGGCGATCTTGAGCACCTTGCGGATCTTGTCCTCGGGCATTTCCATCTTCTTCGCCAGCAGCGCGGGATCAGGCTCCTGCCCGGTCTCTTGAAGTATTTGCCGCGCGATGCGGTTCATCTTGTTGATGGTCTCGATCATGTGCACCGGGATGCGGATGGTGCGCGCCTGGTCGGCGATCGAACGCGTGATGGCCTGACGAATCCACCATGTGGCGTAAGTCGAGAACTTGTAGCCGCGACGGTATTCGAACTTGTCCACCGCCTTCATCAGGCCGATGTTGCCTTCCTGGATCAGGTAGAGGAATTGCAGGCCGCGGTTGGTGTACTTCTTGGCGATGGAAATCACCAGACGCAGGTTGGCCTCGATCATTTCTCGCTTGGCACGGCGGGCCTTGGCTTCGCCGGTCGACATTTGCTTGTTGATGGTCTTCAGCTCGGCTATGGCCAGGCCGACGCGTTCCTCGGTTTCGCGGAGGTGCCCCTGGATTTCCTTGAGCTCGTACTGGTAACGTGCCAGTTGGGAAGAATAGGCTTTTTTCGCCGCCATTTCCCTGTCCACCCAGGACGGATTGGTTTCGTTGCCCGGAAACACCTTGATGAAGTGGGATCGAGGCATGCCCGAGCTGTTGACGCAAAGATCCATGATCCTGCGTTCATAACTGCGAATGTTTTCAACCGTGTTTCGGATGGTTTCACACAATCCTTCAACCTGCTTGACCGAAAAACGGATACCCATCAACAGATCGGTTACTGCATTCTGGGCCTGAATGTGCTGCTTGCTTCCATGCCCATACTTGGCACGCTGGGTTTGCACCTTCTTGTAAGCCTTGCGCAAAACGGCAAAGCGTTGCAGTGCCTCTTCACGAAGCTGAGCCAGATTGGCCGCAGCGGCTGCGGAGCCGGCATCATCGTCTTCGTCTTCGTCGCTGTTGGCTACGGCTTCCACCTCTTCTTCGAGGTCGCCACCAACATCATCCTCCTCGCCAACAAAGCCATCGATAATTTCATCAACGCGCAAGTCGCCCTTCTCGATCTGGTCGGCATAGGAAAGCAGTTGCTCAATGGTTATGGGGCAGGATGAAATGGCCTGCACCATGTGTTTGAGGCCTTCCTCGATGCGTTTGGCGATTTCGATTTCGCCTTCGCGGGTCAACAGGTCGACCGTGCCCATTTCGCGCATGTACATGCGCACGGGATCGGTGGTGCGGCCGAACTCGGAATCAACGGTCGACAATGCCTGTTCGGCTTCCTCGGCCACATCTTCATCAGCCACGGCGGGGGTGGCCTCGGTCATTAACAGCGATTCGGCGTCCGGAGCTTCGTCATAGACCTGAATACCCATGCTGTTGATAATGCTGATGATGCCTTCCAGCTGTTCGGCATCGGTCAGGTCGTCCGGCAGATGGTCATTGACTTCGGCGTAAGTAAGGTATCCGCGCTCCTTGCCGAGCGAAATCAGGTTCTTGAGCTGGGTGCGTCGTGCCTCAGCCTGCTCCTGGGTGAGCTGCACCTTTTCCTTCATAACCTTGTTGAGTGCCGCTTCCGCCTTACGCGGCATTTTCTTGGCGTCTTTGGGGTCCTTGGACTTTGGGGGTCTGCCTACCATGATCTTAGAGTTCCAAAACTTCTGCAAAACCGGCAATTATACTTATTTTGACTTCATGTATAGAAGGCAAATTCCGGGCCAGCTTAGGCCTTGCGAAGGGATTGAAGTTCCTCGCGCTCTGGTGAACTGAGCTGGTCCAAGGGTAATCTGGACAACTCTTCGTATCGTTTGTTTTTCCACGTTGCACCGAGCTGGACCAGTCCTCCGTTGAATTCGGCTTCCGGATCCCAGTCCTCACTCAGGTCGATGATCTCGCTTTGTAGCGCCACAATATCCTGTTCGAATTCCTGCCCACGTACGGATTCCAGAATCAATGCTGGATTGACGGGGGCAGGAAGTTGCGTCAACCAGGTTGAAATCCGGCCAAGCAACTGTGCATTCGGATCACCGGAGGGAAGAAGTTTGGTGTCTATCCTACAAGCAAGGTCTGGCCTGAGCATCAATGCACGGGCCATGACGCGGCTTACGGAAGGCTGCTTGCGGTTGGGTGGTATGGGGCGCCCCTCGTTCTTCTGCCATTTGCCCCTTGCGGCAGGGTGAATCGTGGCGTGTAATTCTTCCTGGCGCATGCCGATGCTTTCTCCAAGCTGCCGTTCAATCAAGGCTGCCAGGAGTGGCGCTGAGGCCATTTTTTTCAGGAGCGGGATGGCTTCCTTGAGAAGTTTGGCTTGTCCTTCCCGCGTGGCCAGATTGATGTTTCGCGCCAGCTCTCGGATCAGGAATGCCGAGAGCGGTACAGCTTCACGTTGCAGAAAATCCTCGAAAGCTTCCCTGCCGTTGGCGCGTACCCAGGTATCCGGGTCTTCGCCTTCCGGCAGGAACAGGAAAGCGACTTCCTTGCCATCGGTTAAGGCCTCAAGGGTATTTTCCAGTGCTCGCCAGGCCGCCTTGCGTCCGGCGTTGTCTCCGTCAAAGCAGTAATACAGCTTGTCGGTTTGCCGGAGCAGCGTCCGGGCATGGAGTGGGGTGGTGGCAGTACCCAGCGTGGCGATGGCATAGTGGATGTCAAATTGCGCCAGCGCCACCACATCCATATAGCCTTCCACGACCAGGACTTTCCCGGCTTCGCGGATGGCCTGACGGCCTTCGAACAGACCGTAGACCTCCGAGCCCTTGTGGAATATCGGCGTTTCCGGCGAATTGA
>JACAED010000102.1 GCA_013389025.1 Hydrogenophilaceae bacterium
AGAGTGGAAACAGCGCGACCCCATCTACATCCTGCGCGACCGGCTGATTGCAGAAAATGCCATGACCATGGCCGACTACGAGGCCCTGGAAAAGGAAACCGACGCCTACATCGAAAACGAGGTCATCAAGTTTGCCGAAGAGTCGCCAGAACCCAAAGTCGAAGAACTGGAAAAATACGTTCTTGCGGAACGCGAAACCCAATTGCCCTGGCTTACGGGCAAGGCCGCTTAAAGGAATGCAATAATGGCAAACATCATGTACTGGGAAGCCATCCAGCGCGCGCACGACGAAGAAATGGCCCGCGATCCGCTGGTCATCTGCATGGGCGAAGACATCGGCGTGGCCGGCGGTACCTACAAGGCCACCAAGGGCCTGTACGAGAAATACGGTCCTTTGCGTGTCATCGACACACCCATTTCCGAAGGCAGTTACACGGGCCTGGGTATCGGCGCCTCTTTTCTGGGTGTACGGCCCATCATCGAAATCATGTCGGTCAATTTCGCCTGGCTGGCCATGGACCAGATGTTCAATTCCGCCGCCAAAGTGCGCTATATGTCCGGCGGCCAGCTCACTGCGCCCTGCGTGTTCCGTGCCGCCGGCGGCGCTGCGCATCAGCTGGGCGCCCAGCACTCCGCACGCATGGAAAAAGTCTTCATGGGCATTGCCGGCCTGCGCGTGGTGACCCCCTCCAATCCAAAACAGGCCTATGGTCTGCTGAAATCCGCCATCCGCTGCGACGACCCGGTGTTCATCAACGAGCACGAGCTCATGTACAACATGAAAGGCGACGTGCCGGACACCGAGTACTTCCATCCGCTGGAAGGCTCCGAAGTCACCCGCACCGGCACGGATGTCACATTGTTCGGTTACAACATTTCCGTGCACTGGAATTTGAAAGCCGCGGAAATCCTCGACAAGCAGTACGGCATTTCCGCCGAGGTGGTGGATCTGTACAGTCTTGCCCCACTTGATCGCGAAGGCATCCGCAAGTCGGTATCCAAGACGCATCGCGCGGTGGTGAGCTGTGAGGACGAAGCGCCTGTATCGGTTGGCGCGGAAGTCATCTCCATCATCAACGAGGAATGCTTCTTCGACCTGGATGCCGCGCCTGTGCGCATCAATTCCACCAATGTGCCCCAGCCATACAACCACACGCTGGAAAAGGCAACCATTCCCAATCATGAGGACGTGGTCAACGCCGTGTTGAAGATGTTCGGCAAAGCGTAACAAACTTGAGAACCGCCAAGACGCAAAGAACGCTGAGAAAGACCTGCTTTTTTTCAAGAAAATTTCTCAGCGCCCGCCACGTCTCTGCGGTTAAAGACTTTTAGGAATCAAGCATGTCCCAACACTTTGCGATAACGATGCCCCAGCTCTCGGACACCATGACCGAGGGCGTGGTCGTCACCTGGGAAAAACAACCCGGCGACAAGGTCGAGCGTGGCGACATCGTGGCGACTGTCGAAACCGACAAGGCCATTATGGACGTGGAGGTATTCAAGGCCGGGTATCTGGCCGGTCCGTTAGCGGAAGTTGGCGCCACCATTCCGGTTGGCGGCGCGCTGGGCTACATCACCGATACGCCTGGCGACCTCGCCATCGAAGCCAATGAAGTCGTGGAAGAAAAAGCCCAGACGGAAATGATCCCGCACCATGCGGGCACACCGATCGTCATGCCACAACTCTCTGACACCATGACCGAAGGCGTGGTGGTGACCTGGGAAAAGGAACCCGGCGACGCCATCAAACGAGGCGACATCGTGGCCACGGTGGAAACCGACAAGGCCATCATGGACGTGGAAGTGTTCCAGGAAGGCTTTCTGTCAGGTCCGCTGGCCGATGTCGGCAGCGTGGTCGAAGTCGGCCACCCCATGGCCTTCATCGTCTCGGACAAGGACAAGGTCAACGACACCGGCGTCACCATCGGCGCAGATCACAAGGTCAAGGAATCCCACCCGATCAAACACAGCGACACGCCGCGCACGCCCAGCCTGCCCATTCCCAAAACCGCGCCCGCCACGGCCCCTGCTGTTTCCCATCCGGGTGCCGCGCCCGCGCCGCGAGTTTCCGGCCGCAAGATTTCACCTTACGCGCGCAAACTGGCCGGGCAAATGGGCGTCGATCTCAAGTCGCTGGCCGCTAGCGGTCCCGAAGGCATTGTGATTGCGGCCGATGTGGCACGCGCCCGCCCAAGCATGGCGGAAGTGGCGCATTCGCTGCCGCAGGTCGACGTGCCTGGCGCCGGGCGTCCCATGAGCTCAATGGAAAAGGCTGTCAGCCATGCCATGACGGCTTCGCTCACGCTGCCGACCTTCAACGTCACCATGAACATCGATACCGGCAAGCTGACCAGAGCCGCCAAGGCAGCGGGGGTGTCGGTCACGGTGGCCATCGCCAAGGCCTGCTCCGTGGCCATGGAAAAATTCCCGCGCATGAACTGGGCCTACCAGCCGGTGGACAAGCTGGTCGAGCGTCCCAACCATGACTTCGGCGTGGCCGTGAAATCCGACGACGGCGGCCTCGTCGTACCCATCATCAGTGGCATCGAACACAAAAGCCTGGCCACGATGCAGGCCGACTGGAATGACCTTGTTCCGCGTGCACGCATCCGCAAGCTGGCGCCAAGGGAATTTGCCAACCCCACGTTCACCATCTCCAACATGGGGATGTTCGGCGTGACCCATTTCACCGCCATTCCCACACCCGGCATTGCTGCCATTCTGGCAATCGCCGCCAACGGCCCGCAAGGCACGCCGTTCACCATCACCGCCGATCATCGCGTACTGAACGGTGCGGACGTGGCCGGTTATATGGCCGAACTCAAACAAGTCATTGAAGCGCCCGAAGCCTGGATGGCGGGTAGCGCACCCGTTGCCGTCAGCGCCGTCACACCGGCGAAAACTTCCGCCCCGGCTTTCTCCATTCCCGAAGGCAACTGGGATTACCCGGTCGTCGTCATCGGCGGTGGGCCTGGTGGTGAGGATTGCGCGCGCGATCTCGCCGATCACGGCATCAAGGTCGCCATGATCAACAACGAACCCTTCCCGGGTGGCGAATGCCTGTGGCGTGGCTGCATTCCTTCCAAAGCCTGGCGCGCGGCGGCCGATATCATCCGCAACCGCGCGCACGATGCCGAGATCGGCATCACCGGTACGGACAAGCCCAAAATGGACTGGGCGCAGATCGAGAAGCACCGCCGCTGGGTCCAGCAGTCTCGCGGCGAAATGGCACTCAAGACCGATAAGGGCATGAAGATCGATGTCATCGAGGGCTTTGGCGAATTCGTCGATGCGCACACGGTAAAAGTCACTTCCCCCGATGGCGCGGTTCGCAACATAACCTTCGGCGCGGCGGTCATCGCCACCGGCGCGCCTGCTTTCGTGCCGCCTATTCCCGGTGCAAGAGAAAATTTGAGCACCGGCGGCGTCGTCACTTCCGATACCATCTGGAATCTGGCCAGCCCGCCGAAGAAAATGGCCATCGTCGGCGGCGGCGTCATCGGCGTGGAAATGGCACAGATCTTCCGCGACTTTGGCTGTGAGGTACTCATGCTGGAACGCAACACCCGCATCCTCGCCGAAGTGGAAGAAGAGATTGCCAAAACCCTGATCGATCTGTTGGAAAAGGAAATCACCGTCGTCACCAACGCCAGCATCGAAGGCGTCGCCCGAAATTCCAGTGGCAACGCTTCTGGCGCCATGCAAATTACTTACAAAAACAGCGCGGGCGAGGCAAAAACCTTTGACTGCGACGTGGTATTGATGGCCACCGGCAAACGCCCGGATACCAGCAAGCTCAATCTCGACAAAGCTGGCGTCGCGCTGGACGGCGCTGCCATCCAGGTCAACAGCCGTTGCCAAACCTCGCGGCCGCATATCTTCGCTGTGGGTGACGTCATCGGTGGCTACATGCTGGCGCACACCGCCGCCACGCAAGGACGTGTGGCCGCCGACACCATTCTCGGCCACGACGCCGAGTACGATCAGGACAAGGATTGCGCCGTGACTTTCTCGCGCCCGCAGGCCGGCTTTGTTGGCCTGAGCCTGGCCCAGGCCAAGGCCAAAGGCATCGATGCCGTCGAGGCCAAAATGCCCATGAGCATCGACGCCAAGGCCATGATCACCGGCGAAACCGAAGGCATGATCAAGATGGTGGCAGACAAGGCCAGCGGCCGCATCATCGGCGTGCATTTCCTCGCCGACCATACCGATACGTTGATCGGCGCAGGCGTGATGATGGTCGCGGGTGAAATGACCCTCACCCAAGTTGCCAAGGCCATCTTCCCACACCCGACCCAGACCGAACTTTTTGGAGAGCTAGCTCGGCGGATTCTGGCGCGTCTGCGGCGCACGGCAAAGAAATAAAAGTCATATGCAGTTAAAACAGCCGGGGTCGCAAACATGGCCCCGGTTGTTTATCTCCACCAGCGGACTGGCACGGCCAGGCACGGTGCAAGGACAGATTTACTGATAAAGTCTCCATCATGCCGCCTATCACCCTCGCGCTGATTCTCATCAACGCCTTCGTCTATCTGCTGGGAATGTTTTCCGGGCCGGAAATCGTGCGCACGTTCGCATTATGGCCGCCGTGGATGGCCGAACTTTTCCATCCCTGGCAACTGGTCACCTACAGCTTTCTGCATGGGTCTGCGCTGCATCTGGGCTTCAACATGTTCGCCATCTGGATGTTCGGCTCGGCGCTGGAAAGAAAATGGGGTGACCTGCGTTACCTGCTTACCTACCTCATCAGCGTAGTCGTGGCCGCCATGACCCAGATTGCCGTCAGCGGCTATCTCATGCGCTTTGGCGGCCCGGTAATCGGCGCTTCCGGCGGCGTGTTCGGGCTGCTGCTGGCCTATGCACTGTACTTCCCCAACCGCCATATCACGATATTTTTCCTGCCATTCGGGATACCCGCGCGCAGGTTCGTGCTGGGCTATGGGCTGATTGAACTGGTGCTGGGGGTATTCAGCACCTCTGCTGGCGTCGCGCACTTTGCCCACCTTGGCGGGCTGTTTGGCGGCTGGCTGGGGGTGCAGTACTTCCGGGGCCGAGGGTTGTTTGGTAAAGGCTGGAGGCATTGAACCTGCCGGAAAGTATTGAGTCTTCTACCTTCCCATAACCAACGGGGCCTTACGGCCCCGTTTGCTTATGAAAACCAATTCAGGGACATGCGCCGTTTTACAGCCCAGCCCACTAGCCCCAATCCGGCAATCAGCGTGGCCCAGGTCTCGGGTTCGGGAACAGCCGTCACGTTATACGAAGCGCCGGCCGCAGAAGTAAAACTCACGCCGGACGGCAGAATGATTTGCGTGAGGGCCGCGGTCGAGTCGAAATCCGCCGACCCGGCAGAGTACGTATCGGAGCTATCCTCCGGAATACTGGAGCTGCTGGTCAGCGCCAAGACCGAAGCCAGTGTGTAGGTCACGCCATCGACCGGGTGAAAACGGAGTTCGAAGTTCCAGTCTACGCTCCCGTCCTCAGCCGTGCCTGAGGCGACATGGGTCTGGAAACCCGAATAGTCAGACGCAAAACCGGTCAGCGATCCGGAACTGAATTCTGCCGAGGCGACCGAAGCCATTTCGATCGGGTGGCCATACCCATCAAACGGTGGGGTTTCGTCCGACGGCAGGCTGAATGGCAATGTGGGGTCGAAAACGCCGAACTGGTAATCGGCCCCGGCATCGTTCCACGCGCCATCCAGGTGGAAGCGCAAAACGACCACACCGCTGGTGCTGACGCTGCTGAATGTCCATTCATCCATCCAGAAACTCATTGCGCTTGCATAGGATCCACTGCCGCGACCTACGGAGTGGGTGGAGACGCTCGCACGATTCGTGGCGTAAACGGTAGAGGCACTGGCATAGGCCATGGTAATGACACCCATACCCGCAAAAAATGAACAGCCAGTCTCGCTGGCGCACGCATCGATTTCGCCTGCCGAGTCACGGCTGTCGGAATCGTAATCTTCAAAGAAAGTGGTGGTGTCAGTGACGTCATTACGAAAGACATCATTGACAACCGCCACTACCTGCGTATCGATGGTGCCGGCAGCAAGCGCCACGCCCGGCAGCATCGCCATGGTGATGAGCAAGCGATTAAAGGCTGTAACCATATCCGGGTTCCTTTCTTGTCCAGAAAAATACGGGCTGCCCGCGACATCCGTTTGTGGCCGGCGGTATTGCGCGCCGCGAGGACACGCGACAATTTCCACTATCGCGCAAACACCAAATCAGATTTTCATGACGCCCCCCTTACGACCAATTATTATTGATCCGGAACGGTATGATGCAGGCCAAGCTTTAGCCTGACGAGCCGGCCTACCAGTTATAACTTGACAGGCCGGGTCAACAAATGCCCGTAACTAAGCAAATTTTGTTCCTTTCTATATTTAAACTTTAACATCAACAGGTTACCTGAATGGCGCCACCCTGAAACTGTCCGGAATGTAAAAATCGCCGACATTTCCGGCTATCCGGAGCAGCCCCACAGCCCGAGGGCCAATTCCACAGTGGCCGAAACGAGATTTCGGGATTTGTCCACATCGGCGCCCTTCTGCAGCGCAGCGTGAATTGACAGCAGCTCGACGAATTCCGGCAATCCGTTCAGTTTTGATGAATAATAGAGTCCACTCACCCCCAGAAAGACCTTTCTCCATCTATTGAAGCATTTCCCCAATGGGAACCCGGTTGTCCAATAATCCCTCTCTTACTGCAGTCTCGAATTGAGTTTTTCCGCACAGGCCGATCTTGATAAAATCCTTGCCGCCCTCAAGGGCCTGCACCGCGCCTTTCCGATCGAGCAGCGATTGAAAATCCAGGCTTGCGACAGCAGCAGGGAGACTTATCTCGCCGTGCTTACCCGGTGGATGCAAACCTCTGCCGCACCCGCGCCAACCGGCTTTGATGCCGAGGCACTGGAGGAGCTGATGGCGCTGGATGCGCTGTACTTCACCGAAGATGAACAGGCTCTAGGCGTGCCGCCTTTTTGTCCGGTCAAGACCGACATCATCCTGCATTTTCCGCACGAGACCCTTTACGCCGTTTCCGCCATCGATGCGCTGGCCCTGCCGCGCCTCCTCGACGCTGCGGCTACCCTCGAAACCTTTTGCCCGGCAAGCGGACAGCCGATCCAATTTCGCATCGACGCGCAAGGCAGTCCGTTTGAAAGCGACCTCAGCAATGCGGTGGTCGCCTTTCGAAAGATCATTGAAGAGCCGCGTCACTACGCCCGCGACGTTGCCCCCGGCATCCGCTTCGTGCATCCTGCGCTGGCTGGGCAATTTAGCCAACATCTGAATCTGGCCGAAGCCGCTGCCGTCGCGCATGGTTTTTATGCCTTTCAGCGCAGGCTGCTTCAGACCTGAATGGCACCTCAAGGCCCACCCGAACTCCATCAGGTTTTTGGTTCTGCTTTCCTCAGAATCAGCATAGTGCTGGCGCTGATCTTGACGGGCTACCTCTTCTACAGGCATGCGACCCAACCCGACATGGAAGTCATCCGCGCCAACGAAATCCGCCTGCAACGCCACAATGACGGCCATTACCGCATCAGCGGCAGCATCAACGGCAGCCCTGTCCAATTCATGCTCGATACCGGCGCCAGCATGGTCAGCGTTTCTGAAGAGGTCGCCCGACAGGCCGGCCTGAAATGCGACGCGCCCGCCAGTTTCACCACAGCCAACGGAAAAATCAGCGGCTGCGTCGCGCAGCGCGAGGAAATTGCGTTTGGCGAGTTTCGCCTGTTTGATGTGGACATCGCCATCATGCCCAATATGGACGATCTGGCTTTGCTGGGCATGAATGCCCTGGGCCGGTTCGATCTGCAACAATCCGACGGAACCCTGATTATCCGCGCCAAGCGGGTAAAATAGCGGCTGTTTCAGTAGCCGTATTCTCCATGTCCACCCTGCAAGATGAAATCCGCCGCCGGCGCACCTTTGCCATCATTTCACACCCCGACGCCGGCAAGACCACGCTGACCGAAAAACTGCTATGGTATGGTGGCGCCATCCAGGTCGCGGGCGAAGTGCGCGCGCGCAAGGCCAGCCGCCACGCGACTTCGGACTGGATGGAACTGGAAAAACAGCGTGGCATTTCCGTCACGTCCTCGGTGATGCAGTTTCCCTATCGTGAGCACATCATCAACCTGCTGGACACGCCCGGCCACGAGGATTTTTCTGAGGACACCTACCGCACTTTGACCGCCGTCGACTCGGCAGTGATGGTCATCGACTCGGTCAACGGCGTGGAAGCGCAGACCATCAAGCTGCTCAATGTCTGCCGCATGCGCGACACCCCCATTCTCACCTTCATCAACAAGCTCGACCGCGAGGGCAAATCGCCGATCGAACTGCTGGACGAAATCGAATCGGTGATGGAAATGCAGTGCGCGCCGATGACCTGGCCCATCGGCATGGGCAAACGATTCCGCGGTGTGTACCACCTCTATGACGACAAGGTGCTGGTATTCGACCCGCAAGCCGACAAGGGCACGGGCGAGATCATTGAAGGCCTGAACAATCCCGTGCTCGACGCCCGTATCGGCGACCAGGCGGCTGAGCTGCGCATGGAAGTCGAGCTGGTGCGTGGCGCGTCCCATGCCTTCGACCGCGAGGCCTATCTCGCGGGCAAGCAGACGCCGGTGTTCTTTGGCTCGGCGGTGAACAACTTCGGCGTGCAGATGCTGCTGGATGCCATCGTCGACCTGTCGCCCCCACCCAAGCCTCGCCCGACCGAAACGCGCGAGGTGCAACCCGAAGAGCCGAAATTCTCCGGCTTCGTGTTCAAGATTCAGGCCAACATGGACCCCCGCCACCGCGACCGTATCGCCTTCGTGCGCGTGTGCTCCGGGCGCTTCGACCGTGGCATGAAAATCAGACAGGTGTCCACCGGCAAGACACTCGCGGTCAACAACGCCATCACCTTCATGGCGCAGGATCGCAACACGGCAGAAGAGGCCTATGCCGGCGACATCATCGGCATTCCCAACCACGGCACCATTCGACTGGGGGATGCGTTCAGTGAAGGTGAAGCGCTCAAGTTCACCGGCATCCCCTCCTTCGCGCCGGAATTGTTCAGGAAGGCCCGCATCAAGAATCCGCTCAAGATGAAGCAGTTGCAGAAAGGTTTGCAGCAGCTTGCCGAGGAAGGCGCCACGCAACTGTTCAAGCCGCTCGCCACCAACGACCTGATCCTTGGCGCGGTCGGCGCGCTGCAATTCGATGTCGTCGCCCACCGGCTGGAAAACGAATACGATGTAGACGTCGCCTTCGAGCCCTGCGAATACGCCACGGCCCGGTGGCTGCGGGGCTCGGACAGCGATCTCAAGCAATTGACCGACAAATACGGCTACAACGTGGCGCTGGATGGTGCCGAAGAGTACGTCTACCTTGCCCCCAACCGCGTCAACCTGCAACTCACCCAGGAGCGGTTTCCGGATGTCCGGTTTCTGGAAACGCGTGAGATATTTTGATCTCTATCTTACAAAACCACGCCCGGAGAAAATCATGCGCATGATCGTTTTGCTATTGAGTATGCTGATACCCGCCGCCTCGCTGGCCGCCATGCTGGTAGCCATCGACGTGCCGCCACTGGAGGGCGCAAATATCAACCAGCAATTTGGTACCGATCCCAAACAGGCCTTCATGCCAAAGAAAGCCCTCAACAGCCCGCGTGCGCCGGTTTTCCAGATTCATGCCAGCGACCCGGACACCCAACCATTGCCTTATTACAGAATCGCGCCGGATACCTATTTTTTCTTTGGCAACATCGCCGAAGTCGATGGCATCAACCGCGGCTTCAACGGCAATGCCGGGTTCGTCGTCACCCGGGATGGCGTGCTGGTGCTGGATGCCCTGGGCACACCTTATCTGGGCCGGCGCATGATCGCCACCATCCGCAAGGTCACGAAAAAGCCCATCCGCTATCTGGTCATCTCACACGCCCATCCGGATCATTACTATGGCGCTTCTGCCTTCGCCAGTATCCCGGGTATCCGGATCATCAGCCATGCCGGGACCGAAGCCTATGCCTACTCCACCACTATCGAAAGATCGGTTGGGTACCGTAAAGTCTTCCTGCCCGCGGAGATGAGGAATTTTCGTGCGGTGGTGCCAGACATCCTGATTGGCGGCGGCAATCCTTCGCACCTCGTCATCAAGCTGGGTGGAAAGACCTTCGAGATTTACGATACCGGCTTTCATCACTCGCATGGCGATCTGGTCATGTGGCAGAAGGAAGACCGCATCCTGTGGATCTCCGACCTGGCATTCAATGGCAGGGTGACCTATATCGGAGACGGCCACCTGCATGAAATCGGCGCCATGCAGGACTGGGTGCTGAAGCAGTTTCCCAATGTGGCCATGATGGTGCCCGGGCATGGCGCGCCGCAAACTCCGCCGTTTTCCATGGTGGCCAGCACACGCCGCTATGTCGATACGCTGACCGAAACAATGCGTGCTGCCATCAAGCAAGGCCAATCCCTGCAGGATGCCGTGCGCCTCGCCGGCATCAGGGAGTTCGAGACCTGGCCGCTGTATGACCTCAATCACTGGATCAACGCCAATTTCGTTTACCGCACACTCGAAGAAGAACTCTTCTGACCAATCCGTACATGCTTTACAGTCTCATTCGTCCCGCCCTGTTCGCGCTACCGCCCGAAACGGCGCACAACCTGACCATCGCCATGCTTTCCAAGGCCGGCAGCCTTGCCGGGCTGGGCTGCCGGAAAACAAAAGGACGGGAAGTCGAGGTCATGGGGCTCAAATTTCCCAACCCCGTCGGTCTCGCCGCCGGACTGGACAAGAACGGCGAGGCCATCGACGGGCTTGCTTCATTGGGCTTTGGCTTCATCGAGATCGGCACGGTCACGCCACGCCCGCAGCCAGGCAACCCCAAGCCGCGCCTGTTCAGGCTGCCCAGCGCCAGTGCCATCATCAATCGCATGGGCTTTAACAACGATGGCGTCGCCGCGCTGGTGGAAAACGTCAAGCGCTCGAAATACAAAGGCATCCTCGGCATCAACATCGGCAAGAATGCCGACACGCCCATCGAACGCGCTAACGAGGATTATCTGGCCTGTCTGTCGGCGGTGTATCCATACGCCAGCTATGTCACGGTCAACATCTCCTCGCCCAACACTAAAAACCTGCGCGATCTGCAGGGTGCCGATGCACTGGATATCCTGTTATCGGAATTAAAGAAGCGCCAGGATGAGCTGGCACAAATTCATGGCCGCTACGTACCCCTCGCGCTCAAGATCGCGCCTGACTTGCAGGCCGTGCAAATTACCGCCATTTCCAGCCTGTTGCGCCGCCACCGCATCGATGCCGTCATCGCCACCAATACCACGCTGGAGCGCGACCGGGTCGCGCACCTGCGTCATGGAAGCGAAACTGGCGGACTTTCCGGCTTGCCCGTTCGCGGCAAGTCCAACAACATCATCCGGCAATTGAAAGCAGAACTTAAGGACGAAGTGCCCATCATCGGTGTGGGCGGCATCCTGTCTGGCAAGGACGCGCAGGAAAAAGTCGCTGCCGGCGCCAAGCTGGTGCAGCTTTACACCGGTTTGATCTACCGTGGACCGGGCCTTGTCAAAGAATGCGTGCAGGCGCTCGGATAATTCATGAGGCACCAGACAACCTTATCCTGTCTGTTCCTGCTTGCTGTGCTTTGCTGGCACCCTATTGCGGCAAGCGCTCAGGAGAGTGATATTTCCGAGGCAGTCGTTGTCTCATTCGACCAGCCGGGCCTCACTGCGAACCAGCTTGGCGTCATTGTCAATGACGAAGATCCCGACAGCGTGGCCATCGCAAGGTATTACGTGAGCAAACGCAAGATCCCCAAAAGCAACATGATCCATGTGCGATTCAAACCCGGCCGCTCAACCATGACATATCAGGAATTCGCACGTATCAAGCGCGAGGTGGATCTTGCCAGCACGGATGAAATCCAGGCCTATGCCTTGACCTGGACGCAACCCTACCGGGTGGACTGCATGTCGATTACCTCTGCTTTTGCTTTCGGTTTCGACCCGGCATACTGCGCAAGCGGATGCAAGCCCACCCGACCCAGCCCTTATTTCAACAGCAACAGCAGCCAGCCCTATACCACGCACAAAATCCGCCCGGCCATGAGTCTGGCTGCGGGCAGCGTAAATCAGGCAATACGCCTGATAGATCGTGGCATCGCCGCGGATGGGAAAAACCCCAATGGCACGGCTTATCTCGTGAGTACCCGCGACAGCGCCCGCAATGTGCGCGCCAAAGGTTACGAAAATACCCGCGACATGCTGCGCAAGCTGATTCCTGCCGAAATCGTCAAGGCCGATTCCATCCAGAACAAGCGCGATGTGATGTTTTATTTCACTGGATTGACCCACGTCCCTCATCTGGAAACCAACACATATCTCCCAGGCGCGATAGCCGACCACCTGACCTCCGCGGGTGGCGCGTTGCTGGAAAACGGGCAGATGAGCATCCTGAAATGGATCGACGCCGGCGCAACGGGCAGCTACGGGGCCGTGATCGAACCCTGCAACTTTCCGGAGAAATTTCCCGTTCCTGCCCTCGCCATGGCGCATTACCTTCAGGGCGAAACCCTGATCGAGTCTTACTGGAAAAGCGTGCAAATGCCAGGACAGGGCATCTTCGTCGGCGAACCGCTCGCGCGTCCTTTCATCGGCCACCAGCAAAAATTCAAGAACAACGCGTTAAGTATAAATATGCGTGCAATCGAACCCGGCACATACTCCGTGCAACTTTCTCCCTCAATGATCGGACCCTACCGCGAAGTCGGCCGCATACAGATTGGATGGGGCGTCAGGGAGATCAGATTGGACAAAATCCAGCCAGGCTATTATCGATTCGAGAATCTTGCCCGGAAATTCCAGGAACAGTAGTGCTGCAAAAATTTGGAAAAAAGATGATTCGCACATTTCTTTTCAGCATGTTTCTTTTTGGCCTGGCACACGCAGCCGGGATCGACTCGTTTTCGCCGCAGGGCGAAGTCAAGGGCGTGCGTCAGGTTTTGGTGCGGTTTACCCATGAAATGGTGCCGCTGGGCGATCCACGCCTGCCGGAACCCTTCAATATCGACTGCGCCGAAAAAGGCAGCGGCCGCTGGGTGGATGGCCGCAACTGGGTATATGACTTTGAACGCGATCTGCCCGCCGGTGTGCGCTGCACGTTTACGCTCAAACCGGACAGCAAGGCACTGGATGGCACGCTGCTTGAGCCGGCGAGCAAGTCCTTCTCCACGGGCGGGCCGGCTGTGCTGACGACCTGGCCCGGAGAAGGCAGCGAATCGCTCGATGAAAACCAGATATTCATTCTGGGCCTGGATGCGCCCGTCAAATCCGCCAGCCTTAACAACCGGGCATGGTGCGTGGCCGAAGGCGTGGGCGAAAAAATTCCGGCCCGGCTGGTCGATGCCAGAACACGCAAGACCGTCCTGGAAAACGCCCGCGAGTTTTTTTCCGAATACGGCTATGCCATCGATCTTTCGACCGCGCGGCGATTTTTCCTCAATTTACCAGGCGGCACGGTCAGGGAGAACATACTGGCCGCCACCACCAGGGACGATGCGCCCGTCGTGGTCCTGCAATGCGCGCGCCGCTTGCCGTCAGGCGCCAAACTGAATCTGGTCTGGGACAAAGGCATCGAATCGGCATCCGGCGTGCCCGTGTCAGCCGCTCAAACCCTGGCCTATCAGGTACGCCCGGCGTTCTCCGCCAAACTGCGCTGCGAAAAAACCAGCGCCAAGGCGCCCTGCCTGCCCATCCTGCCGATGACCTTGAGTTTCACCTCGCCGGTTCCGGTCAAGCTGGCATCGAAAATCAGCCTTTCTAGCGCGGGCAAAATCTGGAAGCCGGAAATCAGCAAGGACGACCTGGCATCGGGCTCGACGCAAAGCCTAAGTTTCAAGGGACCCTTTCCCGAAAATGCAAACTTGACTTTGAAACTCCCCAAGGGCTTCAAGGACGATGCGGGCCGCACGCTCGCCAACGCGAAAAAATTTCCGCTCGCCATCAAGACCGATGCCGCGCCGCCACTGGCCAAGTTTGCCGCGGGTTTCGGCCTCATCGAAAAAAATGCCGAGCCCATGCTGCCGCTGACCCTGCGCGCCACCGGGGAGATGCGCAAAAGTCACGCCGTGTTGACGGGTGAACACCTGGTCACGCAAAAGCCGATGGAAGTCCTTGCCTGGCTAAAGCGCATTCAGCAGTTTGACCATGACGAATGGGAATACGATAAAAACACCGGCAATAACCTGGTCAAAAAATATGGCGCCGAGGATTCCATCTTTGGGCCGCAGCACAAGATCCAGTCCTTCCCCTTGCCCAAGCCGCTGCCCGACCGCGAAACCGAAGTCATCGGCATTCCGTTGAAGGAAGCCGGTTTCCATATCGTCGAAGTGGCCAGCCCGCGGCTGGGCGAGTCGCTGATGGCGAAAAAGAAGCCCTATCATGTTCGCGCCGCCGCGCTCGTCACCAATCTGTCCGTGCATTTCAAGCAGGGGCGTGAGTCGTCGCTGGTATGGGTGACGGCGCTGGATACCGGAAAACCCGTGGCAGGTGTGGAGGTCGCCGTGCGCGATTGCGGCGGAACCATCCACGCACAGGGCAAAACCGGCCAGACCGGCCTCTTCAACATCGAAAAGGATTTGCCGGATATTCAGACCCTGCCTCGTTGCCTGAACAACTGGGACAGGCAGTATTACGTGACCACCTACAAGGACGGGGATTTTTCCTTTGTATTGAGCAACTGGAACGAGGGCATCTCCACCTGGCGCTTCAACCTGTATCGAAACACCTGGCAAGGTCCCTACCTCGCCCATGCGGTGCTCGACCGCAGCCTGTTCCGCGCGGGTGAAACCGTGGGCATGAAGCTTTTCATACGAAGGAAGGCAGCGAACGGCTTTGCCTTCGTCGACACAAGCAAACTCGGCAGCGAAATCATTCTTCGGCACGAAGGCACGGACGATGAGATCAAGCTGCCGGTGAAGTGGGACAGCCAGGGCATCGCCGAAGCCAGCGTGACATTGCCCAGGGAGGCCAAACAGGGCCGCTATGCCATCCTCGTGCCGCATACCCTGCGCGGACAGGCAAGCCAGATCGAAGCCGGCAGCTTCCGCGTCGCGGCCTACCGCGTGCCGACCATGCGCGCCACGCTGACCGGCCCGAAAACACCCGCCGTCAATGTTCAAAGCCTCGTCATCGATGCGCAGCTCTCCTATCTTTCCGGCGGCGCGGCCAGCTTTGCCCCGGTCAAGCTGCGCGGCCAGCTGCAGGAAAAGTCCGTCCGCTTCGGCGATTATGAAGGCCTGGAATTTGCCAATGGCGCGGTCAAAACAGGGCGCGAGGAAGAAGGCGCCGACTGGCACATCGGGGAATATGACCTCGATGGCGAGGATGCCACGCCGTCCACAACTCAATCCATCAAAACGCAGTCCTTCAAGCTCGATGCGGGCGGCGCATCGCGCGTCGAAATCACGGACCTTCCCGCCAGCGAAACACCACGCGACCTGCTGGCCGAACTGGAATACCGCGATGCCAACGGCGAGACGCTGACTGCGGCAACGCGCATTCCGCTCTACCCCTCCAATGTGTTGCTGGCCGTCAAGCCGGATTCCTGGCTGCTGTCCAAAGACGGGCTCAAGTTCACCGTGCAGGCCGTCGACGTGCGCGGCAAGCCCGTTGCAGGCATCGACATCAAAACCGAAATCCTCAAGCGCGACTGGTACAGCCATCGCAAGCGGCTCATCGGCGGCTTTTATGCCTACGCGCATGGCCGCGAAGTCAGCAAGATCGCCGATGCCTGCTCGGGTAAGACCGATGATCTCGGCCGCCTGGCCTGTAAACTGAAAGCACCCGCGACCGGTGACCTGATCCTGCTTGCGCGCGCGAAGGATACGACCGGCAATGAAAGCGCTGCCCATTCCGATACCTGGGTGCCCGGCCCGGATAGCTGGCATCAGGTCTCGGACAACGACCGCATGGACCTGGTGCCGGAAAAACGCAAATACGATATTGGCGAAACGGCTAGGCTGCGCATGGCTCTGCCGTTTGAAACGGCAACGGTGCTGGTCAGCGTGGAACGCGAAGGCGTGCTCGATGCCTGGGTCACGGAAGTGAAGCGTGATTCCCCCGTGATCGAAGTCCCGATCAAAGCGCATTACGGCCCCAATGTCTTCGTCAGCGCGCTGGCCGTGCGCGGGCGCATCGCCGGCGTTGCATCCACCGCCATGGTCGACCTGGGCAAACCCGCCTTCCGCATGGGCGCGACGGAAATCAAGACCGGCTGGTCCGGCCATGCGCTGGAAGTGAAAGTCTCGACCGACAAACAAAAGTACCGCGTGCGCGAACAGGTCAGAACCAAAATCCGCGTCACCCGCCCCGATGGCAGCCCGGCAAGAAATGGTGAAGCCGCCATTGCCGTCATCGACGAAGGCCTGCTGGAACTGCAAAACAACGACAGCTGGAAACTGCTGGATGCAATGATGGCGCCGCGCGGCATCGAAGTCGAAACCAGCACCGCGCAAATGCAGGTGGTGGGCAAGCGCCACTATGGCCGCAAGGCGGTGGCGGCAGGCGGAGGCGGCGGCAGGCAGTCGGCGCGGGAACTGTTCGACAGCCGGGTATACTGGCAGGCGCGTGTCAAGCTCGACGACAAGGGCGAAGCCGAGGTCGGCTTTCCGCTCAACGACAGCCTGACGTCGTTCCGCATCGTTGCGGTGGCCAGCGTCAACGTCGGCCGTTTTGGCACTGGCGAAACCTCGATCCAGACACAGCAGGACCTGATCCTGCAATCCGGCCTGGCGCCGGTCGTGCGCGAAGGCGATACCTATGTGGCCTATATCACGGCGCGCAATGGCGCCGACCGTCCGATCAAGGCCACCGTCAAGGCGTCAATCAGCGGCATGCCCGATCCCGCCCCGCAAACCGTTCAATTAAGCGCCGGCGAGGCGAAAGAACTCGCCTTTCCGGTCAACATTCCTTACGGCGTGAAAAACCTCGACTGGGAAATATCGGCAACGGAGACAGGCGGCGAATCCAGCGACCGAATGAAACTCACCCAGACCGTCATCGAGGCTGTGCCGGTGCGCACCTTCCAGGCCACGCTGATGCAGCTCGACAAACCCGTCAGCATGATGACGCAGATTCCAGCGGACGCGATTCCGGGTCGTGGCGGCATCGGCGTCAAGCTGCAAGCCCGGCTCGGCGACGACCTGCCCGGCGTGACGGAATACATGTCGCGCTATCCCTGGACCTGTCTGGAGCAGCAGGCGTCGATTGCCGTTTCATTGCAGAACGAAACCCGCTGGAAGCACATCGCCGCGCGCCTGCCGCTCTACCTGGACAGCGATGGTCTGGCCAAATACTGGACCGACCTGCGCGAAGGCAGCGACACGCTCACCGCCTATGTGTTGAGTATTGCCGATGAGGCAGGCTATGAAATCCCGATGGAAACGGCAGCACGCATGACACAAGCCTTGGCCGGTTTTATCGAAGGCCGTGTCGTGCGCGGCTCGGTATTGAACACCGCCGACCTTGCCGTGCGCAAAATCGCAGCCATGGAAGCCCTGTCCCGTTATCAGGGCCTGGATGAAGTGCCGCCTTTCGATCCCCGCTGGCTCGACAGCTTCAGCCACACACCCAACCTGTGGCCCACCACCACGCTGCTCGACTGGATTGCCATCCACCAGCGCATTACCTCGCTGCCGGATCGCGAAAGCCGCTTGAAAGAAGCGCATACCATCCTGAGAAGCCGGCTGAATTTCTCCGGCACGATCATGACCTTCTCCACCGAAAGAAACGACGCCTGGTGGTGGCTGATGTGGAACGGCGATGTCAACGCCAATCGTTTATTGCTGGCTGCCAACGACGATCCGGCATGGCAGGACGACATCGGCCGGCTGGTGCGCGGCACGCTTTCACGCCAGCACAAGGGCCGCTGGCATACCACGGTGGCCAATGCCTGGGGCGTGTTGGCAATGAAGAAGTTCTCGGCAAAGCATGAAGCCGTCCCGGTATCGGGAAAAACCGCCGCCGAGCTGGCTGGAAAAACCTTCAGCGCCGACTGGAAGCAAGCCGAAGCCAGCACCCTGCTGCCCTGGAGCAAGGACGCCGCGCCGCTCAAGCTGGAACACGCAGGCAGCGGCAAACCCTGGGCCACGGTTTCCAGCCTGGCCGCCATTACACTCAAGCAGCCCTTGAATGCGGGCTACCGCATCATGCGTACCATCACGCCCATCGATGCAAAATCGCCCCATGCCTGGCACCGCGGCGATGTCTATCGCGTGCGGCTCGATATCGACGCGCAAACCGACATGGGCTGGGTAGCCATCAGCGACCCCATCCCCTCCGGCGCGACCATCCTCGGCACGGGACTGGGGCGTGACTCGGCAATTCTGTCATCCGGGGAGAAACGCGAAGGCTGGGTGTGGCCAGCGTACGAGGAGCGCACGCACGACAGCTTCCGCGCCTACTATACTTGGGTACCCAAGGGGCAATTCTCCGTCGAGTACACCGTACGCATCAACAACGAAGGCGAATACAAACTGCCCGCCACGCGCGTCGAAGCGATGTACGCACCGGAGCTGTTTGGCGAGTTTCCTGTGGCGGAGATGGTTGTCAAACCATGAAACGCCTGAAGTTCTTTTTGACGCTGAGGCGCAAAGGCGCAGAGAAAAAGCGTGAGTGATTCTTTGGTGCTTAAGGGTTGGGTGTGGATCAGGGTGTTTGCATTCTACAAGCCCGGTAGCATTTCTCTTTTCCAGGGGGGAGAGATGTGAAAACCACTTTCCTGAATGACAGAAGGGAGAACAAAACTGTTCCTCTGCGCCTTTGCGCCTCTGCGTCAGGTTTTATCGCCTGCCTGGTGAGTGCTACCGCAGCCCATGCCCTGCCCAGTTTCGACATGGTCAAGTCACAGTACCAGGTTTCCGAAGCCTGGCTGCTGGACCGGAATGGAGAGCGGCTGCACACGCTGCGCCTCGATCACACCGTGCGCCGGTTGCCCTGGATCAAGCTCGACGCGCTTTCGCCCGCCATGCAGGAGGCGCTCATCGCATCCGAGGACAAGCGCTTTTACGAACACGGCGGCGTGGACTGGAAGGCGACGCTGGGCGCGGTGTGGGATCGTCTGCTGACCGACAGCAACCGCGGCGCCTCAACCTTGTCGATGCAGTTGGCCGCCCAGCTTGATCCAAAACTTGCCCGTGGCGCGGACGGGCGCAGCTACGCGCAAAAATGGAACCAGATGCGGGCCGCGCGCGAACTGGAAACATCCTGGAGCAAACCGCAGATCCTGGAGGCCTATCTCAACACCGTGCAGTTTCGCAGCGAGCTTTCCGGTATCAATGCCGCAAGCTGGGGACTGTTCCAGAAGCATCCTTCCGGATTGAACAAGGCAGAATCGAGTCTTCTTTCCGCGCTGCTGCGCGGACCCAACGCCACACCGGACAAGGTTGCTGAACGCGCCTGCGATGTGGCCAGTAAGCTTTCACCGCCACGCCCGGACTGCAAAACCATCACCGCATTGGCGTGGTCAACCCTGGTGGTCAAACCGCGCATTCCATTCCAAAACCAGATCGCGCCGCACCTTGCCCGGCGCTTGTTGAGGCAGCCCGGACAGATCGTCAAAACCAGTCTCGATGCGAACCTTCAGCGCCTTGCCCTGCGCACGCTGCAACAGCAGCTTGCCGAACTGAAAGACCGCCAGGTGGAAGACGGCGCGGTCATCGTGCTCGACAACAAAACCGGCGAGATTCTCGCCTATGTGGGTTCCAGCCAGACCACGTCGGATACGCCCGAAGTCGATGCCGTGCGCGCGCCGCGTCTGGCCGGCTCCACGCTCAAGCCGTTCCTGTATGCGCTGGCCATCGAGCGCCAGACCCTGACCGCCGCCTCGCTGCTCGACGACTCGCCGCTGTCGGTGGAAACCGCGGGTGGCCAGTACCTGCCGCAGAACTACGACCGCGATTTCAAGGGCTGGGTGTCGATGAGAACCGCGCTGGGTTCCTCGCTCAACGTACCCGCCGTTCGCACGCTCGTGCTGTTGGGATACGAACCCTTTTACGACCAGTTGAAAAAGCTTGGATTCTCGACCCTGACGCGCGATGCCGATTACTATGGCTACTCGCTCGCGCTGGGCGGCGCGGAAGTCACCCTGCTTGAACTGACCAATGCCTACCGCGCACTTGCCAATGGCGGCATGCTTACATGGGTCTCTCCTCTCTCCTCACGGGAGGCCGCTCTTAACGCCCCTCTCCCCTCGTGGGAGAGGGGTTGGGGAGAGGGGGCTGGAAATCATCGCAAGCGCGTCATGTCTGCTGCCACCGCCTGGATCATCGGCGATATCCTGTCCGACCGCGAGGCCCGCGCGCTGACCTTCGGCCTGGACAACGCGCTTTCCACATCCGGCTGGTCCGCCGTCAAGACCGGCACCAGCAAGGACATGCGCGACAACTGGTGCGTGGGCTACTCGGATCGCTACACCGTCGGCGTGTGGATCGGCAATGCCTCCGGCGAGCCGATGCACGATGTCTCCGGCGTGACCGGCGCCGCGCCGGTGTGGCAGGCCATCATGAATCATCTGCATGCAAAACAAGCCGGCCGCGCGCTCAAACCGCCAGCCGGCATCACGCTGCAAACCGTCCGCTTTGACCCGGCCATCGAGCCGCCGCGCAGGGAAGCCTTCCTCAAGGGGACGGAAATGACGCAGGTCAGTCTGCCGGAAGCTGGCATCGCCCAGCCACGCATCATCGGCCCCGGCCATGGCGCCATGCTGGCACTCGACCCTGATATTCCAGAAACACACCAGATCGTTCATTTCAGAGCCAGGCCATCTCGCCCCGGCCTGAAATGGAAGGTGGACGGCAAGGACGCACAACAGGCCGATCAGGGTTGGCGCTGGCCCCCTTCCGCCGGAGTTCATACCATCCAGCTGCTGGATGAGCACGACAGGTTGCTGGACGAAACCAGACTGACCGTGCGTGGCAAACCGAACATCGCAAGCTCAAATGGATCGCCAGACACTCCGTGAATCCGTCGAAGCCGCGCTCATGGGCAATTGGCACAAAGCCCATGAAATCGTCCAGCAGGACGAGTACGATCCCCTTGCCTGCTGGATACATGCCGTGCTGCACAAGATCGAAGGGGACACCTGGAACAGCCGCTACTGGTATGCGCGAACGGATCACCCGTATGAGGAATGGGATGATCCTCTTGATGAGCTGAGGGCAATTCTCGTACTGCTCAGCAGATCGTGACCGCCTCGCCTTTCGGCTTTCCTGACATCAAGCATGCCGGCGTCAATCAGGCCTTGATAAATCAGCTCACAACCTGACGCAAATTCCGCTTCGGACTGGCGCTGGCGCATATCAAGCATGTCGAGATATTTCCCCGCCCAACCGGCGCCTGAAAGCTCACCCCACACCAGTTGCAATGATGATTACGCAACACAAGTTGGTTGGTTCGCGGTTTCTCCCATATGCGCAAGGAAACCGCGTCATGGCTGCATACGCCTCTGCACAAGCCGCAGCCCGTGCAGAGCCGGTGATGCAGTTGGTAGGCAGGTATATCCCCCTCCACCTGCTCGATTGCGTTTTGCGGACACACGCGGGCACAGGCGTGACAGGCAATGCAGCGTGCCGGATCGATCTGCACGTGCCATGGCAATGAAGCATCCAGTTTCTCTGGCAGATATTCGCCCGGCGCGAGGGGTTTTTTCCCGGCATTGTCATGACCGTTTCTTGCCAATGTCTTGACGGGGCATCCGCCCAGCACGGATAGGAAGCGGCGGCGCGACTCGCTTGCCTTGACCTTTGGGCCGCTCAGAAGCCTGCTCCAGGCCGCCGCCGACAGGTCGCGCAAAATAACCTTTGGCAGTCCATGCGCCAACAGCACGGAATTGAGCGCCGCGACTCGTGAATCCAGCCGCACGCACTTTGCCCGATTGCAATTCCCGCAGTCGCCCCTTCGGATAATCCATACGCGCTGACCATGGCTCCAGGCATGCAGCACTTCGGTCAGCCCGATGGCATGCAAACAGGGAATCTGCCCAGCCTTATCCTCCACACCGCTAAAATGGCAATGCGCCATCATGGCCGCTTCGCCCGCCACCTCACGTTGCTCGAAAACCATGGGCAGACGAATCGCCTGTTGAGGACAGACCGGCACGCACAGCCCGCATTCATCACAGGCGTACTCGTTGAACCTTAGCGCGGACTCTCCAAGAATCCAGGCGTAGCGCGGACATGCGTCGACACATGCACGGCATGAAGCATGGGGCAGGCTTGCGTGGACACAACGCTCCGCATTCAGCTCTGGAAAAACCACGGCTGACAGGTCTAGTGCTGCAGTATCCATCTCACCACTTTACCAAGATTGTCATCGCTAATGCCGGCCTGCGGGGGCATGACGGCATTACCCCACACGCCCTTGCTGCCGCCTCGTACATGTCTGGCAAGTAAAGTCACGGCACCCTTTTCAGCCTTGTACTTGACTGCAATGTCCTTGAACGCAGGCCCTACCAGCTTCTTGTCAACGCCATGGCAGGCCATGCAGCCATGCTTTTGCGCCAGCTCTTCGCTGGCCAGGACGGGGCCGGTGGCAAGGCCCGTGGCAAGGACAAGCACTGGAATTGTCTTGATCTTTTTCATTTCCTGTCCCCTACAAAGCTCAAATTCTCGAGAATCACTCACCATGATGGCGACGCGCCCGGCACGAACTTGACCGGCACGGGTTGGGCAACCTGCTTCGGCCGCATGCGCGTTTCGATATCCTCACGGCCAGGGCGAGATTCGCCAAGAATGCCCGCCAGCATGTCGCGAAATTCATCGCAATAAGCCGATGTCAGCCAGGCGGCGCCTGCATAAAATGGCGTCGAACATCGCTTGATCACGCGCTCGGCAAACTCAGGCAACCACCTCAGCAAATGCTCATCCATGAAAGTGGCAGCCTCGTCCAGATTCGTGTCTTTCGTGTCCAGCATCAGCCAGGCCAGGAATTGCAATTCCACGACCAGATGGTCTTCCGAGCGGGTTCTCCAGTTTGAAACGCCCAGGCCGTGTTTCTTGTAGATCTCACGCACCTGAAACATGGGCGCCTGCATGATGAGCTTGTCTTCATCCAGCCACACCGATTCAAAGGGCGAGGCGCTGTAGTCGTGGTTGAGATAGATCGCGGCATAATCCGCCGCCAGTTCGTCTTGCAATTCCGGGCTCAATGGCGGCGCGTACTCGGCGATTGCCTTCTTCAAGAGGCTCATGGCCTCCTGGCCCTCTTGCCTGAAAAGCTTCAAACCCAGACTGCCAGGGAAATCCCTTGATGCCAGCGCTGACAGGAGCGCATTATCAGCCTCGGCATGGTGCAGGCTGGCCAGGATCAGCAGATCGGCGGCAGCCGCTTCGCAAAACCGCCTGAGTAAGCTGTCGCGCGGTTGATCTTCCGGCATTGATCCGTCCACGTTATTTCACCACCGCTTTGCTGTGCGCCACAAAAACGATCGATGGCTTGGTCAGTTCCGGGTTGGCCATGTTCTTGACCGCGCCAACCGGCTTCTCGTGAGAGGCCATCGCCTTGGTTACCCATGTACCGGCTCTGAGCTTGTCGATGTCTCCAATATCCAGCACGCGCATCATGCAGGCCTGCACGCAATAGGGCTTGCGTCCCGCATCGATTTCGTCCACGCACATGTTGCACTTGGAAACGATATTGCGTTCCGGGATGAACTGCGGCGCGCCATAGGGACAGGCCGCCTCGCAGCGCCGGCAGCCGATGCACAGCGTGGAATCAATGTCGACGATACCGTCCTTCTTGCGCTTGAAGATCGCGCCAGTCGGACAGGTGGGCAGGCACGCGGGCTCCGCGCAGTGATTGCACGACATGTTGACCTTGTAGGCATACACGTCCGGGAAGGCCCCGCCTTCGACATACATCACATTACGGAAACGCGGCCCTGGCGCAAGCCCGTTCTTGTCCTTGCAGGCGATTTCACAGGCCCGGCAGCCGATGCAGTCGACGTTGTTGTGGATGAATCCAAGCTGCATCTCCGGCACGACCGGCACATAGACTTCCTTCTTGTGCCGCTTGACGGCTTCCTTGATTTTCGCAAGGTCTTTTTCCTCAGCCATTTCCCATCCTCCTCAATTGTCGCGGCGAAACACCTGGGATCGCGATATGCTCGTCTTGTCCCACCCAGGGTTGTGTTCAAGTTCGGTTTTCCTGATATTCACCAGCACGGTGTTGTAGGCAAACGAACCGGCCGGGCTGGGCTCATCGAGCGTGAGAAAGTCCGGATTGCCGCCCCGGTCGACGCCGTTCTCATCCAGCTGCATCCAGGCGCCTTCATGGATCACCACGACACCGGGCATGACCCGTTCGGTGACATACACTGGCACCACAACTTTTCCGCGTTCGTTCCATACTTCCACCGTATCGCCCGTCGCCACGCCAAGTTTCTTGGCATCACTGGCATTGATGGTGCACTCCTGCTCGAAGGTTTCCTGCAACCAGGAACAGTTGGCGAAAATGGAATGCGTGCGATGGCGCGGATGCGGAGTGATGAGATGGAAGGGGTACTCCTTCGTTTTCGGATGATTCAAGGATTCCCAAGGCTCGATCCACTTGGGAATGGAAGGGATGTGTGAGCCGTACTTTGTCTTGGTCCAGTCGCCGATGTAGGCGAGTTCGGTGCTGAGGATTTCGATCTTGCCGGATGGGGTATCGAATCGTTTGCCATTTTCGATCTGCTCGCGGAAGGCCACATGCGGCTTGTCCAGCTTGAATTTGTACACCCCCAGGCGCTTGAATTCCTCCCACGGCATGGTCACGCCCTGATGCGCCATGACCTTGTGTTCCCACCATTCGCGCAAATAGGCTTCGTCAACGGCATCGTTGTAATGGAAATATTCGCGGCTGGCTTTCGGGTTGTATGCACGGCCGAAAGTCGGCCCGCCGATTCTCCATGCCAGTTCGGTAAATATCTGGAAGTCGGTCTTGCTCTCGCCCAGCGGCTCGATGACCTTGGGCCGGTGGATGTAGTAATGCCCCTTGTACCAGGGCAGCGCCACGTCGTGCCGCTCGAAATGCGTGGACACCGGCAACAGCACATCCGCCCACAGCCCGGATGGCGTGATGGTCGAATCCATGCACACCACAAGCTCGAGTTTCTTGATCGCCTCGATCTCCTTGTTGATGTTGGTGAGCTGGTTGAACCAGTCCGAGCCCTGCCAGAAAATGCCCTTGATGTTGGGAATCTGGCCATCGGTCGCATCCTGCCGCGGCCACAATCCGATCTCCTCGCGCTTGACGTTTGGATAGTTCAGCACGCAATGCGCCCAGCGGTCTGACTTGATGGAGGCAAACCAGGTGTTGGCATATTGATCGTAGGGATAGGCGACGGCCTCCGCGTGCCAGGCCTTGCCCACACCCTCGGCGCAACCGCCGAGGATGCCGATGTTTCCGGTCATGGCCTGCAAGGCCGCCGCCATGCGGTTGTATTGCTCGCCGTAGGCGTTGCGTCCCGGCGCCCACGATGCCTTCAGCGCAGCCGGTTTGGTGGTGGCGTACATATGTGCAAGCTTTTTGATGTCGGCCGCTGGCACACCGCAGATTTCAGATGCCCATTCCGGCGTCTTGGCCACGCCATCGTATTTTCCGAGGATGTAATCCTTGAAGTTTTCCTTGCCATTGGGCGTGCTTCCGGCCCATTCTGGCATGGTCCCGGCATCCATGCCCATGCAGAATTTATCGATGAATTGCTGGTCGTGCAGATTATTGGTGAAGATATAGTGCGCCATCCCGGCCATCATCGCCGCATCGGTATTGGGCTTGATCGGTATCCACCAGGTATCGTAGGCCGCGCCGGAATCGGTGTATTGCGGATCGACCAGCACGAACTTGCAGCCGTTCTGCTTGGCCAGCCGCATGTAGTAAAACGTGTTGCCGCCGTGAAAGGTATAGGCCGGATTCCAGCCCCACATGATGATGAGCTTGGAATGCGCGAACGCGTCATCCTCGTTGCCGTCCTCGATGGTGCCGAAAGTCCAGCGCGAGCTTGTCGTCGTGCCCTGGTAGGACGGTACCGACCACGAATTGGTGCGGCAGCCGAACATGCCCATGAAGCGTCCAAGCAGTCCTTCGATCTGGTCGGACTTGTGCAGTACGCCGTAGGACGCGCCCGCGTAGGATTGATCGAGTAAGGCAGTCGGGCCGTATTTGTCCTTGATCTCGATCATTTTCTTGCTGACATAGCCCAGCGCCTCGTCCCACGAGATGCGCTTGAACTTGCCTTCGCCGCGCTTGCCCACGCGGCCCATCGGATACAACAACCGCTCGGCGGAATACAGGCGCTGGCGATAGGAACGCCCGCGCAGACAGGCACGTAGTTGCGGTTCCTCAAACGTGTCCTTGCCGAAGTGGCCATCCTTCTGGTATCGCCCATCGTCCGTGGACAGACGCACGATCACATCGCCCTTCTTGTGCGCGACCAGCACATGGCGCGAACCGCAGTTATGCGCGCAGGAGGTCACCACCGTCGTCAGTTGATCATCGGTTGGATAAGGCTCGTATGCAAACGCCTTGGCTTCCCTTGGCGCGGCGAGGTCGATCAGCCCGCCTGCCGCCATCACGCCGGCGCCAGCCGCGGTGGTTTTTAGAAAGTCCCGGCGCGCGGCATTGTTGAGTCGCTCGGCAATTGCATGCAAATCGTATTTACTTGCGGACATGGCTTTTCCTTTTCACTTCAAGCGGGCTTTTTTTAGCGCTGATTCGCGACTGGATGGTTTTGCCAGGTCGCCTGTTCACCCTGGCCGGCTTGCTCGATTTGACCGGCCTGGACTGAGCGGCGTCTGAATGTATCGGCAAGCCGATCAGGAAACGCGGATCGGATTGCGTGGGACGGTTTTTCGCCCATTCAGGGATTTCCTTGTCCATGCCCTTCCAGGCATGACGGGGATAGGGAAAGCTGATTCGATACCAGGCGCGGCCGCCGTGGCATCCATAACAACTGTCCGCGGACTCCTTGCCGGCCGCCTCGATTTCGGCTGGTTTGAGAAAATTGACCTGGTGCCGGCTGGTGCGGATGTTGTCGTGGCACAGCAGGCAGTTGTTGGCGAAAGTTTCCCCGTGCTGAGACCATGGGCCTGGCAATCCCATCACCTCGTAATTGAACTTGCCGTGACACATCAAACAGGTATTGGTGTCCACCAGTTTGCGCAGGTTGTAACCATTACCCTGCGCGGTGGCCGAAGAACCCGGCGCCTCGGCACGCGGGTCGTGACCCTGATGGCAGGTATTGCAGCGCATGCTCATCACGCGCCCGGCAAAATCGGTGGACATATGCCGACGATGTAGCGTGTCCTGGGCACCGGCGTATGTATCCAGCGTCTGGTACCAGGCCATCGATTTCCCGGCTTGCACGCCCGCGGGAGAGTGCTCTCGAACGCTCGGCGCCAGCACTTCGGCGTGGCACGTCAAACAATCCTTGTCTTCCGCCGTGTCGATGGCAGGCTTGAAATGAATCGGACTCCACTTGGCAGCTTGATATGATTTCCTCGCTTCGGCGCCATTGGCCAAAACGAGTGTCATCCAAAGCAGCGCCGTCAACCCCACACCCAGCTTCAGCAGGCCCCTGCAACAGGTTTCATCGAACTCCTTCAAGCCATCCTCCTTATATCGCCATGTGTTGAGTAAGAAAATGTCTGCACCCAAGATGGGTGCAGACACAACGCCTACCTTAGTAAGGCGGAGACCAACTGCCGTACATGCCGGACATGCCGCCCATGCCAGGATTCATGCCGTACATGCCGCTCATGCCCGACATTCCACCCATTCCCGACATGCCGCTCATGCCACCCATACCGGACATGCCGCTCATGCCAGACTGTTTCATCCACATCACGCCATAAGGGGTGTACACGGGCACCCAGTTACCTGACATGCCGGACATGCCACTCATGCCTGACATTCCACCCATGCCGGACATCCCTGACATTCCGCCCATGCCTGACATTCCGCTCATTCCGCCCATGCCGGACATCCCTGACATGCCACCCATGCCTGACATGCCGTCCATGCCTGACATTCCACTCATTCCGCCCATGCCCGACATACCTGACATGCCGCCCATACCTGACATGCCCTGCTGAACGGGATAGAAGAAGATTTCACCAGAGGGAGAGATGCGGAAATAACCAGACATGCCGCTCATGCCGCCCATGCCCGACATGCCTGACATTCCAGACATGCCGCCCATGCCTGACATACCGTCCAAGCCGCTCATGCCGCCCATGCCCGACATACCTGACATTCCAGACATGCCGCTCATGCCGGACTGTTTGTCTGCAGCCACGGTTGTACCCAAAGCAAGTGCGCCTACAACTGCCACAACAAGCTTCAACTTTTGCATTCGACCCATGATTAACTCCTTTGATTGATGCGAACCAGGTTGCGAATTTTCAGGAAATTTTTCCTGCGCCTTCAAAACCGGTTAAATACGTCCGAGGGGGACGCTCCCTGTTTACCGCTTCTCGGCGGCTTGACCCGTTCCGCTTGCAGCAGAACCATGCCAATTTCGAATGTCATACGGTCCCGTCATGCCGGGCCGCACAAATGGCGTGTGCCAGGGACCCTGGCTTTCAAGAAAACGCAGACTTGCCGGATAAGGTTTAACAACACCAGTCAGGGCATGGCGGTACCACGCCGCATATTTCGGATAGGAGGTGATGACAGGCGCACCCGCAGGCCGAACCGATGGGTCGAGCCCGGCGATCGGGTACTCATCGCCCAATGCAATATCGACAAACGAAATTGCAGCAATGATTGCAAGCAAGGTCTTGCCCGCTTTATCTGAATATTTCATGCCTACCCTCCAGACATCCGCTTTTTGTTTGGTGAAGGCACTAGAGCAGGCGATGTGCCAACTCGTTAAGAATCGTCAACTATTTGTAGACAAAAAGAAATTTCCAGAGGCCCGAAGTGCGACGCGTCATGCAACCCTAATGAAATGCCAAATTGTCAGAAAACTGGCCCGAAAATTTGGATATCGATTGTGAGACCTGCAATTTTGTCAGTCAGAAAAACCTTCCGCGCCATGCAAGAAATTCATGAAGAGTCTGGATGCCTTGCGCCGCAAGGATTTTCACACACTGTCATTTTGGCAACGGGATGAAGTTCTAGAATTCTGGATTCTGTTGCGATTGTCATCAAAACCAGAAAGAATCAGACATCGAGTGTGCTGGAAAGCATGCAATCATCAAGGATCCAGGAAATGCGCTTGATGCCAATGGCAGGGCTGCGACAGAAATTTCTTTTAGGCGCAACAGTCGGACTGACCACGCTTTCGGTGATATTGCTTGGCCTGAGCTGGATGATTTACCGGCATCAATTAACCCAGGAACGCAGTGAGGCGGCAGCCGAGGTCAATTTGCTGCTGCAGGCCTCACTGGAAAACGCCATGCTAAAGCGCGACCTCCCTGGCCTCATTGACATAGTCGATCGTCTGGGCAGGCAGCCCGGCATCCACAACGCGATGATTCTTGCACCCAATGAGGAAATCCGCTTTGCTTCAGACTCCTCGCTGCTGAGAACGCGTTTCCCGCTTAAGACGCATGGCGTCTGCCTGAACTGTCCGGATCAGCCTGTTGCCCATGATCTGTTTACCAACTTCACCCTGGATGCCAAGGGCCGCGAGGTCATGCGCAGCATCAATGCAGTTGCCAACAAACCGCAATGCTCGATCTGTCATGGCTCTCCCGCCACGCATCCCATCAATGGCGTGCTGGTGGTCGACTACGATGCCGCGCCGATACGCCAGCGCGCGGCGAAATCCGCCATGGCACTGGGCGGCATGGGTGCGCTTTTACTGCTCCTGACGCTTGCAGGCGGCAGCTGGTTCATCAGGAATCTGGTCCTGAAGCCGGTCACCCGGCTGGCCTCGGGCAGCACCGATCTGGCCAGGGGCCTGCTTGATACGCGCGTCAGCATCGAGGGGAATGATGAACTGGCTCAGCTGAGTTCCACGTTCAATCAAATGGCAAACAACCTTCAATCCCTGCTCAATCAAACCCTTGAGCAGGAGGCTTTCCTTCAAGCACTGGTTGACGCCATTCCGGACGGCATACGCGTCATTGATCCCGATACTTTTCTCGTGGTACTCGACAACCAGGCTTTCCGTTCGATCATCGGACGTGACGTAGGCCAAACGTGCAAGGGCCTGACCTGCCACGCCTCCAGCCACGGCCTGCCACAGCCCTGCCCGCCCTCGCTGGCACTGTGCCCTATCCATGAAATCCGTCATAGCGGAAGGCAGTGCAAGACCCTGATGGATTTCAAGCGCGGGGATGGCAGCACCAATCAGGTTGAAGTCATTGCCGCGCCAATGCGGCTGAGAATTGGCGTAAAGGAGAGATTGTTCATCGTGGAGTCCTGTCGCGATCTGGCGCGCATCGTCAAGTTCTCGCAGGAGCAGAAGCTCGCCGAGATGGCACAGCTGGCCACGGGCGTGGCGCACGAAATCCATAATCCGCTGGCTTCGGTGCGAATCGCCTTGCATGCCATGCTGAGAGCGGTCGACAAGACCACGGAAAGCAGCGGTGGAATGCTCAACTACCTGAAACTGGTCGATGGCGAAATCGACCGCTGCATCGAAATCACCGAACGACTGTTGAAACTGGGCATCGCATCGCCAGGCAATGCTCAACTGGTCGAGGTTAACCCGGTGGTGAAGGAAACCCTGTCCTTGCTGACATGGGAGGCCGAGGCGGCAAAAGTGAGCTTCGATACAGATTTTGCTGCGTCGAGTCCACGCGTGCTGGCTTCGGACAGTGAACTTCGGATGGTGGTGCTAAACTTGGCGCAAAACGCGCTTCATGCCATGCCCGATGGCGGAGCGCTTCATGTCAGGACACAGCAACAGGGCAACAAAGTGAGAATCGTCTTTACCGATACGGGCGTCGGCATCAATCCGGCCGATGCGCCTCATATATTTGAACCCTTTTACAGCCATCGTGCTGACGGCAGGAAGGGTACCGGTCTGGGGCTTTCCATCTGCAGGTCGATCGTTCTGAATTACGGCGGAAATATCGTGTTTGAAAGCCAGCCTGGAACAGGCAGCACATTTGTCGTCGAACTGCCTGACGCCGCCTGCCAATTGCAGCAATGACTTCCAAACCGCTGATACTGATCATTGAGGACGATCGGTTGCTCAACAAGCTGCTGGTCGGTGAAATCAAGCGTATGGGCTATTCAGCCGATGGGGTGTTCGGCTGGAACGAGGCACGCTCGCATCTCACAAGGACCGAACCCAGCCTTATCATCAACGACGTGCGCCTGCCGGATGCCAACATCATGGACATTCTGCCTTCCATCGCCAGTGAACACCCCGTCATCGTCCTGACTGCGTACGGCACAGTGCAGGAAGCCGTTGCTGCCATGAAGGCAGGTGCGATGGAATATCTCACCAAACCAGTCAATCCGGACGAACTGGAACTGAAAATCGACCGAGTGCTCGAAATGAGCAACATGCAGCGTGATCACCAGTATTGCAAATCGCGTCTGCGGCCGGACCCTGCCGCCACGATGGTAGGCAAGAGTTCGGCCATTGCAGAAGTGTTGCAACTGGTCGAGGCAGTGGCTTCTACCGACGCCACGGTCCTGATCACGGGAGAAAGCGGCGCAGGCAAGGAACTGGTTGCGCACGCCATCCATACCCGCAGTCCGCGTGCCGAGGGCAATTTTGTCGCGGTGGATTGCTGCACACTGCAAGAGAATTTGTTCGAATCGGAATTGTTTGGCCATGAGAAGGGCGCTTTTACCGGTGCCGAACGTCAAAAGCCGGGGCTGATCGAAGCAGCAAGCGGCGGCACACTGTTTCTGGACGAGATTGGCGAAATCGGGCCGGCCATCCAGGCCAAACTGCTTCGTGTCCTGGAAACCGGTCAATTTCGCAGACTGGGCGGCGTCAAGGATTTGCAGGCAAATGTCCGTATCGTTGCCGCCACCAACCGTGATCTGGAGAAAATGAGTGCGGAGGGAAGCTTCCGCACCGACCTGTTCTACCGGTTGTCGGCTTTCACGATAAAGGTCCCGCCACTGCGCGAGCGTCTGTCCGATGTTCCTCAACTGGTCAATCACATCCTGGCTCATCACAAATTCTCGAGGCGTTACAACAAACGGGTTACGCCGCCCGCCATGAGCCTGCTGATGTCATACAACTATCCGGGCAACGTGCGCGAACTGCGCAACATGATTGAACGCGCCGTCATTCTTTCCGGCGCCAGCGAGGAAATCCGCCCCGAACATTTTGCGCTCAATGGCCCTGTCGAGCGCCCGGCCAAGGTGGATCTTCATTTCGATCACGATCCCAGCCTGGAGGAAATGGAAAGGCGCTATCTTGAGACGCTCGTCAACAAGTATGCCGGACATCGCGGCCGCATTGCCGCCATACTGGGAGTCAGTGAACGCAACATCTATCGATTATTGGAGAAGTATGGCTTGAAGTAGCCTTTCTTGAATAAACTAGGCCTGTCAGTTATCAATTAGGGCAAACCATGCTGATTGGCATTCCCAAGGAAACCAAGAACCACGAATACCGCGTTGCGTTGACACCAGACGGCGCGGCCGCGCTGACTCGCGCCGGACATACAGTAAGGATTCAATCCGATGCCGGCAAGGGCATCGGTTTTACCGATGCCGCCTATGAGCAGGCCGGCGCGGAAATCGTCGAAAGCCCGGCAAAAATTTATGCAGCCGACATGATTGTCAAGGTGAAGGAGCCGCAGGCACAGGAGAGTCTGTTGCTTCATCCGGGCCAGATATTGTTCTGCTTTCTCCATCTTGCAGCCGCGCCAACACTTGCCGAGGTGTTGATCGACCGGCATGTCTCCGCCATCGGCTTCGAAACCATAACGGATGATACGGGTGGCTTTCCGCTGCTCGCACCCATGTCGGAAATCGCTGGCCGCATGGCGCCGCAGATGGGGGCGCTGGGGCTGATGCGTCCCTACGGCGGCAACGGCACGCTGATTACCGGCGTGCCGGGCGTGGCGCCCGCGCGCGTGGTCATCCTCGGCGGCGGCAACGTCGGCATGAATGCCGCCCGCGTGGCCATCGGTCTGGGCGCGCAGGTCAAGCTGCTCGACCGCAAGGCGGAAAAACTGCGTCATGCCGAAGCGCTGTTCGATGCGCGCATCGAAACCGGCTTTGCCGGCGCCGAGGAAATTGCGGCCAGCGTGAAGGAAGCCGACCTTGTCATCGGCGCGGCCATGGTCGCGGGCCGCCGGGCGCCGCAACTCCTGTCCCGCGCGCATCTCAAATCCATGCAACCGGGTTCAGTGCTGGTGGATGTCGCCATCGATCAGGGCGGTATCTGCGAAACCTCGCGTCCTACCACGCATAGCGAGCCGTTCTATGTCGAGGAAGGCATCGTGCATTACTGCGTGACCAACATGCCCGGCGCGGTCGCGCGCACCGCCACCCTGTCGCTTTCCCACGTCACCCTGCCTTTTGTGCAGGCGTTGGCAGACAAGGGACTCGCCGCGCTGGAAGCCAACCCCCACCTGAAAAACGGCCTGCAAATCCACAGTGGCGAAATTGTTTATCCAGGGCTGGCGGAGGATATTCGTCAAGCAGGATGATGCCGGCGGGCAATTGCCGTCAATATCGACTTTAAGGATGTTTGGCCGGGGTTGCCCGGCAGCAAGTTCCTTTCTTTGCTTCGTCAAAGAAAGGAACCAAAGAAAGACGACCCGGCTGCATGGCCCTTCGGGTGCCCTTAGCCAGAAGGTTCCAAGCGGGCGGCGCAGAACTCGCCCCGCTTGATGTTTGCAGAAGAAGCAGGGCTCAAACATGCTGCGCCACGCTGCTCCGCCCTCCACCTTCTGGCTGCGGCCATGCAGACGGGATAAAAATACAAACTCCAAAAGCAAATCCCCCCAACCCCCTTTATCAAGGGGGGCTCAATTCAACCCCCTTGATAAAGGGGGTGGCGCGAAGCGCCGGGGGATTTCGGTTTTAACTTCCCCTCTGGGCTGCCTCTCCTTACCAAACAGCATGCTCAAATTCCCCCCTGAAACCCCATCCCCAATCCGGTTGAATATCCCGCGTCAAAGCCTGATAATTCAGGCATTCCGGCATTCCTGATACAAGGTTTGGAACACTACTTTCTGCTGCTCATCGCCACGGTGTTCGTCAACAACATCGTCATGTCCAAGATTCTTGGACTGTGTCCTTTCATGGGCGTCTCGAAAAAACTGGAAACTTCGGTTTCCATGGGACTGGCCACCACCTTCGTGCTGACGCTGGCTTCGGGCGCGTCCTATCTCATCAACGAGTACCTGCTCGGCACGGATCTGTTTTACCTGCGGACACTTTCGTTCGTGGTCGTGATTGCGGGCATTGTCCAGTTCACTGAAATGTTCATCCACAAAACCAGCCCGGTGCTGTATCAGGTGCTGGGGATTTATCTGCCGCTGATTACCACCAACTGCGCCGTGCTCGGCATTCCACTTCTAAACGCACAAGCGCAGCACAACTTTGCCGAATCGCTGATCTTTGGCGCAGGCGGCGCCATTGGCTTTACGCTGGTGCTGGTCCTGTTTGCAGGCATACGCGAACGCATGGAGGCCGCCGATGTGCCGAAGATTTTCCAAGGCACCAGCATTGCCATGATCACCGCCGGGCTGATGAGCCTGGCCTTCATGGGCTTTTCCGGGTTGGTAAAAATTTAATGCTGACCGCCATCCTCGTCATGGCGGGTATTGCCATCGTGCTGGGCGCGGTTCTGGGCTACGCCGCCCTGCGCTACAAGGTCGAAGGCGACCCGCTGGTGGAAAAGATCGACGCCATCCTGCCGCAAACGCAGTGTGGCCAGTGCGGTTACCCCGGCTGCAAGCCCTACGCCACAGCCATTGCCAAGGGCGAGGCCGACATCAACAAATGCCCGCCCGGCGGCGAGGAAGGCGTCAAGAAATTGGCCGAACTGCTTGGCGTGGAAGTCAAGCCGCTTGATGCCGAACCCAAACCCAAGGCCGTGGCCTTCATCGACGAAAATCTCTGCATCGGCTGCACGCTGTGCATCCAGGCCTGCCCGGTGGATGCCATTCTAGGCGCCGCCAAGCAGATGCACACCATCATCGCCTCCGAGTGCACCGGCTGCGAGCTGTGCGTGGCGCCCTGCCCGGTGGACTGCATTTCCATGGTGGTGTTGAAGGAGGATCTGCCGCACTGGAAATGGAAGTATCCCGTTTTCAGGATCAAGCAGGCGGCATGAGAACCTTGCATCGTTTTCCAGGCGGCATCCATCCCGAAGAGCACAAGGCCGAGTCCTCCGCTCGACCGATCCACGCGCCCTTCATTCCCAACCGCCTGTTCATCCCCATGCGACAGCATATCGGCCAGCCGGCCAAGCCCATCGTCAAGGTTGGCGACAAAGTGCTGAAAGGCCAGATGATCGGCCAGGCAGATGGTTATGTTTCCACCGCCGTACACGCGTCATCCTCCGGCGTGGTGACGGGAATCGGCCTGCATGCCGTCGCGCACCCCTCAGGCCTGCCTGACTTGTGCATCACCATCGACACCGACGGCCACGACACATGGACCGAACTGCAGCCGCTCGACTGGCAGAGTCTGGATCCCGCCGCCGTGCGCGGCTATGTGCGCGACCTGGGCATTGCCGGTCTTGGCGGCGCGGTGTTCCCGAGCTCCATCAAGCTCGATCCAAAAAATCAGCCCATCCATACGCTGATTCTCAACGGCGGCGAGTGCGAACCGTGGATCACCTGCGACGATCGCCTCATGCGCGAACGCGCCGAAGAAGTATTGCAGGGCGCGCGCATCATGCAGCATCTGTTGGGCGCGCAGACTGTCATCGCCGGCATCGAAGACAACAAGCCCGAAGCCATCGCCGCCATGCAGGCCGCGGCGGAAAAGCTCGGCCTCCAGATTGAAATTGCCGCCATGCCCACGCGCTACCCTGGCGGAGGCGGCAAGCAGATCACGCAAACTTTGACTGGACTCGAAACGCCGTCGGGAAAACTTTCCACCGACATCGGCGTGCAGGTGTTCAACGTCGGCACGGCCTACGCGCTGGCCCGCGCCATCCTGCATGGCGAGCCGCTTATCTCGCGCATCGTCACAGTCACCGGTCATGTGCTGGGGCCGCAGAATTACGAAACCCTGATTGGCACGCCCATGGGCGAACTCGTCATGCATGCAGGGGAACGTGAGGGCACGACAGGCCTCATCATGGGCGGACCCATGATGGGATTCGATGTGCAACCCGAAGCGCCCGTGGTCAAGGCAACCAATTGCGTGCTGGTGAAATCCGCCGAGCTGTTCCCGCCCAAGCCGCGCGAGCTGCCTTGCATCCGCTGCACCGAATGCGCCAGGGTGTGCCCCGCGCAGTTGCAACCACAAGAGCTGTATTGGTTTGCCCGCGCGAAAAATTTCGGCAAGGCGCAGGAATACAATCTGTTCGATTGCATCGAATGCGGCTGTTGCAGCTATGTCTGTCCCAGCCACATTCCGCTGGTGGATTACTACCGCTTTGCCAAGAGCGAAATCTGGGCGCGCGAGAAGGAAAAACACGCCGCCGACATCGCGCGCGAGCGTCATGAGTTCCGCCTGTTTCGACTCGAGCGCGAAAAGAAGGAAAAGGCCGAACGTCTCGCCGCCAAGGCACAGACCAAGAAGGCCGAAGCACCAACCCTCACCACAGACGAGCAGGACGCCAAGAAAAAACTCATCGCTGAAGCACTGGCACGCGCGCAGGCAAAAAAGGCTGGCGTCGCACCGAAAAATACCGACAACCTCACCCCCGAGCAGTGTGCCGAAATTGCCGAGATCGAAGCGCGCCGCGCCAGGATTCGTGAAATGGCGAAGAAGACCATAGAACCAGAAAAGCATTTATGACGGCCTCGACCCATACCCTTCCCCCCAACACCAGCGTCACCCGCGTGATGACCCTGGTGCTGGCCTGCCTCATGCCGGGCGTACTGGTTTATGTGTGGCAATTTGGCTGGGGCATTGTCATCAACCTGGTCTGGGCTTCGCTCCTCGCGCTGGGCATCGAGGCGCTCGCCCTCAGGCTTCGCGGCTATCCACTCAAGCCCTTTCTCACCGATGGCAGCGCAGTGGTCACCGCCTGGCTGCTGGCGCTGTCGATCCCGCCGCTGGCGCCGTGGTGGATGACGCTGGTGGGCATGATCTTTGCCATCGGCGTGGCCAAGCATCTGTATGGCGGGCTGGGTCAAAACATATTCAACCCGGCCATGATCGGCTTTGCCGTCCTCATCATTTCCTTCCCGGTGCAGATGACGCAGTGGTCCGCGCCGTTGTCACTTGCCGGTCACGCGCCAAATTTCACCGAAAGCCTGAGCCTCATTTTTGCCGACACGCTGCCGGATGGCGTGAACCTCGACGCCATCATCTCGGCAACGCCACTGGATACCGTGCGCACGGGCCTCATGCAACAACACACGCTGGACGAAATCCATGGCGCAAGCAGGATCTTTGGCCAAATTGGCGGCGTGGGCAGCGAATGGGTCGCTGCGGCTTATCTTGTCGGCGGCATTGCGCTGTGGGCATTTCGCATCGTGCCCTGGCAGGTGCCGGTGGCTTTCCTGGCCGGTATCTGGCTCACTGCCGGTTTTCTGCACTGGTTCGATACCGGCCGCTATGCTGCGCCATGGTTCCAGATTGCCATGCCCAGCAGCATGCTGGGCGCCTTCTTCATCGCCACCGATCCGGTTTCCGGTTCCACCACACCCAAAGGCCGCCTGATATTCGGCCTCGGTGCGGGTTTTCTCACCGTCATCATCCGCGCATTCGGTGGCTATCCGGATGGCGTGGCGTTTTCCATTCTGCTGATGAACCTGTGCGTGCCGCTGATCGATGCCTGGACCCAGCCGCGCGTGTTTGGTACGGCGAAGGATTGAGACAATTGAGAACAGCGAAAAAGAAATGAATCCGATATTGCGGAATGCCTCCCGCACCAGCGTCATTCTGTTCATCTTCGCCATCATCGGCACAGCGATGATGGCCTACACCTTCCGTCAGACCCGGCCCATCATCGAGAAAAGTGAACAGGCCGAGAAGCTTGCCCTCATCGATCAGGTGCTGCCCAAGGCGTTTTACGACAACGATCTGCTCGCCAGTCATCGCGAACTGCCTGCCGACGATCTCCTTGGTACGCGCAAATCTTCCGGCATGTGGCTGGCAACCAAAAACAACACCCCGTCCGGCATCGTGCTGGAGGCCATCGCGCCAGAGGGATACAGCGGCGATATCAGCCTGCTCATTGGCATTACAGCGGAGGGCGTCATCACCGGCGTGCGTGTCACCAAGCACAAGGAGACACCGGGACTGGGCGATTACATCGAATTCGCCAAAAGCCGGTGGGTACTGCAATTCAATGGCAAACGCCTGGAAGAAAACGAGCCCGCGCAAGCCGCGCATTGGGGCGAGTTTCGGCGAAGCCAAAACGACAAATCCCGCTGGCGTGTAAAAAAGGATGGCGGCGAGTTCGATTCGCGCGCCGGCGCGACCATCACGCCACGCGCCATCGTCAAGGCGGTGCGACAGGCGCTAGAATACTTTCACAAGCATCGCGATGTGCTGCTCAAACCCATTGAGGCTAGCCCAGTATGATCGACAAAGCCACCTTAGCCAAACTCGCCGAAAACGGCCTGTGGAAACAGAACCCCGGCGTGGTTCAACTGCTGGGGCTGTGCCCGCTGCTGGCCATCAGCAATAACGTGGTCAACGCGTTGTCGCTGGGGCTGGCCACCATTTTCGTGATGGCCATGTCCAGCCTGGCCGTGTCCAGCGCGCGCAATTTCGTGCCGCACGAAATCCGCATTCCGGTCTTCATCCTCATCATCGCCGCGCTGGTTACCATCATCGATCTGGTGTTCAATGCCTTTGCCCATCCGCTGTATCTGGTGCTGGGCATTTTCATTCCGCTCATCACCACCAACTGCATCGTGCTGGCCCGCGCAGACGCCTACGCTTCCAAGAACCATCCCCTGCACAGCGCCATCGATGGCGTGCTGATGGGCCTTGGCCTGACTCTCGTGCTGGTGGTGCTGGGCGGCATTCGCGAAATCGCCGGTCAGGGCACCCTGCTGTCCGGCATCGATCTCGCGCTGGGGCCGCAAGCCAAAGGCTGGATCATCACCGTGCTGCCCGATTACAAGGGCTTTCTGCTCGCCATCCTGCCGCCCGGCGCCTTCATCGGCCTGGGCCTGCTGATCGCCGGGCGCAACTGGTTGGACATGCGCGCCCAGCGCCGCGCGCACCTGCAAGCCCGGCAAGCAGCCACCCAGGCAAACGCGGCATGAGACTGAAATTCAAGGCCCCGCGCAAGCCGCGCAACCCGTTGGTGGTGCTGGTCAAGCAGCGCAAGGCTGGCAGCCACGCGCCCAACATGAAAACCCTGCGGCAGAAAGCGAACATGGCGCTGAAGAAACAGCTGAAGAAACCGGAACAGTAAAAAACCCTTGTGACGCAAAGGCGCAAAGACGCAAAGAATCCGCAAGACATGTTTTGCTGAGCATCACATGTGGTGGATAAACATTTATGAAAGCTATCCTTCAAAAACCTTTTCCAGAATTATTCTCTGCGTCTTTGCGACCTTGCGCCTTTGCGTCACAAGATTTTAATAAATGAATCAGGCCAAACGCGCGGAAATCTTCCGGCGTCTCCAGTCCATCGACCCGCACCCCACCACCGAGCTGGAATACCACACGCCGTTTGAGCTGCTGGTGGCCGTGGTGCTCTCCGCGCAGGCCACCGACAAGGGTGTCAATCTTGCCACGCGCAAGCTGTTCCCCGTCGCCAACACGCCGGAAAAAATTCTTGCGCTGAAAGAAGACGGTTTACGCGGCTACATCAAGACCATCGGTCTTTATCAAGGCAAGGCAAAACACATCATCCAGACCTGCCGCATCCTCATCGACGAGCACGGCGGCGAAGTCCCGGCCGACCGCGAATCGCTGGAGAAACTGCCCGGCGTCGGCCGCAAGACCGCCAATGTCATTCTCAACACCGCCTTTGGCCAACCCACCATCGCTGTCGACACGCACATCTTCCGCGTGGCCAACCGCACCAAGCTCGCGCCCGGCAAAACTCCGTTGGAGGTGGAAAAAAAGCTGCTCAAGTTCGTGCCCGACGAATACAAGAAAAACGCCCACCATTGGCTGATCCTGCATGGCCGCTATACTTGCATGGCACGCAAGCCAAAATGCAGTGAATGCGTCATTGCGGATTTGTGTGAATACCCCGTCAGCCAAAGACCGACATGATCATTTCGCAATTCAGTACCGGCGCGCCGACACCCGAACTGGTCGCCGAAACCCTGCAAGCCGCGCTGCAAAATGCCAATGCGGATCATGCCAACAGCGTGCTGCTGTTTCTCACACCGCATTTCACCAGCAAGGTGCTGTCGGTATTGCAGACCACCACGCGCGTCAGCCGCTGCCTGCAGGTATCCGGCAGCATCGTCTCCAGCCTTCTGACCGACGTAGCCAGCAGCCAGGGCAGACCCGCCTGCGCGGCCCTGGTTTTTACAGAAAGCCATTCCTTCCAGACCGGCAGCGGGCCATTGTGCGAATGCTGGTTCGGCCACACGCCGCCGCAAAAACTGGAATGCTTTACCGGCGCGCTGATCTCGCCACAGGGCGGCCCGGCCTCTCCGGCATGGCGCAGCGGCCGACTGTCGCCCACCCAGCAGGTCTGCATCAATCTGCCCGGCACGCAGGCCGATGGCTTCCTGTCGCAAGGCGCGCAAGCGCTGACCGCACCATTGCCCGTCAGCGAAAACTATGGCCAGGACCTCGTCGCGCTCGGCAGCCAGCGCGCGCTGCCCATGCTGGCGCGCGAACTGCCGGTGGAGTGGCGCGCCCTGCCCGACATCCCCATCAACCGGCTGGCCGCGGGGCTGGTGGAAGGCAATCCCGAAGACGCCATTCCCCAGGGACGCTACCGCCTGCTGCCCATTCAGGGCACCAACGCTGTCACCCAGACCGTGACGCTTTCCGAAACTCCGCCGCCACGCAGCTGGATTTTCTGGGCGCAAATGCAGCCCGACCAAGCCGAACGCAACCTGCGTCATCAGCTCATCCATTTGCAGGAGCGCAGCTTCGATCCTTTGTTCGGCCTCGTGGTCTCCACCCGCCTGCGCGGGCTGTCACTGCCCGACCAGGAGAACCGCGATCTGGCGCTACTGCGCAAAACCTATCCCGGCATGCCCTTCATCGGCATCCAGGCCGATACCGTGCTGAGCCAGACCGATGATGGACACATGGCCAGTTATCCCTTTGCGCTGGCGATCACGGTTTTCAATCAGGCCTGATCCGCATCAGCCATGTTCAACCCCAGCCGCGATCAGGTCCGGCAATTCTTCTTCGGCGTGTGGGGAAAATACCGCAACAAACAGCCGCTTGAAGGCGCGGAAACCCTCGCGCTCGCCGTCATCCTCGACCACCCCGAATACCATGGCGTGCTGGAAAACCCCGACCGCCATCAGGACCGAGACTATCTGCCCGAACACGGCGAAACCAATCCCTTCCTGCACCTCTCCATGCACCTCGCGCTGGCCGAGCAGGTCTCCATCGACCAGCCGCCCGGCATCCGCGATCTGCTCGACCAGCTTTCTACAAAACTCGGCGAACGCATGGCCGCCGAACATGCCGCCATCGACTGCCTCGCCGAAATGATCTGGCAAGCGCAGAGGCAGGGCACGGCTTATGATGCAGGGATTTATTTTGAATGTCTGAGAAAGGCGCTGCTCACCTAGGCCATTGGTTGTGATCAACAAGGAAAAGTTCGACGCCAAGGTGGACGCGAAGAAACCTGCCTGACCGAACCGGATTGCAATAAAAAACGGCCGGTTAAACCGGCCGTTTTCATTCCGTCGTAACCAGATGCTCAATACTTCTGGCTCAAACCTTTCTGTCTGGCAAAAAATGCCGCCAGATCTTTCATGTCCTGAGTAGACAGGTTGGCGACCTGACCGGACATGATGGGGTTTTTGCGCTTGCCTGACTTGTAGTCCTTTAGCGAGTGGTAAAGGTAATCCTCGTGCTGGCCGGACAGCCTGGGAAAGCTGGGCGTGGGGCTGTTTCCGTCCGGGCCGTGGCAGGCCGCGCAGGGGGCGGACTTGGCCTTGCCCGCTTCGGCATTGCCGCCCGCTTGTACCGGTAATGTCATCAATGCAGCCAGCGCCAGGCCGATCATGCTTGTTGTGATTTTCATGGTCTGTCTCCTGGAATTATTTGCTGGGGCCGCTGTAGGACGAGGCGTAGTACGCCGCCAGGTCTTCCATGTCCTGATCGGACAGGCTGGCCACGATACCCTTCATGCTGGGGTGATTACGCTCGCCGGTCTTGTATTGCTTGAGCGCGGCAACGAGGTACTCGGCATGCTGCCCGCCCAGCTTGGGCACCTTGTAGGTAGCCGGGTAGGCGGTTTTCCATCCGGGAATGCCGTGACAGCCCGCGCACATGGAATTCTTGTTCCGGCCCGCTACCGGATCGCCCGCTGCCTGTACCGACAAACTTGCCGCGCAAGCCAGCGCCGCAGCCACTGCGGTGAAGTGTGTTGCTTTCATAGTCCTCTCTCTCATCATGGTGGGTGTTATAATTTTCAAGGTCTGATGCCCTGTTGAATGCCTTGGTTTGACAGGCATTTTATGCCCATGCGGCAAATTGCCGCAACTGGCCCCTTCATCCCCGCACCCATGCGATTCGATGCTTCCGCCTGTCCGCTCTGGCTTTACAAGTTCCTGCCTTTTCCGCGCTGGTGGCCAATGGTCAACTGCGCTTCGCTCAAATCTGGCGAACTGGCCGGGCTGACGGGCATCGAAATGCTGGCAGTCGAGGAAAAGCTTGTCCAGAAACTGGGCGATAGCCTGCATCGGGTCGGCTTGCAGCCCCGCTTTTGTTCTATGCTGCACGAGTGCGATGTCGCGCTGCCCAATGGAGAAAAACGCTGATGGGAAACCGGCTAAGCAAAATCACCACGCGCACCGGCGACGACGGCACGACTGGTCTGGCGGGGAATACACGGGTCGACAAGGATCACCCCAGGGTGGAAGCCTTGGGAGAAGTGGACGAACTCAACAGCCATATCGGATTGCTGCTGACTGAAAGCCTGCCCGGCGAAATCCGCGTGCTGCTGACGCAGGTTCAACAGAACCTGTTCAACTTTGGTGGCGAGCTGGCCATGCCTGGCTTCAAGGGCATCACCGAAGACAAGATATCCTTTCTGGAAGAAGCAATCACCCATTACAACGCCAGCCTCGCTCCGCTAAAGGAATTTGTTCTGCCCGGCGGCACCCGCGCGGCCGCACAGGCCCACATCTGCCGGACGGTATGCCGCCGCGCCGAACGGCGGCTGATTGCATTGAACAGGATCGAACCTGTCTCATCCCTGCTGATTCAATATCTCAACCGGCTGTCGGATCTGCTGTTTGTGCTGGCGCGCGTGCTCAACCATGGTGATGAGCCGGAACTCTGGGAAAAGGGACAATAAAAAAGCGCAGAAACGCTCTGCGCTTTTCCGTTGTGACTGTATTGCTTCAGCGATAGCCGCGCATCATCAGCATTTGCATCAGATCGAGGCGCTTTTCCAGTTGGTCGATGCGGTCTTCCAGCGCCGCTGCTTTCGGGCAGCCGCCGTCGCCGTGCCCCAAGTGGCCGCCACCCATGCCGCCTTTCCTGCATTTTTCGCAGCCACCCATGCCGCCGCCGTGGCCTTGATGGTCACCGCCCATGCCCTTCTTCTTGCATTTTTCGCAGCCGCCCTTGTCCTTCGCGGCGGGATCGATCTCGGGCAGATTCTGTGCCTGCGCCAAAGCCGCGGGCGTGGGATCCACGCCGCCATGATGCTCATGGCCTTGCGCAAAGACGGAGGTGGACAAGGCAAGCACGGAAGCAATCAGGATTGAACTCAGGGTTTTCATTGCGCGTCTCCTCATGGTATCTGGTTGATGATCCGGAACAGCGGTGGCCTATGGCCCCTGCTGCCAAAGATTGAGCTAGATTAAGTCCGAATACGACTTCAATCAAGCCGGAAGCGCACGAATGCCATGAAACTTCAGGTTCGCCAGCATGGGCTTGACGGATTCATAGCTGATGCGCGTGAAGCCCGCGGTGGGAACCTCGATGCGGTAGGCATTGGCGAGGGGAATATTCAGGCCATGCGCCAGCACCATGCGAATGACGCCGGCGTGGCAAATGACCAGAAGATGCTCTTCGGGAAAGTTTTGCAGCAGGGATTCCACACCTGCCGCAACGCGCCGGAAAAAATCCTGAAGCGGCTCGGCGCCGGGGGGCCGTGCATGGATCGGGTCGGCCTTGAAACGCGGCAGTTGCAGCGGGTCTTCCTCGATCAGCTCCGCCGCCGATTTCCCTTCCCACGAGCCAAAGCCGACTTCCTTCAAACGATCATCGAATGCAAGAGGCAGTTGATGACGGATGGAAAGTTCCTCGGCAAATGCGCTGCAGCGGACCAGGGGCGATGAAACAATGCGTGACCACGGACGATGATCCCCCACCGCTTCACGCATCTGCGCCCAGCCTTTTTCCGACAAGGGATCATCGATCTGCCCGCGATATTTGCGACCGCCGACGGGTTCGCCGTGACGGATGAAATCGATTGTGGTAGCCATTACAACCGAACCAGGTTGTCCCGGTGTATCAACTCCGGCTCGTCCACATAGCCCAGCAGCGATTCGATTTCCGAGGTCGGCTTGCCGGCAATGCGGCGCGCTTCTGCCGCACTGTAGTTGACAAGGCCTCGCGCGATTTCATGCCCTTCGTGATCGACACAGGCGATGACTTCGCCGCGCTCGAATTCACCTTCGACTGCCTTGACGCCAACCGGCAGCAGGCTTTTTCCGCCAGTGGCGAGCGCCCTGGCCGCGCCATCGTCCAGTACCAGCCTGCCGCGCATCTGCAAGTGATCGGCCATCCATTGCTTGCGGGCGGCGAGTGTCGCTTCGGCCGCGATCAACTGGGTGCCGATCAGTTCGCCCTGCGCCATGCGCAGCAGCACGTTTTCCTCCCGCCCCCAGGCAATGAGCGTATGCGCCCCGCTTCTGGCCGCGCGCTTTGCTGCCAATATCTTGGTCAGCATGCCGCCCGTGCCCACATTTGAACCCGCGCCGCCAGCCATGCGCTCAAGCTCCGAATCGCCCGCCTGCGCCTCGCGCACCAACTCTGCATCGGGATGCTTGCGCGGATCGGCGGTATACAGGCCTTTCTGGTCGGTGAGGATGATGAGGCAATCGGCCTCGATCAGGTTGGTGACCAGTGCGCCGAGGGTGTCGTTGTCGCCCAGCTTGATTTCATCGGTGGAAACCGTGTCGTTTTCGTTGATGACCGGCACCACACGCAAATTCAGCAGTGTAAGCAGGGTGGACCGTGCATTGAGATAGCGGGTGCGGTCGGCCAGATCTTCGTGCGTGAGCAGCACCTGCGCCGCGTGCAAGCCATGCTGGCGGAAAATGCTCTCATAGGCTTGCACCAGTCCCATCTGGCCCACTGCCGCGGCAGCCTGCAGTTCGTTGAGGGCCTTGGGCCGTCTGCTCCAGCCCAGCCGTTGTAGACCCTCAGCAATCGCGCCGCTGGAAACCAGCACCACCTGTCTGCCGCTTTCCACCAGTTGCGCGATTTGCTCTGCCCAGCGTGCGAGCGCGGCATGATCTAGCCCCTTGCCTTCATTGGTGACCAAGCTGCTGCCGACCTTGACGACCACGCGTTTGGCCGAAGCCAGCGTGGAAACCCTTGCCTGCATCAGAACAGCCCCCCACTCCCGCCACGTTTCAGGTTGCGTATGCCCTCTTCCGCCTTGCGGATGGCGATGCCATCGGGACAAAAATGGTCCTCGAACAGCGCCTTGTGGTAGGACAGCAGCGAACGCAGCTTGAAGGGCTCCCATTTGGCGCGTGTGTTCTCGGTCCACTTGCCGTCCGGCTGGCCAAAGCCATAAATTTTGTATTCGGCGGGGTCGCAGCGCATGCCTTCAAAGTTGATCGTGCGCGCGCCGCTTGGGCTTTCGATGACGATGGTATAGCGCACGACCTGGTCGCTGCCCACCGATATCGAGGCCGTGTCGATCATGAATGTGTTCGAGGTGGCCGATGAAACATTGAACGCCACCAGATTTTCGTTTTTGGGATAGGCTGGCAGACTGGCGGCAAGCTCTTCCCAGGGTTTGGAATCGTCGATGAAGTTCGAACTTGATTCATATCCCGGATTGAGCACATGCGGGCCGGCCGCTTTGGCAGCCAATGGCAGCAATAAAAGCAATAAGTATTTTTTCATGACGGCCATTTTACCTTGTGGCAGACGCCTTCAGGCGAGTTTAAAGAGTCTAACGGGCTCCCGCTGGCCCTTGAGTTCGACGACGCCAAGATCCTCAAACTCCGCGCCGATATTGCTGCAGCGCGCCAATACGCTGCCTGATACCAGCAGGTTTGCATTGAACTGCTTGGTGGCCTCTTCGATGCGTGCGGCTACGTTCACTGTTTCGCCGATCAGGGTGTACTCCTTGCGGGTGCTGGCGCCGACATTCCCGGTCATCAACCGCCCGACATGCAAACCGATGCCCACGCGTGTTGCCGGGATGCTCCCGCTCTCATTCATCTCCCGCAGGCGGCGAATCATGTCGCGAGCGGCGTCCACACCATGACGGCACTTGTCGGCATCCTCAACCGGGGCACCGAATACAGCCATGAAGCCATCGCCCAGAAACTTGTTGACGATGCCACGGTGGGCGTTGACGATGTCGATGAACTCGCCGAACAGCAGATTGAGATAGGCCATGACTTCGGCCGGCGACTTGCCGCTGGCCAGCTTGCTGAAATCGCGGATATCCAGAAACATCACGCAGGCTTCGCGTTCCTCGCCGCTGATATCGATTTTTTGCCGCAGCAGGCGTTCGGCAATTTCGGGCGATACATGCTGGCCAAATACGCTGACAGCATGGTCGCGCTCTTCGGCATGATGCACCGCGTGAACGAGCTGCTTCCGGAGTTCCACCGCGAGGAAACCCGCCACCATGCCCGAAGCAAACACCAGCGCGCTCTTGATGACATAGGCGCTGGGTTCGGCCAGCAATTCCATTCCCGGTTCCACAGGATGTCCATGCAAGTAATACCAGGCCACCCAGCCGAACTGCAACCCAGCCACCGCCCCGGCAAACAGGCTGACCCACCTGTCCAGATAGAGCACGGTCATGCCGACAAATAGCGGATACAACAGCGGCGCTGCGGAAGACAAGGCCTGAAGCTGGCCCATTTCCTGAGCGAGCATGACAATAATGACGGTTGGCACGGTAATTTCGATCAGGGAATTGGAATAGCGGAACACCCAGCCCGGCAGCCGGCTTTTGTGCAAAAGCCGGCGGATGCGGAAACGCAGCACCAGCTCGTAGACCATCATGCCGGCAAACAGCAGGCCAAGCGGCCACATCAGGCGGTAGATGGATTCGTGCAGTTTTTCCGGCCAGGCGCCAGGAATCAGCAGCACCACGCCGAGCAGGCCGGCAAGCATGGCAAACACCCAGGCTGTCAGGGTCGCGCGGCGGCGCTCGCTGTCCAGCAGTGCGGACAAGACGCCCAGCCCCTCAAGGGAGCGTCCACCGGCGGCCATCAGAAATCAGCAATAGATATAGTCACGCCGATAAGGATAGTTCGGCTGCACCCCGGGCGCCAGTGGTTTGCCTGCCAATACCTGCCACAACTCCAGCCAGCCCTGATCGAAGGCATGGGCGGAGCCCGCCATATAGATGCGCCAGATGCGGTATTTGCGTTCGCCGATCAGTTTGCGGGCTTCCTCGCTTTTTTCGTCCAGGCGGCGCACCCATTCCCACAGCGTACGCGCATAATGCGGGCGCAGGTTTTCCGCATCCAGGCATTCCAGCCCGCCGGTGGTGGCGTGCTGCATGACTTCCGAGACATGTTCGAGCTCGCCGCCCGGAAAGACATATTCGTCCACAAACTCGGAGATGCCGCTGCCCAGCCCCTGCGACCTCGGTGCCGCGGTGGTGATGCCATGATTCAACAGGAGACCGCCGGGCCTTAGCAGATCGAAAATCCTGCGAAAGTAGGCGGTCAGATTCTTGCGACCGACGTGCTCGACCATGCCGATGCTGGCAATCTTGTCGAAACAGCCGGTCTCGGGCACGTCGCGGTAGTCCAGGACGCGCACCTCCACACGGTCCTGCAAGCCAAGTGCCTTGATCCTTGCGCTAACGAAATCATGCTGGTTGTCCGAAAGCGTGATGCCGAGCGCCTTTACCCCATAATGCTCCGCCGCCCAGAAGACGAGCCCGCCCCAGCCACAGCCGATATCGAGAAAGCGCTCGCCGGGCTTGAGCGCGAGTTTTTTGCAGATGTGGTCGAGCTTGGCTTCCTGCGCGGCTTCGAGGGTCATGTCCGGCTGGCGGTAGTAGGCGCAGGAATACACGCGCCGCGCATCCAGCCACAAGCCGTAGAAATCGTTCGAGATATCGTAGTGGTACTGGATGTTTTTGCGGTCACGGCTTCGGGTATGCCGCCACCATTTCCAGACATCCGAACCTTTGCTGTCGCGGCAAAGTTCGGCGCTGCACAGGCGGGAACCCAGGGCGAGAACGTCCCGGGGATTGCCATCAAGATCCATTTCGCCTTCGACATAGGCGCGTGCCAGCGAGCCCAGCGTGGGTTTGATGAATGCCGTCAGCGCGGCGGGGGAATTCAGGCGGATATGGACTGACGCTGATTCGGCATGGCCCGCTTCGCCCCCATCCCAGAGCGTGACATGCACAGGCAGGCCGGCAATGCGCGCCTGCACATTATTCAACATCGCGGTCTTGAGCATTAAACCGGGATGGAATGAGAAAGCCTGTCAGCCTTTCAGGTCGGCAGCGAGGCTGTCACGCACGGCCTGAGCAACGACAACTTCCGTCATGTAAACGGGATGATCGACCCCCATCGCAATCGCCGCGCCGGACTTTGCAGCCGAGATCATTTCCGGCGTCAGTTCAAATCGCAGAAAGTGCACGGATGAGGTTTTCTCGTCGTTCTCACGTTCCAGATCCTCGTCGGCGATGGCATACACACGTGCGAAATCCATCACCTGCACCCAAACGCGGTCTTCGATGCCCTTGAGTTTGGCCAGCATGGCCCGGCGCTCGGTTTCATCCGGATACTCGATCATCATGGTCGCCTTCCAGTTGCTGCCATCGGGCACCAGCGGATTGTAAGCCTCCAGTTCATCCTGGATGCCTTCTTCCTCGAAGGTTTTCTCGATACGCAGCATTTCCTGAATCTGGTAACGGACAGTGAGCTCATCTTCAAAAATCAGCGTGAGATGCTGCCCAAGATGAACCGTGCGATTCTTCTTGTGGGACATGACCTTGTTGCGGAACTCGGGACGGACCTTGGCATAGGCCTCCAGAGTCATGAGCGATTCGCGGGTAATTTGCGGCATGGTGGTTACTCCTCAATCGTGATGCCGGCCGGTGATCGGGCCGTTTTTGAACAATGTATCTTTCAGTTCGTGATAGAAGGCCGGATCGTGGCGCCGTATCCACTCCAGCACCATGGCGGCGTGTTCCTTTTCTTCGTCGCGGTTGTGGGCCAGTATTTTTCTGAGTTCCGGGTCGCTGCAGGCATCAACCCGCTGGTTGTACCAGTCCACGGCCTCCAGTTCTTCCATCAACGAAACGATGGCGCGGTGCATGTCCATGGTTGCCACAGACAACTTTTCGACTGGTTCGTGATAGCCCTCGTTTGCCATGATCCTCTCCCTGTTCAGATACCGTATGCCATTCTCATCAGGCTGATCGGATGCCGCTTCTGCGCCGTTGTGCCCTCGCCCATGCCTTGCAGGATGTGGCGTCCGGCGATGGCGCAGTCCGAACTCACATAATCCGGTTTGGCCTCGTTCGCCATGCGCGCAACCGGCTTGACGATTTTCATGGAATTGGCGAAGTACTCGGTTTTCACCCCCCAGGTACCGTCATGTCCGGAACAACGCTCGATGTTGGTGACCTCCGCGCCGGCCAGTTGCAAAGCTTCTTTCGTTTTTGGGCCCATATTCTGCACCCGCTGGTGGCAAGGCGCGTGATACGCCACCTTGCCCAAGGACTTCTTGAAATCGGTTTTGAGCAGGCCATCGGCATGCCGCGCCATGAGATATTCAAACGGATCCCACATCGCCTCCTTCACAGCCTGCACGTCGGCATCATGGGGGAACATGAGCGGCAGTTCCTGCTTGTACATCAGCGTACACGATGGAACCGCCGTGAGGATGGCATAGCCATCACGGGCCAGCTTCACCAGATGCGGAATATTGATGTGCTTCAATTCTTCCACGCGATCAAGGTCACCCAGTTCCAGTTTGGGCATGCCGCAGCAGGCTTCCTTTTCCACCAGCACCGTAGGGATTTTGTTATGCTTGAGAATGGCCAGCAAATCATGACCAATGCCCGGTTCGTTATAGTTGATATAGCAGGTGGAATAAATCGCCACCTTACCGGGCGTGCGCTCGCCGTTCCTGACAGCAAAGCTTGCGTCTGGCTTCGCCGTGGCGCGGAATTTGGCACCGTTGTAATCGGGCAGGATGCGGTCCTGATGAATGCCCAAGGTATTGTCGATGGCCTTGCGGATCGGCCTGCTTTTGAGCGAGGCATTCACGGCCTGCACCACGACAGGAATCGTCGCCAGTTTGCCGACCGCGTCGGTAGCGGACAAGAGCTTGTCGCGAAACTTGACCTCGCCTTTTTTGAATTTGATGGCCTTGGCGCGCAGCATGGTGTGCGGGAAATCGAGATTCCACGGGTGCGGCGGCACATACGGGCACTTGGTCATGTAGCACAGGTCGCACAGATAGCACTGGTCGACGACTTTCCAGTAATCCGCCTTCTTGACGCCATCGACTTCCATGGTCTCGGACTCGTCGACCAGATCGAACAGCGTGGGAAAAGCCGTGCACAGGCTGACGCAGCGGCGGCAGCCATGGCAGATGTCGTAGATGCGTTCGAGCTCCTTTTCTAGCGCGGCCTCGTTCCAGAATTCCGGGTTTTTCCAGTCGAGCGGGTGGCGGGTAGGGGCTTCGAGATTGCCTTCTCTTGTCGTCATCTTGTTTTAATCCTAAATAACCACAGAGACACAGAGGCACAGAGGACATCAAATTTAGACCGTGAACAACATGGTTGCCCGAGTCAAGAAGGACCTTTATTGCCTGTAAAGCAAAGCCATGACTCAAATCCATCACTTTCACGCGGCCTGTCGTTTTCCTCTGTGTCTCTGTGCCTCTGTGGTAATTCAAATCAGGGCGGGCGTGTGCCCGCCCGCTCACACCAGCAATTACATGCTGTCCAGGGTCTTCTGGAACTTGTTGGCGTGGGAACGCTCGGCCTTCGCCAGGGTTTCAAACCAGTCGGCGATTTCGTCGAAGCCTTCCTCGCGCGCGGTCTTGGCCATGCCCGGGTACATGTCGGTGTACTCGTGGGTTTCGCCTGCAATCGCGGTCTTCAGGTTGTCGGCGGTGGGTCCGAAGGTCATGCCGGTGGCCGGGTCGCCACAGGTTTCAAGGTATTCCAGATGGCCGTGGGCATGGCCGGTTTCACCTTCCGCGGTGGAACGGAATACGGCGGCCACGTCGTTGTAGCCCTCGATGTCGGCCTTGGCTGCGAAATACAGATAACGGCGGTTGGCTTGGGATTCGCCGGCGAAAGCGGCTTTCAGGTTGCCTTCGGTTTTGGAGCCTTTCAGTGCTGCCATATGCTTCTCCTTGCAATAGATAACGAGGACACTTGGAGGTGTCTTCTCCGGTCCTCCAGCAGAGAAAACACCATTGACTTAGACTAAGTCTAACTCATAAACAAAATATAAACCCGCTTTTCTGATACTGTCAACCTGCTCCTTCAAAATTGAACAAATCCAATATCCACGTTCAGTATAGGCAGATAGTTTTTGACTTTTGCTGGCACAATGCAGGGCCACGAATGACGTGACGATTCCGTCTCAAACCAACATCCAGGACTGAGACCATGACCCGCAAAGTAAACAAATCCGATGCCGAATGGCAATCCGAACTGACTGACGAGCAGTTCCAGGTCTGCCGTCTGAAGGGCACCGAGCGTGCCTTTACCGGCAAGTACTGGGACAACCATGAACAGGGGCTCTACCGCTGCGCATGCTGTGGCGAGCCTCTTTTTGACTCGGCGACGAAGTTCGATTCGGGTACCGGCTGGCCCAGCTTTTATGCACCGATGAACCATGAAGCCCTTGACGAGGAGACCGATCGCAGCCACGGCATGATCCGCATCGAAGTGATGTGCAAGGCCTGCGGCGCGCACCTGGGGCATGTGTTTCCGGACGGCCCCAACCCGACCGGACTGCGTTATTGCATCAATTCTGCTTCGCTCTATTTCGAAAAGAAGGATTAGTTTGCAACTATTCAACGCCCGCATTGCCCGCATCACACAAGCCACGCCAACCATCAAGGCCTTTGAACTGGAAGTCACTGACCACGGTTTCAAATACCTGCCTGGACAATGGATCGAAGTTTCGACCGAGATCGATGGCGAAACCAAGACCAGCGGTTATTCCGTCACGACTTCACCCGGCCAGCATAGCCTCGTCGGTCTCGCCATCAAGTCCAGCGCCACTCACCCTGTCACCCGCTGGCTGCATCAGGCCAAAGAAGGCGATATTGTGCAGATTTCTCGCGGTCAGGGGCCGTTTGTCTTTGTGCCTGACATGGGCGAAGACATCGTGCTGATCGGCGGCGGTGTCGGCGTCACGCCCCTGCTCTCAATCTGGCGTTATGTGCGCGATGCCTGTCCGGAAACTCATGCCACCTTGTACTACAGCGTCAGCCACCCGGATGAAATCCTGTTCCGCGAAGAACTTGAACAGTCCGCGCGCAAGTACACTCATGTCAGTCTTGAAATTACCGTTACCCAGCCCAGTCCGGATTGGCATGGGCAATCCGGCCGCATCAACAGGCACAAGATCGCCGCGCTGAATGCGCCGCCCAACACACTGTTCTACCTGTGCGGTCCGCCGGGCATGGTCGATGACATGGAGAAGTTTCTGCGCGAACTTGGCGTGCCGGCCAGCCGGATCATTTTCGAAAAGTGGTGGTGAACACTCAAGACGCAATTTCAGTATCCGTAATCAACTCAAGTGATCATCGAAGAGTTGGTAATGAACAAAATGCGCCCCTTCAAGTTACTGGCATGTTTTGCCGGCCTGCTGTCTCTTTTCGCTGCCCAGGCAGCTGATTCCCCGACCCCTGCCAGTGCTGCGGGCCTTCTGAAAAGCGGACAGGAAAGCGCGCAGTTCTGTCGCCACTGTCATGGCATCGGCGGCACCAGCGTCCACGCAGACATTCCCAACCTGGCCGGACAGAATGCCGCCTATCTGCTCGACCAGATGAACAAGTTCGCAGCCGGCAAGCGCAAGTCCGAATTCATGGAAGGTTTGATCAAGGCACTCAAGCCGGAAGAACGTGCAAGCATCGCGCTGTACTTCTCCCAGCAGAAAGTCATGCCGAAGCCTGTCAAAAACAGTGCCGGGTTTGAAGAAGGGAAAATTCTCTATTCCAAGCTCTGCATCAACTGCCATGGCGAACACGCTTATGGCACGGAAACCATCCCCCGCCTGGCCAGTCAGCAGACCCAGTATATTGAGATTTCTCTCAAGCGCTACCGTGATGGCAGCGGCGAACGCATCGAGCCCCGCATGGCCGCCTATACCCGCAACCTGAAGGATCGGGACATCGAGAATCTGGCCACCTACTTGAGCAGCCTGAGATGATCAGAACCCGTCTCGAACTCGTCGCGGGCATAGGTCAGGCCAGGAAGACCGGAACGCAGGGCCGGGGTGTACATGGATATACCCGGGGATTCCGACTTCCTCCCGGCCCTGCATCACACACGCTCTGTAGACTTCGTGACTGGTTTTATTGAACCAGCCAGAGCCGGTTGAGATTGACTTCCTGTACCCGGTTTGATTTCAGCCTGACCATGCCCTGCTGACGGTCGTCACCCAGGGGACTGAACTCGAAACCAAACCATCTTTCCAGCACTACGCGTCCCTCGTGATCGCGTGTCAGCCTGACCCGGGTCTGGCTGACGGTATCATCGAGAAACTGCACATTGGCGTCCTCGCAAGCCTTGCGGGCCGCGACATGAGCAAGTTCCCTTGCCTTGAGGCTGTCGGCAATGAACCAGAGCAGCATTGCCAGCAGGATAATGACAAGAATTTCGGTCAATGAAGATTGCCCTTCAATTTCTGCAAGACCATCACTTTCTCGCGCAATTCCCCCATTTCATCGGTATCCGGCGCATGCAGCAGAAAGCGTTCAAGATCGGCATGGGCCGCGCGGAAACATTCGAGTTGCCAGTAAACCTCGCCACGCTCGCGCAACTCTTCCATGCTGCCAGGCTCCAGCAACAGCATCATGTCGAGCGCGTTCAACGCGCGCATCCAGTCCGACTGATGCAGGTACCAGGTTTTCAGGTTGCGCAGCAAGCGTGCAAGAATGGCCTTGTTGCCGGCAGTCATCAGGCAATCCGCCAGTTCCGGCCGCGGCGGCTCCGGAAAGATATCTGCCAGACGTGCCTCAAGCTGCTCGACAGTCAGCGGAATGCCCCCGTTGTAGGGGTCGATGACGACCTCCCCGCCCGGCACTTCCATTTTCACCAGAAAATGTCCCGGAAAGGAAAAGCCCTGAATATTGAGTCCGGCACGGCGCCCCACCTCCATGAACACAAGCGAGAGGCTGATGGGAATGCCTGATTTGCGCGTGAGAACTTCGTTCAGAAAACTGTCCCGCGGATCGAATGTTTCAGCCTCGCTACCGCAATAGCCTTCCTCGCGAAACAGAAAGCGGTTCAATATCGAAAGTTTCGTGCTCCAGTCCGCGCCAACCGGCATACGTTCCGCTGCGCGCGCGCCAAGATCGTCAAGCCGTGCCATCCATTCCTCGATCACCAGCCCGGGATATGCTTGAGCCGCAATCAGCAGCGCTCCCTCCGCAAGGTCGATTTCATGGTCCGGCCGTGTGGCCAATATTTCGAAGCGTGGATCCATCGTCGATCAGATTGTGAATATTTCGATTGGTGGGCCAATGCTATTACATGTAATCAATCCGTATCCCGGAGTCTCTGTTGAGCCGCCATGCCCTGCAGAATCCTTGTCAGCCCGATGCCGATTCACCTTGGGACCGACAGGGCTGACCCAAAAACAAGCCCGCTCATTTCAAAGCCATTGCCAGCGCCGGTCATGTCAGAGGCTATAATTTTCACCAGTTTGCCTGACCGGTCGTTTCCCATGTCAAACCTGCTCCGCTAAATGATTACCAGACGCCATGTATTCTATTTGAGCGGGTTTGACCCCAGGGGTCCTTCTTTCTACCACGATCTATACAAGACCGAAAGCCGGCATCAGGTATCGTCGTCAGGCATGCCGATCCATGTCGCCAACCGGACCGCCCTCTCCAGACATGTCGCGCGATGGGATATCAGCGCATCGGCAAACGGCCGGGAAGTCCTCACCCGTTACGATTTCCTGCGCTGGGATGACATCATTCGACGGCACTGGACTCGAAACGAAGGGGCGCTTCTACTCAAGACGCTGACAACCTTCTGGCTGTTTCTTCATACCGGATTGCTGCGCAATGCCTGGAAGGCAGCCTGGAAGCCGACAGCGCTGTTCATGTATCCAACCGCACTGCTGACGCTGACGCTTGCGGCGGGTATCGTAACGGGCCTTGCAACCGGGTTCCTTCTCGGGCAGGCAGGTATTTCTTTCTGGCTTGCCGTTTCCGGAGCGCTGGCGGCATTTCTGGCAATTCTGCTTCTGGGTCGTTTTATCAGTTCAAAAACCAGCGCCTACTGGATTCTTCGGTTGTGCAATTTCTGCGGCACCTTCGGTCAGGGCAAATCGCCAGACATGGAGGAACGACTGGATGAATTTGTCCGAATCGCAGCAGAAGAGATCCGGAAGGGGGAAGCAGACGAATATCTTTTTGTCGGACATAGCCTGGGGGCGATTCTGGCCATCCCGGTCCTTGCCAGACTGCTCCGCAATCTCGAGAACCCGGGTGAAAGAAATATTGCCCTGCTTACACTTGGCCAATGCATCCCGCTGGTCAGCTTCCTGCCGCATGCCAGTGGTTTTCGACACGAATTGAATGAAGTTGCCAATGCTGGAGGAATTAACTGGATAGACTTCAGCTCACCTGCCGATCCTGTCTGCTTTGCGCTGGTTGACCCGATTGCTTCGTGCGGCCTGACGGTTCCCGACACCGGCAGACAGAGTCCAAGATTATTGAATGCCCGTTTCTACAAACTGATTGCAGAAGAACGCTACAGGAAAATTCGCCGTGACGGCAAGCGCATGCATTTTCAGTACCTGATGGCAGGAGACATGTCCGGCGAGTATGATTTCTTTGCCATCACGGCCGGCGGACTGTCCCTGAACGAGAGATACACGTCCGAGCAACACCTGCGCAGCCAAGGATAAGCCATGTGCCCATGCCCAGTTTTCCCCAGCCCTTCGAAATCCAGAACACCTGTCTGGAAACTGTTCTTTCGCGCCAGGCGCTCATGGATGGACATGCTTTATGAGCGAAGTTACTCAATGAAGATGGGGCAGGTGCATTTGCCGGGCATGGATGTTTTCATGGCAAACGATCCCGAGGTGGTTCGAAGGGTCATGGTCGAGGACTATGAAAAGTTTCCCAAACACGCCCTGTTGCACCGGACTCTGAAACCCTTGTTGGGGGAAAGCATATTCACCACCAACGGCGCCGTCTGGCAAAGGCAAAGGCAACTGCTTGACCCGGCGTTCGAGTCGGCAAGGCTTAAGGCAGTCTTCCCGCTTATGCTGTTGGCGGTGAATGACATGTGTGACAGGCTGTGCAACTTGCGGGATGGCGAAGTCGTCAACGTTGAGGAAGCCATGACCCATGTCACGGCCGACATCATATTTCGCACCATTCTTTCCATGTCTTTGCAGGAAAGCGAAGCGCGGAAGATATATCAGGCGTTCAGCCGATTTCAGGAAACAGCCCTGCCGATTTCGATTGATCAGATTTTCCACTTGTCTCCCTGGCTGGTTCAACCCCTGACCACATGGCGCAACCGCAAGGCTGCAAAGGAAATTCGATTGCTGATCGATCAGTCTGTCCGCAGCAGAATTGAAGCCATGGGAACCCAACTCGGTTCCGGCAAAGAGGATGGCATGCAGGAACAGGGCAGGGATCTTCTCGACGCCATGCTGGATTCGCGAATCACGGAAACAGGTGACCGCTACGGTGAAGCAGAACTGGTTGACCAGATTTGCATGCTGTTTCTGGCCGGGCACGAAACATCGGCAAGCGCGCTTTCCTGGTCGCTATATCTTCTTGCCCTGTTTCCCGACGCTCAGGAAAAGGCATTTCAGGAAACGCGATCCGTCATCGGCGACCGTCCCCCTCAATACGACGATATAGGCAAAATGGAATATGTGCGTTCCGTCTTCAGGGAAGCATTGAGACTGTATCCGCCGGTTGGCTTTTTCGCGCGCGAATCCGTCGAACAGACCACGCTTCGTGACAAGTTCGTGCGCAGGGGTTCGACCGTGGTGATTTCGCCCTGGCTGATCCACAGGCATCGTGAATACTGGCAAGCGCCCGACGACTTCAATCCCGAGCGCTTTGGCCAGGAAGAAACGCACAATTCACTGAGAAATGCCTATTTACCCTTTGGGCTTGGTCCTAGAATCTGTATCGGTGCCGGATTTGCCTTGCAGGAATCCTCGCTGATTCTGGCGGAATTGCTGAAGCATTTCCGGATCGAGCTTGTTGCCGATCGCGAACCCAGACCCGTGGGCAGGCTGACCATACGATCCGAAAACGGCATCTGGCTGAAAATCTCGAAACGCTCATGAGACATCCGGGCTAGAATATCGTCTGCTTGTCCAGCCCTTTTTGCTTGATCAGATCGACAACGGCTTGTTCACGCCGGTTGGCACGCTCGCAATGATTCCGCTGGGCCTTGTCCATCACCCTGATGACGACCCTGGCCCAACGCTTGTTGTCACGCTCACGCCATGCGTGCGACGAAACCGATTCCCATGCATTGCCGTTGAACAGCGTGGCATTCACGAAATGATCCAGCGCCCTGACCCCGGCCCGCCCCCGCTCGGTCCTTCCAAAAAAACCGAGATAAACCAGGAACAGATAGCCAAACAGGGCCATGGGCACAAGCAGGGTCATGATGGCAAACCCCGCTAGCCTTTCTTTCATGTTCATGGCGTCTGTCAGTTCTATTTCTTGAATTCGGCCGGAACACGAAATAGCGCAGCCACCTGCTTGGCGGGGCGCCTTGCCGATGTACTGATCGGCACGGGACGTGCAATGGCCGGCGCGGCAGGAGGACGGTAGTCAGGCACCTGCGCGGCGCCCGGCGAATAGCCCGGCACCAGAACCTGGTCGATGGTCTTGCCGATGAGTTTTTCGATGTCCTTGAGATACCGCGCCTCGTCCTCGGTCATCAGCGAGATGGCTTCGCCTGAAGCACCCGCGCGTCCGGTGCGGCCAATACGGTGAACATAGTCTTCTGGGTTGTGCGGCAGGTCGAAATTCACCACATAGGGCAACGCGGAGATGTCAAGCCCGCGTGCCGCTACGTCTGTCGCAACAAGGATGCCGACTTCGCCTGACTTGAATTCATCCAGTGCCTTGATGCGCTCCTGCTGGGTCTTGTCGCCATGAATCGCGGCGGCATGAATCCCGGCCCGGTTGAGCTCGTGCGCCAACCTATTGGCTCCCAGCTTGGTGCCGGTAAACACCAGCACCTGTTTCAGCTCGCGGCTGCGAATGAGATGAATGAGCAGCGCGCGCTTTTTCTCGTGATGCACCGGATGCAGAATCTGGGTAACGTTCTCCGCCGTGGCATTGCGTCGCGCGACTTCGATGCGCTGAGGATTCCTCAGGAAGGAACGCGCCAGCGATTCGATTTCCTGCGGGAAGGTAGCGGAGAACATCAGGTTCTGCCGCTGGACGGGCAACAATCCGATGATGCGCTTGAGGTCGGGCATAAATCCCATGTCCAGCATGCGGTC
>JACAED010000001.1 GCA_013389025.1 Hydrogenophilaceae bacterium
CGCCATGGCCACGCAGACGCAGTTGGTAGGCGGCGGCCAGGCCGGCGGGACCGGCACCGATCACAGCGACTTTCTTGCCGGTTTCGGCTGCCGTGGAGGTGTAGGTCATGTTGTTTTCGATACCCCAGTCGCCCACAAAGTGTTCGACAGCGTTGATGCCGACATGGTCTTCAACCATGTTGCGGTTGCAACCGGATTCGCACGGTGCCGGGCAGACGCGGCCCATCACGCCGGGGAAGGGGTTGGCTTCGGTGATGCGACGGAAGGCATATTCCTGCCAGGTCACACCGGCGGGCGGCTTCTCGATGCCGCGCACGATGTTGAGGTAACCGCGGATGTCTTCACCGGCCGGGCAGGAACCCTGGCAGGGCGGCGTGGAAAGCATGTACTCTGGGCACTTGTGCGTCCAGCTCGACTGAAAAATCATGTCCTGGGAAGAGCGAATGTCACCTAGTGATTCGCCATCCTTATAACGACGCCATGTGAGGCCTTCGGTTTTTGCAGCTTTGTTCGTCGTGACAGCCATGTTGGTTCTCCTAACGCCTACGAAATAAATAATTTATCAAGATTTACAAACAACGTTCAGTCGAGCTTGATCGCCTTGCTGACCAATTGATGAATGCCGCCCACCATGCTCATGTCGAAGCCATACTTGGGCAAAACCTTGGTGAACTGCGCCTTGCAGATGGCGCAGATAGTGGCCATGAAATTGACCTGGTGTTCCTTGACCACGTTGTTCAATGCGGTCATCCGCGGCATCGCACCCTTGACCCGGACTTCCATCAGGTCGTCGGTCAGCAGACCGCCGCCACCGCCGCAGCAGTAGGTCGACTCGTAGATGGTGTCGTCTGCCATGTTGTGGAAGTTGTTCGCAACCGACTGGATCAGTTCACGCGGAATGGTGAACTGGCCGCCCGGTTCGGTTCCCATGCGCGAGGCACGAGCCACATTGCATGAGTCGTGATAGGTCACCACCAGATCGTCGTTGAGGGACGGGTCAACCTTGATCCTGCCGGACTTGATCAAGTCGTTGGTCAACTCGCAAATGTGCTGCGGCTGCGGGTAGTTCGGGTCGAGCTGCTTCTGCAGTTCGATCGAGAACGGGTCGTTGCCGCCGTAACCAATGCCGGTCAACGTGTTCCAGAAGCTGTAGGCGACGCGCCAGGCGTGGCCGCATTCACCGACCACGATGCGCTTGACGCCGAGTTCGAGCGCTGCATCGCGAATCCGCATGGCGACCTTGCGCATGGTTTCGTAATTGCCGTTGAAGAGACCGAAGTTGCCGGCTTCCGAGGCATGCGAGGACAGCGTCCAGTTGATGCCGGCGGCGTGGAATACCTTGGCATAGCCGATCAGCGACTCGACGTGAGGCTCGGAGAAGAAATCGGCCGACGGCGTGACCAGCAGCACTTCGGCGCCTTTCACGTCGATCGGCATCTTGACCGGCACACCGGTGTCAGCCTCGATGTCCTCTTCCAGGCCTTCGAGGGTGTCTATGAGCGCCGGGCCGGGCAGGCCGAGATTGTTGCCGATCTTCTGCACCTTGCCCAGAATCTCGTTGGAATATTTCTGACCCATGCCGACATGGTTGAGGATTTCACGGCCGGCCATGGTGATTTCAGCGGTATCGATGCCATACGGGCAGAACACCGAACAGCGGCGGCATTCGGAACACTGGTGGTAGTAGCTGTACCAGTCGTCCAGCACTTCCTTGGTCAGGTCCTTCGCCCCGACCAGCTTGGGGAAAAGCTTGCCGGCGGTAGTGAAGTAGCGGCGATAGACCTGGCGCATCAGATCCTGGCGCGCCACCGGCATGTTCTTCGGGTCGGAGGTACCCAGATAATAGTGACACTTGTCGGTACAGGCCCCGCAATGCACGCAGGCATCGAGGAAGACCTTCAGTGAGCGGTACTTGCCCAGCAGGTCGCCCATCTTCTCGAGAGCGCGCTCTTTCCAGTCCTCACCCAGTTCATGCGGATAGCCCATGAAGTCCTGCACGGCCTGGCCCGCGGGGAAGGACTTGGCATGCGCCATCGAGCCTTCCCGCAGCTTGGGAATCTCGATCTCGTCCTTCAGTTCCGGGATATCAAATTCAGCAGCAGCCACTTGCGAGTCCTCTGTCCGTACTTAGATGTTCGTCAATCCGTGTCAACGAATCAGTTGTTCTGATCCAGCCGGGCTGCCCACGCCGCGACATGGCGATGCTCGCGCGGGTTGTCAGCCTGGTTGCGGGTGGGGCTGAAAAAGATGCCGGGTGCATGCAGGAGCTTGCTGACCGGGAAAATCACCATCAGCAGCGCCACCATGGCAAGGTGAGCCAGCAGGATCGGATCCTGCGGGACCGGCTGTACATCAAAATACATCAGCCCCATGAAGAAAGCCTTCAGCGCCACGATGTCGGTATGGACCACGAAGGTCATCATCATTCCGGACAGGCCGATGGCAAGCAGCAGGACCAGCATCAGATAGTCGGAAGGCGTCGAGATGTAACGCACCCTGTCCACCAGGAAACGTCGCGCCAGCAAACCTGCAAGGCCGACCACCATCATGAAGCTGGCGTATTTGCCGAACGGCTGAACAATTCCGACCCAGAACCACACGGGCTCGGTGAAGTAACGCAGATGGCGCGCCAGAACCAGGAACAGTCCGAAGTGAAACAGCCAGCCGAAAACCCAGATCCATTTGTTGGACTTGAACAGCGATTCGAACAGCACAACCTCTTTGGCCATGCGATACACCACGCCGGTCTGCGTAGTCGGCGCTGGCGTGGTCGGAATCTTGAGCGGAGCGGGAGTGCGTGAGTAGTCAACAATCTTGTAGACCAGACCCACCAGCAGCAACAGGGTCGCTGCGTAAAACATCCCGGCATAAATCATCGTTAAAGTAGACAAACCCTACCCCCTAACAACACGCAGTTTTCGAATCGGACATGACGCTGCAAGCGCGGCATCCGATTTGAAAACAACCTGTTTGGTGAATCAAAACCGCCCCGTCGGACTGACCAGGGCGGCCTGACAAATCAAAACCGCTCAGATGCAGCCAGTAGGCTTCGGCAGGCCAGCGATCTTACAAGCCTGCTTGGCGGGGCCGTAGGGGAACAACTCGTACAGGTACTTGTTGTTGCCTTTTTCCGGGCCGAGCTTCTTGCCGATGGCCTTGGTCAGAACGCGAACAGCGGGAGCGATCTGGTATTCGGCATAGTACTCACGCAGGAAGTTGACGACTTCCCAGTGGCTGTCGGTCAGGTCGACCTTTTCTTCGACCGCCATGTACTTGGCGATGTCTTCGTTCCACTGCGACAGGTCAACCAGATAGCCTTCCTCGTCCACTTCCACTTCTTTACCGGCGATATTCACCATGGGCATAGCAATACTCCTTTGATTAAAAGTTACAGCCAAGACTGACAGTTGCTGTGCTCTGCGACCAGATCCACAAAACCGCCGTAATCCACGACATTGACTCCGTCCAGCACGCGCCCGGCCATGCCGCGCGCCGCCAGATCAGGACCGAGTGCGTAAATCTTGAGGTCAGCCGCTGCTGCCTGGATTTTCGCCGCCGCCGCATTGCCGTTCGTCGCCGCGTACACCGCGTCTTCGATCAGCAATACAGCAGAACCTTTGGTGGCCATGCGCAGGCAGCTTTCCAGCGAACTGCGCTCAGCGGCCGATTTGTTCACAATATGCAGCATGTCTGTCCCCTTAGAAGCTGATCACGACGTCTTGCTCGGCCATGAGATTTGCCATCTCCGGCACGGACAACACCGTCACATCCACAATCAGGTCATCTTCGGTCAGACCACGTGCATCCAGCGACGCCTGATCGACATACAGCTTCTCGATGTCGTAGCCCTCCAGCGCACGGTAGGTCTTGGAGAAGTCCTTGACCTCGATGCCCTTGCTGTCGATGCCCTTCATCAACTGGAAGACGCCGTCATCGGTGAAGACCATGCTCACATCCTGATCGAAAGCAGCCGTAATCAGAACCACTTCCAGACCTTCCAGCGCATACACGGTACCGTGCGGCGCCTTGCGGTTCAGGAACATGAATTTCTTGACTATGCCGGAGCCGTCGTCCATTTCGTCCATATCGCTCATCTCGAATATCTCAATCTTTGGCCATCAATCGCCGAACGTCACGAGACGATCGTACTGAATACCCATTTCAACCAACTGACCCAGACCGGAAATCCGGTAACCCGGTGCCAGCACATCGTCGTTAATGCCGCGACGCTGCGCAGCCGCCACGCAGACGACCAGATCGACGCCATGCTCTGCAGCCAGCTTGGACCAGCGTGCCGAGATGTTGCGATCATCCTGAGGGGGCGTTGCCAGACGCGTGGAATTATTCACGCCGTCATGATAGAAAAAAACACGCGGTACGGTGTGGCCCTTCTCTATCGCCGTACGGGCGAAGAGATAAGCAGTGTCACTGGCCTGGTGGGTATAAGGCCCTTCGTTTACAAGAATGCCGAATTGCATGGCTAGCTCAAACTCCGAAAAAATCCAGACATTGTTTACGCACTTCTTTCCGTCGCGGCCATGCCGCGACGGGGGCAACACATCTTAAAAGCGGATGTGCGCAGAAGCGTTCAGGTTGGCACGACCGCCACGCCAGTTATCGATGTGATACTTGGTGAAGGGCAAGCCGGTCTTCTCGAAGAATGCGGGCCAGCCAATGCGGTCGATCCAGTCGATCATGCGCTCCCACGGCTTGCCGTCTTCCTTGTAGGTGGCGAGGATCTTCTTGACCACTTCGCCCACTTCCGGCCAACGCGGGGCGTTGTTCGGCAGGCCGGCGGCGACCAGCTTGTGGAAGGTCGGCTTGGAACGGGCGTTGGAGTTCTTGCCTCCCACCCAGATCGCAATCTTGGAGTGCTCGGGATCGTTGATCTGCATCGGCGGGCAGGGCGGGAAGCAGGCGCCGCAGCAAATGCACTTCTTCTCGTCGACTTCCAGCGAGGGCTTGCCGTTCACCAAGGCGGGACGGATCGCCGCCACCGGGCAGCGGGCCACGACGGAGGGACGCTCGCAGACGTTGGCGACCAGGTCGTGGTTGATCTTGGGCGGCTTGGTGTGCTGGATGATGATGGCGATGTCGGCCTGGCCGCCGCAGTTGATTTCGCAGCAGGAGGTGGACAGCTTGACGCGGTTGGGCATCTCGCACTTGACGAAGTCGTCGTACAGCTCGTCCATCAGCGCCTTGACCACGCCGGAAGCGTCGGTGCCGGGAATGTCGCAGTGCAGCCAGCCCTGGGTGTGGGCGATCATGGACACGGAGTTGGCGGTGCCGCCCACGGGATAACCCGCATCGTTCAGCGCCTTGATCAGGGGCTCGACCTTGGCTTCGTCAGCCACCATGTACTCAATATTGGAGCGTGCGGTAAAACGCACGTAGCCATCGCCGTATTTATCAGCAATATCGGACAGCTCGCGGATGGTATAGGTATCCATCTGGCGCTGGGTACCGGCCTTGACGGTCCAGATCGCATCGCCGCTCTCGGCACGGTGATACAGAACGCCAGGTTTCGGGTGGGAGTGGAATACCCACTTGCCGTAGTTTTTCTTCATGACCGGATGCATGTAGGGCATCGGGTCGGGTGCGCCGCTTTCGATCGGGGGACGCAGTTCAGCCATGTCAGTAACCTCCAGTGTTTAAATCCTGCTGCATGGGCAAATCCTTGCCCATGCAGCCCTTAACTACAAACCGCCGATCAGGCGCTCTTGCGCTCTTCCCACTTCTCTGCCTCTTCGTCCCACCCGTCCATGCGGACATAGGGGTTGGAACGCGGTTGGGAGATCATGTTGGGATCGATTTCCAGGCCGATGCCTTCCAGGAAGTTGACCAGGCCGATGCGGTCGATCATCTCGCCGGTACGCTCGTGCTCCAGCGCGTTTTCGGCAAAGAAATCGAGAATGTTGCGAGCCAGCTCGCCGAGTTTCTCGAAGTCCTCGTCGGATTCGAGTTTCATGAACGGAACCACCACGGTACCCATGGTTGCGCCAATTTTCAGCACGCCCTTGCCACCGACCAGAATGGTCACGCCCTTGTCCTTGCCGGGCAGCAGGCCGCCGGGGATGACGTTCAGGCAGTGCATGCAGCGCACGCAATTGTGGTTATCGATCTCCAGGCAATCCTCGGCATCGATCTTCGCCGCCACGACACCATCCGCCTTGCTCTCGCTGCCGATCTTCTTCAGCGACAGCGCCTTGGTCGGGCACATGTTGATGACCTGATTGACCAGTTCGCCCTTGCCATTCTTGGCGACCCACGCCTGAATCAGTTCTTCGTTCACCTGCATGTTGTCGCGCCAGGTGCCCAGTGTGGCCATATCGGAACGCTGGATGGCATTCACACAGTCGTTGCCGCAACCGGAAAACTTGAACTTGAATTTGTAGGGCAGCGCCGGGCGGTGCATGTCGTCAAGGTTGTTGTTGATGACCGTGCGCAATGCGCGCGCTTCGTCATAACAGGACATTTCGCAGCGAGCCGCGCCGACGCAGGACATGGAGGTGCGCAGGGCAGGGCCGGCACCGCCGAGGTCAAAGCCGTTTTCATTCAATTCATCGAAAGCAGCCTGTACATTCTCGGTCTTGATGCCCTGGAACATGATGTCGCCGGACTGGCCGTGGAAAGCGATCAGGCCGGAGCCGTGCTTTTCCCACACGTCGCACATCCAGCGCAGGGTCTTGGTGTCGTAATGCATGCCAGCGGGTGGCTGGATGCGCAGGGTATGGAATTCAGCCGCATCAGGGTACAGGGGCTTCTCGTTTTCATCCTTGAGTTCGGTGAAACGGGGAATCACACCGCCACCATAGCCGAACACACCAACCGTGCCGCCCTTCCAGTAACCCTTCTTGGTCTTGTAGGACGCTTCCAGCTGACCCAGCAGGTCAACCATCATGTCATTGTCCTTGGCCAGGCGCTTGAGACCGGTTACAAAGCTTGGCCACGGGCCGCTTTCCAGCTGGTCGAGCATGGGCGTATCGTACATTTTCTTTGCCATGTTAACTCTCCGTTTCAGAAGTTCAGATAGATAAAACTCACATGTGAATTTGCGATCATCAAGCAGACCGGATACCGGAATTCAGTCGGGATCAACGACCGGATCGCCCCAAGGCAGCTACCCATATAACCGCATCGGTAATGGTAATCCCGCCAATTCAAAGGACACCATCATCAGGATGGGTTAATAAAACCTACCCATTTGGGTTATATGCAACTTCCTTTTCCGGTTGTTTGAAGATGTTTTGATAACTGTCACACTCCGGAAAACGAAAATATTAGCACTCTCGATTATTGAATTCTAGGGTGGACATAACAATATTGAATGGGTATCCCCTACAAGAAAGGGAGCCAACCATTGTAAAGATGTCGTATCAGATTGTTTTGTAATACTTTTGCATTGGACTTTATCAGAGCATCATCAACATGGATGAAACCGGTATTTCCAGTCTGGACAAATTCACTGCCTCACCTTACCGGCAGGAAATCGAACTCCAGCATGTCGAGCATCGTGCGGATTACGTGACGATGCGAGTGCGCATCCGTGAACTCAAGCGCTTTACCATTTTTGACATCGACCCGATTACCGCGAAGCGCTGGGGACAAGCCATGCTGGAATGGGCAAGCCGGCACGAGGCCAAATCAGGTGCCGGCGACGAAGGAGAACCAAAATAGGCTGGTTATACGAAGACCACGCGGAGGCACGGAGTATTGATGTTTCCGCTGTGTCGGATATCCAATTCGAACTCAAGGGCGATGCCCTGCCTTTGGATCACGCCTGGCTAATCTACCAGGGCCTGATTGAAATCGCCCCATGGATCACTGAAGAAGAGGGCCTGGGCATCCATCCGATTCAGGGCGCCGACACAGGTGGCGGCGAGATGATTTTGAATCGACGGGCCAAGCTGGTCATTCGCAGTCTCGCCCGGAATCTGAGCGATTTGGCTCAACTCAGCGGGAAATCCTTCAAGGTGGGCAAACATACCCTTACCCTGGGTGCCAGCAAGATCAAGCATCTTGCTCAGCACACCCCCCTTTATGCCCATACTGTCTGCACGGGCAGTGAAGACGAGAAATCGTTTACCCGCGACATCATTGGCCAGTTGGATGAGATGAACATCAGTACACGATTCATTTGCGGCAGGCCCCAAAAATTCTTCGATGGTGAGAAAATGGAAACGGGTTACAGCCTGATGCTGCATGGTCTGCCAGTCGAACATGCCATACGCGTTCAACAGCAAGGCCTGGGATTGCATCGCAAACTGGGATGCGGAATATTCATTCCCCACAAATCCATCACCGCGGTCGGCGCGATCGACGCGGTTTAATTTTTTTGTTCAACCAAGGCTAAAAGGAGAGTCAAACCATGGGAGTCATGTACAACGGCGAAGAACTGGAAACCGGGGAAGAGGATTTTCTGCTGGAACCCGTCTACGACGACGAAATCTGCCCCATCCTCGCCGAAAAGGAAAACATCACGCTGACGGAAGATCACTGGTTCGTGATCCGCTGGCTACGCGATCAATACAAAGCCGAGGGTCAGACGCCCAACTTCCGCAACATGATCAAGGCGCTGGAGGAAGAGGACAGCAGCAAGGACTGGAAAAGTCACCTATACAAGCTGTTCCCCAATCAACCCGCTCGCCAGGCAGTTCGGATCGCCGGTCTGCCCAAACCCTATGGAAAGGGTGGGTATTGATCCGGGCAGCCGTTGACAAAGAGTAGGGAGTCGAGAGAATGAATCTCGACTCTCGCTAGACATGTCATTCACAAGTCTTATTTCTACCCAGGAACTGGCTGCACAGCTGGGCAATCCCAACTGGGTCGTCTTCGACTGCCGGTTCACGTTGACCGACCCGGAAGGTGGACGCCGGGCCTATGAAGAAGGTCATATTCCCGGCGCGCGATATGTGCATCTGGAGGAAGACCTTTCCGCACCCATTGGAGCCCACACCGGTCGCCATCCGCTGCCCGATCCGAAAATGCTGACGGATAAACTCTGCCGCTGGGGTGTGGGCATCAATCGCCAGGTGGTGGTATATGACGATAGCTATGGCTCCATGGCCGCGCGCATGTGGTGGCTGCTGCGCTGGCTGGGACACCCCGATGTCGCGTTGCTTGATGGTGGCCATCCAAAATGGCTGCGTGAAAAGCGTCCCATCGCCAAGGAAGCGCCGGTCGATGCCCATAGCGCCTCCTGTGCATGCCTGCCCGAGCGCAGTTCATGGGTTTCGGCGGAAGAAGTCGCGGAAGCCCTGACCGAGAAAAAGACCCGCCTGCTGGACGCCCGTCCGGATCGGCGTTTCTCAGGAGAATACGAACCTTTCAATCCGGTTGCCGGCCATGTGCCAGGTGCCATCAATTGGCCTTACGAAGAAAATCTGGATATCGATGGCACCTTCCTGCCACCTGAAGCGCTCAGGGAACAATATCAAGCCCTGCTGAAAGGTGCTGCACCTCATCAGGTTATCCACATGTGCGGCTCGGGTGTCACCGCCTGCCACAACATACTGGCCATGGAGGCAGCCGGCCTTTCAGGTTCGCGCCTTTACCCCGGCTCATGGAGCGAATGGATCACGGATCCATCCCGCCCTGTGGCCACTGGAGAATAAAATGAGCGGCATACGCGTCAAAACCAACTGGTTCCGCGAGGGCGACGATCCGCGCGGTCCGCAGGAACAGGCTTCGGCCTTTGCCATCACGCTCTGGAAGCTGGCCGACAAGGCAGTCATCAACCTCTCCAATGCGGACTACGACATCATTACCCCGCAACGCGGCTTCACCCTGCTGGCAGAACTCATCGCCTACATGGTGCAGATCATCGACCGCATGGTTCATGGCCGCATCGACGACGAGGAACGTGCCGAACTCATTGGCGCGCTGGGTGTGAAAATGGCCGAAATACTGGAATCCAACATCCATGACGTCATGGGCGACCATGATTATCCGTATGTCGAAGCCATTCTCGACAAGTTCAACCGGCGCTGGAACGATTACGCCTCGTTTGAATTCAATCCGGAGAACCCCAATTTCCAGGTCAAACGCTATCTGGCCAACTGCATCCGCGAAGTCATGGAAGCGCGCGACCAGTCCTGGATTGCCGACCAGATCATCGAAATCGAGGCACCTGCCTTTATCGGCCCCATCAAGAAACAGGTCGAGGCTTTTTACCCGAAGCACTGCGGCTGAATGATTTCCTCCGACAGTCCCTTCCACCCGGATAACCGCGCTTATAAAAACTGGCGTGATGAAAAGCTGCGTAACTACCCGCAACGCGTGGAAGACCTGCTGGTAGAAGTAAATAATCCTAAATCCCTCTCCCCCGCCGAACATGCCGCACTGCTTGCGCGTTGCCGCAAGACCAATATGGCCGTGTATGTCGGCCCCGATCTGGGCGAGGACAAGGATATCCCGCGCCTGATGGGAAAACAGTTCGGCTTGGAACGGCTGGATGCCAACCTGATGGCCGATGAAGACGACATCACCACGCTGACCGTTGCCGAAAGTGGCGAGAAAAAAGGCGAATTCATCCCCTACACCGACCGCCCCATCCGCTGGCATACCGATGGTTACTATAATGCGCCCGGCCGCTGGATACTGGGCATGATGCTGCACTGCGCCGCGCCCGCCGCGGAAGGGGGCGTCAATGATCTGATGGACCATGAAATCCTTTACCTGCTGCTGCGTGACGAGAATCCCGGTCATATCCGCGCACTCATGCAGAATGATGCCATGTCAATTCCGCCGCGCATGGACGAGAAAGGCATTGCGCGCGACACAGAAACCGGGCCGGTTTTTTCGACATTGCCCGGCGGTCAACTGCACATGCGGTATACAGCACGCACCCGATCGATTGCATGGAAGCAGGATGAAGCGACCCAAGCCGCTGTCGCCGCCATCGAGAGGTTCTTGTCGCAGGACCTGCCCTGGATATTCCGCCATCGCATGGAAGCGGGGACTGGCCTGATCTGCAACAATGTGTTGCATGACCGCAGCGGTTTTGTCGACTCGCCGGAACACAAACGCGTGATGTACCGGGCACGGTATTACGATCGCATCAGCAATACCTGATACGCTTGCATGCCAGAAAAACCCGGCACAAGATAATACAAACCCGATTTCCGTCGACGTACATGCCTCAGCAACTTGCCATCTCCCGCGCAGCCAGGCTGCTTGGTGTTTCCCGCGCAGCCCTGCAAAAGCGCATCAAGGAAGGCGGCCTGCATTCCTTCGATGGAACCATTACTTCGGAGGAACTGCTGCAGCTATACCCAGACCTCCAGCTGGAAGACAGCGGGCTATTCGAGCGAACGCAAAAAATCAAGCAGGACGCTTTCCGCCGCCGCGTGATGGATCGCACCCTGCCCGCCAAAGAGGTGCTGGCGGAAAGGCTGTATGAACAGAGCCTCGAACTCAACGACATCAAACATCATCTTCAGAATTACCACACTCTGGTTGTCGGCCTGCAGGACAAGATTCACGAGCTGGGCGGCAGCCAGCCAGAAGCGCGTTCCGCTCTTGTGCAACTGGACGAGTGGCTTGAACATGAACTGCGCCACGTCCTTGGAGAGGACAAAAAGCCGGACACCCTTGATGTAATAGATGCTATGCTCAGAGTCATGTCTGCTCACGTCACCCTGCACCCCTCCGGCCGGGATTTCTTTGTCGAAGGCAACGACACGCTGCTGGAAGCCGCGCTGAAAGCCGGACTCGCACTCAATTACGGATGCAGCAGCGGCAACTGCGGATTGTGCAAGGCGCGCGTCATCTCCGGTCAGGTCATGAAAACCCGGCATTTCGACTACGTGCTGTCAGAGCCGGAAAAACAGCAGGGCTATACCCTGATGTGCTGCCATACAGCGGTAAGCGATGTGACGCTCGAGGCTTTGGAGGCAAGCTCTGCCAGCGACATCCCCAAACAACAAATCAGCGCCAAGGTAAAAGCCGTCACCCAGCTTAGCCAGAACATGATGCTGCTCCATCTGCAAACCCCGCGCTCGCACCGGCTGCGGTTCCTGGCCGGCCAGAGTGTCACCTTGGGACACGTGGAAGCGGGCTCGGGCGAGTTTCCCATTGCTAGTTGCCCCTGCAACGATCGCGACCTGCAATTCCACATTCAGCGCGGCGTGGGTGGCAGTTTCAGCGAGAAAGTCTGGAACGGCCTGAAGACCGGTGAAACCATCACGGTTTACGGCCCATGGGGCGATTATCTTTTCCGGGAAGAGTCTCAAAACGGCGTGATGTTCATTGCCTTTGACCGCGGCTATGCCACCATCAAAAGCCTGCTGGAACACAGCATGGCCCGAGAATCGGCAGAAGACATGATTCTTGTCTGGTCTGCCTCGACACCTGATGGCCACTACATGTCCAACCTGTGCCGCGCCATGGAAGACGCACTGGAAAACTTCCATTATCTGCCAGTATCGGTCGCCGGTCTGGAATCAGAGGATGCGGCAGCATCGCAGGTTATCGATGCGCTGCTGGAAGCCTACCCCAAAGCCCGCCAGCTGGACATTTACCTGGCTGGTCCCGAAAACCAGATTGCACCCGCGCGGGAAAAACTTCTTGCCGCGGGTTTCCCCAACAACAAACTCACCGCGATGGTGGTTTAGCCAGGAACAAACCATGACCGAAGATCAACTGAAGGAACTCGCCGCAAAGGAGATGAGCGTTGAACAGCGTATTTTGCGTGCGATGCGCAAAACATTGGCCAGCGTTGTGCGAGATGCCACACCGCGCCCCGGCACATCCGGATTTCTGTCCGATGAAACGGTCAATCAAATCAAGGCCTGCTTCGAATTGATTGCCGCACGCGAAAGGGAACTGGGCGAAGCTCTTGGATTGAGACAGTCGCAACCGGTCTATCCTGACCAGCCTCAATCCAGCCAACCCATTCAAATTCAGCGTAAAAAGGACACGCACTGAATTCCTGCAGGTTCAGGCTGCCAGCTGGTCTGCCACCTCTCTGGATAGCACATCGAAGCCCACGCGCACCCAGTCCTCTTCGTGCGTTTCGGCAATCTCTCCCAGCTGTAGCTGATAGGTTACATGGCCATCTCGCATGATCAGTTTTGCACCTTCCGAATACATCTCGATTGGCAGCAGAATATTGCTGGACATGCCTTGGCTGGTATCCGCCAGCGGTACAAATATGCCGGTATCGCCTGAAGCTGTTGCCTTCTGGTTTGGGGTCTCCTTTTCAACCCTTACCAGCTTGGGATGGCGACTCAGGCATTGCGTACCCACCAGTGTCTTTCCGTTTTCATGTCGAACCCAGCGAATCGCCAGCAACTTCCATGAATCCTCGCCGGGTTGATGGCTGACAACGGCAAGACGGCCTATGGGCAGATTTACTTCACCCTGAATGACGAACCCCAAGCCTTCACGACTTTCATCGCGCATGATCCAGTCCGACATGAGATGCTGTTTGTGCTCGTCACGCGAAAGAACAGCCAGTACGGATTCAAGCCCCTCCGCAGCACGAACCTCGCCCTTACGCAACATGCGGGGTCCATCACGACGGATGCCTCCTCGATTGATGACACGGGAAAACTGCTGGTACAACAATCTCTCGTCAGGGTTTTCTGCCTCTGTTGCCCGATTCTCGATTGCCTCGATCACGTCTCCGAGTTCAAGATAACGCAGCCGCCTGCCTTGTATCCATCGATCTTCCAGCTTCACTGCCCCCATCGGAGCAGACATGTCCACACAATGGGTATGCTGTTTCCTGCGCAGTTTAATTTCTGGAACCGGCATCGTGCCCAATTTTTCCAGCATGCCTGAAACCATGAAAATTTCTCTTGGCTTGAATCCGGGCGGATTGGACAGATCCAGAACCAGTGCCAAAACGTACTCCTTTGCGCAGGAAGTCGGGCCATTGCCAATATTCATTTCGCACAACGCGACACCTGAAATCTCTGCCATGCGGTAGATCTTGTGCATGCGACGCCATATCAGGCCTGACGGACGCTGACCTCGATAGTATTCCCAACGGATGCACATGGCGGTGTAATGCAGACTTTTCAGGGTAAGTTCCCCCAGCCATGGCTTGAGCCTGTCCTTTTCATCTCCCTTGATCGTCTGCTTGAGCAGGTAAATGAAAGCGGCAGACAGATGGTTCCAGAACATCTGGCTTTCACGCCAGAGTGATTGTTTGGCGAACTTGAGTGTGTCCTGGTTGCGCAAATACTGTTCTATGATTCTTGCCTGTATGGGCAGACCCGTTTCTTCCATGACGCGCAATACCTTAACGCGATTGATCACATCACCGCGAGTATCCGCGTTGAAGCGTTCCAGGCCCTCCACGATGGCATGATGTGCATCATAGTCGGATGTTTTTGGCATGCTTTCCAGCCAATGACGGGCCGTCTTCACGGATGCAAAGGGTGAAGTCTGCGGACTGGCCGGTTTGCTTGACAGCATTTTGATCATTCCGAAAAGTTCGGACATATCTCAACCCAAAAAGAGAATAAGTTGACCGGTTTCTTGCAACATCCATACCTTTTCCGGACAATTATTAATTGTTATATAAATCATGATGTTATTACGCATGCCGTGGACAATATCCTCTCGAACGCGTCAGTTTTCCGTCAGGAATATTGCCTAATGTCGAATTCACGTTCGTCGACTGCCGGCTCAAGAGGCCCTAAAATGCTGCCTTCGCCCGTCAGGGCAGAACTTAAAAGTCGCTTGGAGGCGTGGCAGAGTGGTTGAATGCACCGGTCTTGGCGCCAGCCTCATGAAATGAGGCGCGCTAGTGAAGGCTAACGCTTGCGAAGCAAGGGTTAAGCGAAGCGGCCGGAACTAAAACCGGCTGGCTGTATGATCAAAAAATATGGAAGCGTGGCAGAGTGGTTGAATGCACCGGTCTTGAAAACCGGCAATGACGCAAGTCATTCGTGAGTTCGAATCTCACCGCTTCCGCCAAAAAATCTTGAAAAACAAACTCACTCCCACCAACCACGACCGTGATGCCGAAGGAATGACCTATGTCTATCCGGTCGTCTCGCGGCGCGCGGGGGGGGTGTCGGTGGGCATCAATCTCAACCCCAACAACGCCTGCAACTGGGCATGCATATACTGTCAGGTACCTGATCTGACGCGTGGTACGGCGCCTCCAATCGATCTGAACAAGCTTGAAACCGAATTGCGCGCCATGCTCGCGGACATTGTGCAGGGCGACTTCATGCAGACATGCGTGCCGGAAGGTTCGCGGCGCTTGAACGACATCGCGCTTTCCGGCAACGGCGAACCGACCAGCGCGAAGGCATTCCCGCAGGTCGTCGAGCTTGTCGGCAGGGTGATGCAGGATTTCAACCTCATCGGCCAAATCAAGCTGGTGCTCATTACCAACGGCAGTCTGATTGATCGCCCGCGCGTACAGGAGGGCCTGAAGAAAATGGCTGAACTGAATGGCGAAATCTGGTTCAAGCTGGACAGTGCAACAAGTCAGGGATTTCGCCGCATCAACCAAACACGCATCCCGCCGCAAAAACATGTCGAGCGTCTTGAGGCCGCTGCCCGGCTCTGCCCGACCTGGATTCAGACCTGCATGTTCGCGCTGTATGGCGAGGCACCCTCCCGTGAGGAACAAAACGCCTATCTCGAAGTCTTGCGGCAACTGGTAAAAAAGCACGTGCCCATCAAGGGTGTGCTGCTGTATGGCCTCGCCCGCCCTTCCATGCAGCCCGCTGCACCGAGGCTTTCATCGCTCTCCCATCAATGGCTGGAGCAGTTTGCCAGCGCTATCCGCACCACAGGATTAGCCGTTAAAGTGTCGCCATGATTTATGGCATTGGCGTCGATCTGGTGGAAATTGCCCGTCTCGAACAAGGCTTGGCGCGGTATGGCGAGCACTACGCCGACCGCATCCTGGCGCCGGCCGAGCACGCGGAATTTTTTTCCAGCAGCGAGCCGGCACGATTCCTCGCCAAGCGCTTTGCGGCAAAGGAAGCTTTCGCCAAAGCCGCGGGCACTGGCCTGCGCCATCCGGTCTCGTTGCGGAATATTGCAGTCCGTCACAGCACGCTTGGACAACCGTGCTTCAAGTTCAGTCACGAAATGGAAATCTGGCTGGCAAAAGAAAATATCGTATCGCACCATCTGTCGATCAGCGATGAACGCGAACACGTGATCGCTTTTGCGGTGCTGGAGAAAACATGAGGCCCAATCAATTGGAGATCAGGCAAGCATGACCTTGGGCCCGTTGATGCTGGATGTGCCGGGCAAGGAACTGACGGATGACGATCGCCAGCGCCTTTCCCATCCGCTGGTGGGTGGCGTGATCCTGTTCACCCGCAACTATGAAAGTCCGGCCCAGCTAAAAAAGCTGACTACCGAAATTCATGCACTGAAATCTCCGCCGTTGCTGATTGCGGTGGATCAGGAAGGCGGGCGTGTACAGCGCTTCCGCGAAGGCTTCACCCGACTGCCGCCCATGGCTGTGCTGGGAAAAATCTACGACGAGCACCCGCATCAGGCAAAAACCCTGGCGCGCGAGACCGGTTATGTGTTGGCGGCCGAGCTGCGTGCGCACGGCGTGGACCTGAGCTTTGCACCCGTGCTCGATCTGGACTACGGGGTATCGTCGGTTATCGGCAACCGCGCTTTTCACCACGATCCGCAAGTCGTCATCCAACTCTCCCATGCCCTCATGCTGGGCATGAAAGATGCCGGCATGGCCGCCTGCGGCAAGCATTTTCCCGGCCACGGCCATATTGCGGCCGATTCGCATGTCGCCATTCCCGTTGACGAGCGTGACTATGCCGATATCGCTCTCACCGACATGCTGCCATTCAAGGCACTCATCGACATGGGCCTGCCTGCCATCATGCCGGCACACGTGATTTACCCCAAAGCCGATGCCGCGCCGGCCGGTTTTTCCCGTTTCTGGCTGCAATCGGTGTTGCGCGGCGAACTAGGCTTCAATGGCATGATCTTCAGCGACGACCTGACCATGGAAGGCGCCTCGGTTGCGGGCGACATCACCGCGCGCACCCGCGCCGCGCTCGTTGCCGGCTGCGACATGGCCCTGATCTGCAATCGGTGTGACCTGGCTGACGAAGTGCTGGCCAGGCTCGACTTCGACTGGCCGGCCGCAAGCCGCGCGCGGCTTGCGCGCCTGCACGGTGAACCCCATCCCCTGACCATGACTGCCTTGCTTGAGCAAACCGCCTATACTCGGGCTCGACACGCCATCTCCAGCCTGGGGCTGGAAAACGCCGATCTGGCCCTGGCCGATCCGACACAGGCGCATGTCAAACCTTCCTGAGAGACCCAATAAGAAACGTGGCGCACACGCATTTCGAACACCACGGCAGCGACCACAACCAGCCGCACTCGCATACGAGACATGAACATCATGCTTACGGCTGGGCACTGCTGCTGACGCTGGGTTTTGCAGTGGTCGAAGCCATCACCGGCTGGTGGTCGGGTTCGCTCGCCCTGCTCTCCGATGCCGGCCACATGTTAACCGACAGTCTGTCCCTTCTGCTTGCCGGTGTGGCCACATGGCTGGCGCAAAGGCCCCCTTCAGAAAAGCATTCCTATGGCCTTGCCCGTCTGGAAATCCTGGCCGCGCTGGTCAACAGCCTGTTCATGCTGGCCATCGTTGGCGGTATTGCTTACGAAGCGATCGACCGCTACCAGCACCCCGAACCAGTCAATGGCAAGGCGGTCATGCTGGTCGCGCTGATTGGTCTGCTGATCAACCTGGGTGTGGGCTGGCTGCTCACGCGTGGTGAAGACAGCCTCAACCGCCGTGCCGCGCTCGTCCATGTCATGGGCGATGCGCTGGGTTCCATCGCCGCGCTTACCGCCGGTCTCGTCATCAGCCTGACCGGCTGGCTGCCGATCGACCCTATTCTTTCGATCGTGGTGGCAATGCTCATTCTGGTGTCCACGCTCAACCTGCTGCGCGAAGCCCTGCATGTGCTGATGGAAGGCGTGCCCGGCAACATCAGTCTGAATGAAGTTGGCAACCGGCTGGCCCGGCTCGATGGCGTGACGCGCGTCCACGATCTGCACATCTGGACACTGGCTTCAGGCCAGATTGCCATTTCAGCCCACCTCAACCTGCGTGATCTGTCAGCCTGGCCGCGCATTCTGAGCGAGGCACGTGAAGTGCTTAATCACGATTTCGGTATCGGCCATGTCACCCTGCAACCCGAAGTTGCCGAACGTGCACCCATAGCCTTCCATGCCCGCCATGAGTGACTTGCTCGATTGCCGTGCCTGCAAACGTCTGGCCGGTTTTCTTGATGAAGTGCGGCAGGAAAACCCCGGATACCATGCCCGACCCGTCGTTCCATTTGGCGCGGATAATCCGCGCCTGCTGATCGTTGGCCTGGCGCCCGGCATGCACGGTGCCAATCGCACCGGCCGGCCCTTTACCGGCGACCATGCGGGCATCCTGCTGTACGAAACCCTGCACACATTCGGTTTTGCCAGCCGCCCGGTTTCCGAATCCGCCAGTGACGGCCTTGAACTCATCGGCTGCCGCATCACCAATGCCGTCAAATGCCTGCCGCCTGCCAACAAGCCAGAAACTGCCGAGATCAAACAATGCAACACCTATCTCAAAACCGAGTTGCTATCGCTGAAGCCCGATGCCGCCGTGCTTGCGCTTGGCAATATCGCCCATGCTGCCGTGTTGATGGCGCTCAGCCTGAAGCCCACAACGCATCCGTTTGGCCATGGCGCGGTGCATGACTTGCCAAGGAGTCTGCGCCTGTACGACTCCTATCACTGCTCCCGCTACAATACCCAGACACGGCGCCTGACAACAGACATGTTCCACGCCGTCTTTGCGCGTATCAAAGCAGATTTGGAGAAATAGCCATGCCCGTTGTATCGATCAAGCTTGCCGGCAAACTTACACGCGAGCAGAAAATGAAAATCGCCAAGGAAATCACTGCCACGCTGGAAAAACACGCGGACAAACCCGCACGTTTCACCTACATCTCCTTCGAAGAACTGCCGGACGAGAACTGGGCCATCGCCGGCGTGTTGCTGGATGAGGACCAATAGAGAATCCCTGACGCAAAGTCGCCAAGACGCAAAAAAGCGCCAGAAGAGAATTGCACGGCGTGCCTTGCCACGATCTATGGTTGTGAATATTTATGGCTCGATTACGTGGGCAAGTTGACATCTCTCCCCTGCATGAGGGGCAGGAGCGTGTGTGGCATTTCGCGCAATAGATACGGCCACAGTAAAGTCGGATGAACCATGTTTGTTGATATCCCTCGTCTTCTGATTCGGTTTTCTTAGCGGCCTCTGCGCCTTTGCGTCAAAGAGTTGGATGTTTGATTTAAAAGTTTTCCTCGCCACCCTGCCCAATCTGCCCGGCGTCTACCGCATGATCGGCGCGGATGAAACCGTGCTGTATGTCGGCAAGGCGCGCGATCTCAAGAAGCGCGTTTCCAGCTACTTCAACAAGAGCGGACTCTCGCCCCGCATCCAGCTCATGGTGGCAAAAATCGTCAGGGTAGAGATCACCGTCACACGCACCGAGGCCGAGGCGCTGCTGCTGGAAAACAACCTCATCAAATCGCTCAATCCTCGCTACAACATCCTTTTTCGCGATGACAAGTCCTATCCCTATTTGATGATTTCTGGCCATCCTTCACCGCGCATTGCCTACTATCGTGGCACACAGGACAAGAAAAGCCGTTACTTCGGCCCCTACCCGAATGCCTGGGCGGTGCGCGAAACCGTCAACTTGGTGCAGCGCGTGTTTCGCCTCCGTACCTGCGAGGATTCCGTATTTGCCAACCGCTCCAGACCCTGCCTCCTCTATCAAATCAAGCGCTGTAGCGGGCCGTGCGTCAATGCCATCAGCACGGAAGATTACACGGCAGATATAAAACGTGCCGTGCTGTTTCTGGAAGGCAAGGAAGACGAACTGCTCGATGAACTGACCGCGCGCATGCAGGCCGCTGCCGAAAAACTCGAATTCGAACAGGCAGCCGTCTACCGCAACCAGATCCAGAATCTGGCCAAAATCAGGCAGCAGCAGGTCATCGACAGGGAATCCGACCGCGATGCGGATATCGTGGCTGCGGTAGAGGATCAGGGTATCTGGTGCGTATCGCTGGCCATGGTACGCGGCGGACGGCATCTCGGCGACCGGCATTTCTTTCCAAAAAATACCGATGGGGTCAGCGGGGCCGAAGTGCTGGAAGCCTTTATCACCCAACATTACCAGGATAAAGCCATTCCATCGCCGATCATTGTCAATCAGGCGGCCGATACTCACGCCCTGGTCGAGTGGTTATCGGGCCAGGCCGGGCGAAAAATCCAGGTCATCCGCAATCCGCAGGGCGAGCGCAAAGTGTGGCTGACCATGGCCGAAAAAGGCGCCCGTATCGCCATTGGCCAGCAGCTCGCGCAGTCCGCCAGCCAGGAAACACGTCTGGCCGCCCTGCGTGACACGCTGGACATGCCCTCGCTATCCCGCATCGAGTGCTTTGACATCAGCCACACCCTGGGAGAGGCCACTGTCGCATCGTGTGTCGTGTATGACCAGGGCAAAATGCAAAACAGCGAATATCGCCGCTACAACATTGCTGGCATCACCCCCGGCGACGATTACGCCGCCATGCGCGAAGCATTGACTCGCCGCTACCGGAAAATTCAGGAAGGCGATGGCAAAAGGCCCGACCTGATCCTGATCGACGGCGGCATGGGCCAACTCAACATCGCCAGGGAAGTCCTGGCCGAACTCGGCATATCCGACATCGAGCTGATCGGCGTAGCCAAGGGGCCGGAGCGCAAAGCCGGGCAGGAAGAACTCGTATTCACCGATGCCAGAGTGCGGCGCCTCGATCCGGATGACCCCGCGCTCCACCTGATCCAGACCATCCGCGACGAAGCCCACCGCTTTGCCATCACCGGCCACCGCGCAAGGCGCGGCAAGGCCCGAACCCATTCCTCGCTTGAGGATATCCCGGGTGTGGGACCTGCCCGGCGCAAAACCCTGCTGGAACGATTAGGCGGCTTGCAGGGCGTAAAAGGCGCCAGTGTCGAAACGCTTGCGGAAGTCCCCGGCATCAGTCGAGAATTGGCACAACGCATTTATGATGCCTTGCACTGATGCCCCTTAATTTACCCAACCTGCTCACCTGGCTTCGCATTCTGCTCATTCCGCTGGTGATTGGCGTGTTTTACCTGCCTGACGCCATGCTTTCGGGTTCCCGAGCCAATCTGCTCGCTACAGTTTTCTTTGTCGTGGCCGCCATCACGGACTGGTTTGACGGTTATCTCGCCCGCAAACTGAACCAGACCTCCGCCTTTGGTGCATTTCTCGACCCCGTTGCCGACAAGCTCATGGTGGCCGCAGCACTGATCGTTCTGGTTGATCTCGATCGCACCGCGCCCGTCATTGCGCTCATCATCATCGGCCGTGAAATCGCCGTATCAGCCCTGCGTGAGTGGATGGCCAAGGCCGGGAAATCCGGCAGTGTAGCGGTCAGCTTTATCGGCAAATTCAAGACCGCTTTTCAGATGATTGCCATTTCCCTGCTGCTCTACTGGGAACCGCTCTACGGTTTTCCCACCCAGACGGTCGGTCATCTGCTCATCGATCTTGCAGCGCTGTTGACACTCATTTCGATGGCCTATTACCTCGGCATGGCCGCCAAAGCCTTGCGTCCATGAAGTCGCAGCAGGCAGATATTGACAGTCCTTGCCGGTTTCACCATAATGCGCGGCTCTTACGCGGGAATAGCTCAGTTGGTAGAGCGCAACCTTGCCAAGGTTGAGGTCGCGAGTTCGAGCCTCGTTTCCCGCTCCAGATTCCACAAGGAAAGCGAGTGCTTTTCTGAATAAACTGAAGGGAAAGCACACGCTTTCCCTTTTCAGTTTCAAAATGTTTTAGTTACCGCTTTTCAGGGCGGGGTAGCAAAGTGGTTATGCAGCGGCCTGCAAAGCCGTCTACGCCGGTTCGATTCCGACCCCCGCCTCCATTTCCCCACCCCTGTGTCTGCTAGAATCCCGGCACAATTCCCCACGATTCCGCGTCTAAAGCGATTGTGGCGCGAAGGCGAGCCGCAGACAGTACAAAGGTACGGCAAGGCGAAGCCGACAAAGCCAGAATTGGTTTAGGCGCGAAATCGAAGCCCGGGTGGTGAAATTGGTAAACACAGCGGACTTAAAATCCGCCGGGCCTAATCAGCCCTTACCGGTTCGATTCCGGTTCCGGGCACCACATGCAGTCTTCATGCAAGCCACTACTGGCAAAAACTGTCATAAGAAGTTATAATTTATTTGTTTTACTTTATTGCTTTTATGGCATGGGCGGTTCGCCCATTTTTTATTTGTGTTGCCGAAATGGAACTCCCAGCATTGCTTGAAACCACGTTGTCCGGCATGGGTTACGAGCTGGTAGCCTGGGAGCGCGCCGGCCGCGGTTTGCTGCGCGTGTTCATCGATCGCCCGGATGGCCATGTACCCCAGGATGTTTCGCCGGACACACCCGCGCAGGGGGGCATCACGATTGACGACTGCGTAGCGGTCAGCAATCAGTTGACCCGCCTTTTTGCGGTTGAAAACGTGGATTACGACCGGCTGGAAGTATCATCGCCCGGTTTGGACCGGCCGTTGACAAAACCGGGGGATTTCGTGCGCTTTGCCGGTCAGATGATCAACGTAAAGCTGCGTGTGCCGCAGGACAACCGCAGGAAATTCAGCGGCAAGCTGCTGGGTCTGGAGGACAACAAAGTCCAGCTGGACATGGATGGAAATGTAGTTGCATTGGACTGGAACAACCTGGATTCGGTGCGTTTGAAGCCCGATTTCTGATGTCCGATTTGAGTTGGAGGAAAAGGCGATGAGCCGCGAAATGCTGATGCTGGTGGATGCCCTGGCGCGTGAAAAAAACGTTGATCCTGAAATCGTTTTTGGCGCACTGGAAATGGCCCTGGCTTCCGCCACCAAGAAACGCGTGAAGGGCGATGCCGACGTTCGCGTGGCAATCGACCGTCAGACAGGCGATTATGAAGCCTTTCGCCGCTGGCAGGTTGTCACGGAGCAGGAACTCGAGTCAGAGGACAATCAGATCCTGCTGGTGGACGCCCAGTACGACCACCCAGACATTCAGGTCGGGGACTATATCGAAGAGCCGCTGGAAGCAGTGGAGTTTGGCCGCATCGGCGCGCAGGCTGCCAAGCAGGTCATTTTGCAGAAAATCCGGGATGCCGAGCGCGAGCAGATTCTCAACGACTTTCTGGAACGCAAGGAGCATCTGGTTACCGGCGTGGTCAAGCGCATGGATCGAGGCAACGCCATCATCGAATCCGGTCGTGTCGAAGGCTTCCTACATCGCGATCAGATGATTCCACGCGAGAATTTGCGAGTTGGCGACCGCGTGCGCGCTTACCTGTCCAAAATCGAGCGTGGCGGACGCGGCCCACAACTGGTACTGTCGCGTACCGCGCCCGAATTCATCATGAAGCTCTTCGAGCTCGAAGTACCTGAAATCGAGGAAGGCCTGATCGAGATCAAGGCCGCCGCGCGCGACCCTGGCCTGCGTGCCAAAATTGCCGTCAAATCAAACGACCAGCGCATCGACCCCATCGGCACTTGCATCGGCCTGCGCGGTTCGCGCGTGACCTCGGTCACCAATGAACTGGCCGGCGAGCGCGTGGACATCATCCTGTGGTCGCCCGACCCAGCCCAGTTCGTCATCAATGCGCTGGCGCCTGCCGAAGTCAGCCGCATCGTGGTGGACGAGGACAAGCACAGCATCGATGTGGTCGTGGAGGAAGACCAGTTGGGCAAGGCCATCGGCTCCAACGGCCAGAATGTCCGCCTGGCATCAGAGCTTACAGGCTGGGAACTGAACATCATTACCGAAGAAGAAGCCTCGGAAAAGAAAGCCAAGGAGACCGAATCCATCCGCAACCTGTTCATGGAAAGGCTGGATGTAGACGAGGAAGTGGCGCAGATACTGGTGGAAGAAGGTTTCTCTACACTTGAAGAGGTGGCATATGTACCAATGGCGGAAATGCAGGAAATCGAAGCCTTCGATGATGAAATCATCAATGAACTGAGAAACCGTGCGCGCAATTCACTGCTTACTGCAGCCATTGCCGGAGAGGAGAGGGTAGAAGCCTCGGCGGGTGACCTGCTTTCCCTAGAAGGAATGGATCCTGAAACGGCACGCCTGCTGGCCGCCAAGGGCGTTCATACCACCGAGGACCTTGCCGATCTTGCGGTGGACGACCTGGTGGAAATGATCGGCATGGAAGAAACCCGGGCCAAACAGCTCATCATGACTGCGCGCGCACCCTGGTTTGCCTGATTGGCTGATTGAAGTAAAGAGTATCAAGGACGGAACTTCCCGCATGAATGTTGAACAATTCGCCAAAGAACTGAAACTTTCGCCTGATTTGCTGCTCGAGCAACTCAAGGCAGCGGGTGTCCATAAATCTGCCGCCGGAGACGCCATCACCGAAACGGACAAGACCCAACTGCTGGATTATCTTCGCAAGATGCATGGCGCAGAGGACCAGCCAAAAACCAAGATCACCCTGACGCGCAAGCAGACCAGCGAAATCAAGAAGGCTGACAGCACCGGCAAATCACGCACCATTCAGGTGGAGGTCCGCAAGAAGCGAACCTATGTGAAAAAGGATGCAACCGCAGTTGATTTGGCGGCACCTGTACAGGAGGCCCCGCAAGAGCCGGTTGCCGAAGAAAAGCCCCCTATCACAACCGAACAGCCCGTTGTGGAAGCAGATGTTGCAAAACCCAAGGCTGTTGCCGCCGAGGAAGCCGCTTCGCCCGTTGAAGAGGCCAGGCCCAAGCGCACGACGCGCAAAAAGGCCATCTCCGTCATCGACGATGCCGAGCGGCAATCGCGCGAGGAGGAGGCACGCCGGCACCAGGCCCTGCTTGCCGCCCAGGCAGAGGAACTACGTTTGAAGCAGGAACGTGAACTGCTTAAAAAGCAGGCAGAAGCTGCCCGTGCGGCCGAACTGGCCAAGGCCCCTGCAAAAACCGAATCTGGTGCAGCCACATTGCACAAGCCTGCCAAACCTGAAGGTGAAGTCAAGGACAAGAAGGCACCGAAAAAGGAAAAAGGCAGTTGGGCCGAAGACCAGCAGAAAAAGCGCGGCATCAAGGTTCGAGGCGACACGGGTAGCGATAGCTGGCGCGGCAAAAAAACCGGTGGCAAGCATAAACCTGAGGACACGCAACATCAATTCGTGGCGCCAACCGAGCCTGTGGTGCATGAAGTCATCGTGCCAGAAACCATCACGGTTGCCGATCTGGCACACAAGATGTCCGTAAAAGCTGCGGAAGTCATCAAAACTCTCATGAAAATGGGCTCCATGGTCACCATCAACCAGGTGCTGGATCAGGAAACCGCCATGATCGTCGTCGAGGAAATGGGCCATATCGCTAAGGCGGCCGCCCTCGACACGCCGGAATCCTTTCTGGAAGAAGGCGCGTCTATTGAAGCCGCAACTGCCGTGCATCGTGCCCCCGTCGTCACCGTCATGGGTCACGTTGACCACGGCAAGACCTCGCTGCTGGACTACATCCGCCGCGCCAAGGTGGCGGCTGGCGAAGCCGGCGGCATCACGCAGCATATCGGCGCCTATCACGTCGAAACGCCCAAGGGCATGATCACTTTTCTCGACACACCGGGACATGAAGCGTTTACCGCCATGCGCGCACGCGGGGCCAAGGCTACCGATCTGGTGATTCTGGTCGTGGCCGCAGATGACGGTGTCATGCCAACGACAACCGAAGCCATTCACCACGCAAAAGCGGCCAATCTGCCGATCGTGGTCGCCGTCAACAAGATCGACAAGCCCGAAGCCAATCCGGAACGCATCCGACAGGAACTGGCCAATCATGAAGTGGTTCCGGAAGACTGGGGGGGCGACGCCATGTTCGTGGATGTTTCCGCCAAGACCGGTCAGGGCATCGACAACCTGCTGGATGCCATTTTGCTGCAAGCCGAGGTTCTGGAACTGACCGCGCCCAGGGAAGCACCGGCCAAGGGCATCATCATCGAATCCCGGCTCGACAAGGGCAGAGGCCCAGTCGCCACCCTGCTGGTACAGTCCGGCACGCTGAAGCGTGGTGACATCCTCCTCGCGGGCCAGGCATACGGCCGGGTACGCGCCATGCTGGACGAAAACGGCAACGCCATCAATGAGGCAGGGCCGTCCATCCCGGTTGAAATTCAGGGTTTGTCCGACGTGCCGAACGCCGGTGACGACGCGCTGGTATTACCGGACGAGAAAAAGGCGCGAGAAATTGCGCTGTTCCGCCAGGGCAAGTATCGTGACGTGAAGCTTGCCAAGCAGCAGGCCGCCAAGCTCGAGAACATGTTCGAACAGATGGCTGAAGGCGAAGTCAAGCAACTGCCGCTCATCATCAAGGCCGACGTGCAGGGTTCCTATGAAGGTCTGACCCACGCGCTGAGCCGCCTTTCCACGGGCGAGGTCAAGGTCAACGTCATACACAGCGGCGTGGGCGGCATCACCGAATCAGACGTCAACCTGGCATTAGCCTCCAAGGCCGTCATCATTGGCTTCAATGTCCGCGCCGACGCCAATGCACGCAAGCTCGCCGAATCATCGGGTGTGGATATCCGCTACTACAACATCATTTACGAAGCCGTGGACGAAGTTAAGGCAGCGCTTGGGGGCATGCTCTCTCCGGAGAAAAAGGAAAACCACCTTGGTCAGGTCGAAATTCGCCAGGTTTTCCAGGTACCCAAGGTTGGCGCCGTGGCGGGCTGCATGGTGCTTTCCGGACTGGTCAAGCGCGGCAGCCGTGTGCGCCTGCTACGCGACAATGTCGTCCTGTTCGATGGCGAACTCGACTCGCTTAAACGTTTCAAAGATGACGTGAGAGAAGTGAAGGAAGGCTTTGAGTGCGGCCTTTCTCTGAAGAACTACAATGACCTCAAGGAAGGCGATCAGCTCGAGGTGTACGAAGTCGTGGAAGTGGCAAGAACCCTGTAAATTCAGTTGAGAATTGAGAATCAAAGAGTGGAGATAAAAACCCGCTCTTGACTCTCGACCCAAATGCCAAAAGACTTCCCCCGTTCCCGCAGAGTCGCAGACGAAATCCAGCGTGAGCTGGCCGAAATCATCCGTCTCGAACTCAAGGATCCGCGCATCGGTCTCATCACGATCACTGGCGTGGAAGTAACCAACGATCTTGAACACGCCAGGATTTTCATCACCCGCCTGACGACCAAACCCGCCGCGACCAGCCACGAAGATGTTCTGCACGCGCTTAGACGCGCAGCCGGGTTTCTCCGGAGCCAGCTGGCGCAGCGGATGAAGTTGCGTCTCGTGCCGCAACTCACCTTTGCTTACTACGAATCCGTCGAGCGCGGCATGCATCTGTCCCAGCTCATCGACCAGGCAATCGCCGAAGACGCCAGGCATCCCAGGGACGAGTGAAGCAGCCTGCTAAACCCTCACACCTACCCTCTCCGGCAATGCGAAAGGGCGCCAATGTAATGCCCAGACACCCAATCGACGGCGTGCTGCTGCTGAATAAGCCCGCTGGGTTGACATCGAACGCCGCCCTGCAAAAAGCCAAGCGGCTTTACAACGCCGCCAAGGCCGGCCATACCGGCACGCTGGATCCCTTCGCTTCCGGGCTGCTGCCCATCTGCCTGGGCCAGGCCACCAAATTTTCCAGCTATGCCCTGCATGGCGACAAAGCCTACCGCGCCACGCTCAAGCTGGGCGTCACCACAACCACGGGTGACACTGAAGGAATAGCCGTTGAAATTCGGCCAGTTGAAATCTCGCTCGATGCCGTCAAGGCCATGCTTCCCGCTTTTACCGGCACGCTGATGCAAATCCCGCCCATGCATTCCGCGATCAAGCACCAGGGCAAGGCATTGTATGAATACGCGCGCGCCGGCGTCGAGATTGAACGCAAACCACGCGAGATCACGATTTACAAACTGGCCGCAAAGGGGCTGGACAAGGACTTGCTCACGCTGGATGTTCGCTGCTCTGGCGGTACCTACATCCGTACTCTCGCCGAGGACATTGGCGAGGCCCTGGGTTGCGGCGCGCATTTGATTGGCCTGGAACGCACGGACGCCGGGCCATATTCAGTCGATCACGCTCACACCTTCGATGAGCTGGCAATCATGACTGAATCCGAGCGCCTTTCCGTCCTGCTTCCCCCGGACAGCCTGCTTGCTTCGCTACCTCGTCTGGATATCGATGCGGAATCAGCGCTTCTGCTGGCGCAAGGCAAGCACATTGCAACCCCTGACAATTGCCCCATGGGAAACCTTCGTGCCTATATGCCACGTGGTTTTCTGGGGCTGGTCGAGGCAGGAACAATGCTTGTTCCCAGCCGGCTCATGGACACCTCGGAACTTGCCGGGAAAAGCCTGCCGGGCAGCCCCACAACCGATTGATGGAAAAGCCTTTTACGGGTAGAATGCTTGGTTACCCGATAGGCTCGTGCCGGTAAGCAAGTGCCTTCAAGGAATTTTCCAAAGCTGTTTTGGAACGAAACCCGCCGTACACAAAGCGGGTTCCCTGAACGAAACCCACCCTGGCCACCGGGTTTCGCGATTCTTAACCCTGATTCATAGGAGAAATACATGGCTGCCACTGCTGCTGAAAAGGCGCAAGTCGTCAAGGATTATCAACGCGCCGCAAATGACACGGGTTCGCCGGAAGTGCAGGTCGCTCTTCTGACCAACCGCATCAATCAACTCACCGATCATTTCAAGACCCACGCCAAGGATCATCATTCCCGCCGTGGATTGCTGAAAATGGTTTCCCGCCGCCGCAAGCTGCTGGATTACCTCAAGCGCACCAATCTGGCCAGCTACAAGTCGCTGATTGACCGTCTGGGTCTGCGCAAGTAATCGCAGCCAGGTCAAGCAAACTATCGAACAGGAGACAACCGCCCCGCCATCCCGCGGGGCGGTTGCGCTTAGACAAAGAGGAAAAGCATGAAAGTCACCAAATCATTCCAGTTCGGCCGTCATACCGTTACCCTGGAAACAGGCGAAATCGCACGTCAGGCGGATGGCGCAGTCATGGTCAATATGGACGACACCGTGGTGCTGGTCACCGTTGTCGCCAAGCGCGACGTCAAGCCCGGTCAGGATTTTTTCCCCCTGACTGTGGATTACATCGAAAAAACCTATGCCGCCGGCCGCATTCCCGGCGGTTATTTCAAACGCGAGGGCAAACCCACCGAAAAGGAAACCCTGACATCCCGCCTGATCGACCGCCCCATCCGTCCGCTGTTCCCGGAAGGCTTCTTCAACGAAGTGCAGGTCATCGCGCATGTGTTGTCTTCAAACCCGGAAGTGGACTCCGACATCCCTTCCCTTATTGGCGCATCCGCTGCATTGACCCTGTCCGGCGTCCCGTTTGACGGTCCGGTTGGTGCTGCCCGCGTCGGCTTCATCAACGGCGAATACGTGCTCAACCCCACCGCATCCGAACTGAAAAATTCCGCGCTGGATCTGGTTGTTGCGGGCACCGAAGCCGCCGTGCTGATGGTGGAATCCGAAGCCATGGAACTGCCCGAAGACATCATGCTGGGCGCGGTCGTTTTCGGCCATCAGCAGATGCAGGTTGCCATCAACGCCATCAATGAACTGGCCGACGAAGCCGGCAAGGATCCTTGGGACTGGGAGCCACCCGCGCCCAACACCGAACTCATCAGTAAAATCGAGGCGATGGCAGGTCAGGCCATGCAGGAAGCCTATTCCATCAAGCAGAAACAGGCACGCATGGCTGCGGTGGATGCCATCCGCGAAAAGGTTTTCGCCGAACTCATCACCGAGGACATGGACACCTTGGCGGTGAACATCGTCAAGGACGAGTTCTTCAAGCTGGAAGCGCGTGTCGTGCGCGGCCGCATCCTCTCCGGCCAGCCCCGAATAGACGGCCGCGACACGCGCACTGTGCGTCCCATTACCATCCGCACGGGCGTGCTGCCGCGCACTCATGGTTCCGCCCTGTTCACGCGCGGCGAAACCCAGGCGCTGGTCATCACCACCCTGGGCACGGGCCGCGATGAGCAGACCATCGAATCGCTGATGGGTGAATACTCGGAACACTTCATGCTGCATTACAACATGCCGCCCTTCGCCACCGGCGAAACCGGCCGAGTGGGCAGCCCCAAGCGCCGCGAAATCGGCCACGGCCGTCTGGCCAAGCGCGCCTTGCTGGCCGCATTGCCCTCCAAGGAAGAATTCGGTTACACCATCCGCGTCGTCTCTGAAATCACCGAATCCAATGGCTCCTCTTCGATGGCTTCCGTCTGTGGCGGCTGCCTGTCCATGCTGGACGCGGGCGTGCCCATGAAAGCACACATCGCCGGCATCGCCATGGGCCTGATCAAGGAAGGCGGAAAATTCGCCGTGCTGACCGACATCCTGGGTGACGAAGATCATCTGGGCGACATGGACTTCAAGGTTGCCGGTTCCGAAAAGGGCGTGACCGCCCTCCAGATGGATATCAAGATCCAAGGCATCACCAAGGAAATCATGGATGCTGCGCTGAGGCAGGCCAGGGAAGGCCGCATGCATATACTTGGTCTGATGAAGCAGGCCGTGAGCGGAGCCCGCGAGGAAATGTCGGCTTACGCCCCGCGCATCATCACCATCAAGATCAATCCCGAGAAAATCCGTGACGTTATTGGCAAGGGCGGTGCCGTCATCCGTGCGCTGACCGAGGAAACCGGCACCCAGATTGATATCGAAGAAGATGGCACCGTCAAGATCGCCTGTACCAGTACGGAATCCGGCGAAGCCGCCAAGAAGCGCATCGAGGAAATTACCGCTGAAGTCGAAGTCGGTGGTATTTATGAAGGCACCGTGGTCAAGCTGCTCGACTTCGGGGCGATCGTGAACGTGCTGCCAGGCCGCGACGGGCTGCTGCACATTTCCCAGATCGCCCACGAGCGCATCGCCACCGTGGCCGATCACCTGAAGGAAGGCCAGCAGGTGCGTGTGAAAGTACTGGAAGCCGACGAAAAAGGCCGCCTGCGTCTATCCATGAAAGCATTGATCGAACCACCCAAGAAGGAAGAACCGACGCCCGCACCGGAAGGCGCGGCTGAGTAAGCAACAATGCTCAAAACAAAACGCCCGGCATCTGCCGGGCGTTTGTTTTTTTAGAAAAGTTCAGCCGCCAAAAAGAGATTGCCACCACCGTTTTCGGTTATTCGGCACCACCGCAGGATTCAAATCAACCGGAGCTTGCTGGCTCATGATCCAGCCGGGGAAGATATGGTGGCCGCTGGAACCGCAGGAAACACCAAGGTTATGGGGATCATAAATCTTGATGAAGGTGGGCCGGGCAAGATCATCGGCATAGACAATGCCGCAGTAATCCTCCTCGTGTTCCTTGCGCAGCAGCTCATCGATGTGCTTGATGAAAATCGCCACCTCATCGCTGGAAGACTTTGCGGAAGGCACATCCTGCCCCACCGCATACAGATACCAGCCCGCACCAGCGTCCAGTTTTTGCCACAGCGCCGTGAGTTGCTCCCACGACAAAATACTGTAAAGCGTGCCCCAGTATTTGGCCTCGAAGTCAGTGCTTGCTTTCTGGGGCGCGTTCATGGGCCTTATTTACTTGGCAACCTGCTTTTCCTTGATCTCTTCCAGGGTCTTGCAGTCGATGCACAGGCTGGCGGTCGGGCGCGCCTGCAGGCGCTCGATGCCGATTTCGACACCGCAGGATTCACAGTAGCCATAATCACCCGCGTCGATCTTGGCGATGGTTTCGTCGATCTTCTTGATCAGCTTGCGTTCTCGATCGCGGTTTCTGAGTTCCAGCGCCATGTCGGACTCCTGGGTCGCCCGGTCGTTGGGATCGGCAAACACAGTTGCCTCGTCCTGCATCACGTGGATGGTGGTATCGATGTCGTGCGACAGCTCGGCTTTCCAGGCCTCAAGGATTTTGCGAAAATGCGCGAGCTGCTTTGCGTTCATGTACTCCTCGCCCTTTTTGGCCTTGTAGGGTTCAAAGCGCTTCAAATGTTCGGTGGCCATGTTGTTTTCCGCTTAACTAGACAAACTTAACAAAATAAACCTGACTTAATAGCAGATTTTGCCCTGCTCCCGCAACCTATATATTTTCCAACCATGACTTTACAAGCCCTTATTTTTGACGTTGACGGCACGCTTGCCGATACCGAGCGCGACGGCCACCGCCCCGCCTTCAATGCCGCCTTCCGGGAATTCGGACTGGACTGGGACTGGGATGTGGCACTTTACGGCAAACTGCTGGCCATCACAGGCGGCAAGGAGCGCATGAAGCATTATGTCGAGACTTATCGGCCAGATTTCATGAAACCTGACGATTTCGATGATTTGGTCGTCGAATTGCACAAGGCCAAAACGCGCCATTACACGACCATGCTGGCCGAGGGCAACGTACCCATGCGCCCCGGTGTAAAGAGGCTGCTGGAAGAGGCCCGTGCCGCCGGCATCCGGTTGGCAATTGCCACGACCACGACGCCTGACAATGTGACTGCACTGCTGGAGCACAGCCTGGGAAAAGGCAGCACGGACTGGTTTGAAGTGATTGCAGCGGGCGATATCGTTCCGGCAAAAAAACCCGCACCGGACATTTACATCTGGGCGCTGGCGCAGATGAAACTCGCCCCCGAAGCTTGCCTGGCTTTTGAAGACTCAGAGAACGGCATTCGGGCCAGCCGCGGCGCGGGACTGACAACCCTGGTCACGGTCAACGACTATACATTTGACCACGATTTCACGGGTGCCTCAGTCGTACTGAGCGACCTTGGCGAACCCGATGCCCCCGCCACTGCCCTGTCAGGCGCCTGGCAGGGCCAGGGCTACGTCACGCTGGAGAGTCTGAGAGTTTTGCACAACCCATGAAAAATCTTTGACGCAAACACGCAAAGAACTACAAATCCTTTAACACAAGGAAAACAGGGGAAGTTTGCGGACACAATTTTCTGCAATGTTCTTCTCCGAGTCTTTGCGCCTCTGCGTCAGGTTTTGGTGTGGATGTCGTAGGCCTGCAAAGTATTCTGCAACAGCGAGGCAACCGTCATGGGTCCGACGCCGCCGGGCACGGGCGTAATCCACGCCGCGCGCTGTTTAGCCACGTCGAACTCGACATCGCCGCAGATGCGTCCATCGGGAAGCCGGTTGATGCCTACATCCGCCACCGTGGCACCTTCCTTGATCCAATCGCCCCTGACCAGATTGGGCTTGCCCACCGCCACTACGATAATGTCCGCCTGAAGCGCCAGCACGGGCAGATTTCGGGTCTGGCTGTTGGCAGTCGTCACCGTGCAGCCCGCCATCAGCAACTCAAGCCCCATTGGCCGGCCAACATGGTTTGAGGCCCCCACCACCAGTGCATTCATGCCGCGCATGTCGGCATGCACGCTTTGCAGCAGCGTCATCACGCCCATCGGCGTGCAGGATCGCAACGTAGGCATTCTTACCGCCAGGCGGCCAATGTTGTAAGGATGAAAACCATCCACATCCTTATCCGGATGAATGCTTTCGATGACCGTTTCCGGATCGATCTGCCGGGGCAAGGGCATCTGCACCAGAATGCCATCCACGCCTGGATCATTGTTCAGCGCGTCGATCAAGCTCAGCAGTTCGGATTGTGTCGTCGTTGCAGGCAGATCATGGGACACCGACCCCACCCCCGCACGCTCGCAGGCACGGCGCTTGTTGCGCACGTA
>JACAED010000104.1 GCA_013389025.1 Hydrogenophilaceae bacterium
ACCATCTGCATGCCGGACTGGAAATTCTTGGCGGCCAACATCCTGTCGAACAGGTCTTTGGGGAGTTCCTTGCCTGTTTCGACATGACGCGTCATGTGACGCACGACATCCCATTCCCAGCAGAAATTTTCCATGAACTGCGAGGGCAGTTCGACGGCATCCCATTCCACGCCATTGATGCCGGAAACACTGAGATCCTCGACCTGGGTCAGCAGGTGGTGCAAGCCATGTCCGAATTCGTGAAACAGGGTGATGACTTCGTCGTGCGTGAATAAAGCGGGTTTGTTTCCAATTGGCGCCGTGTCATTGCAGTTGAGATAAGCCACCGGCGTCTGGATGCTGTCGCCCTTGCGGCGCCGGGTGACGGCATCATCCATCCAGGCGCCGCCGCGCTTGCTGGGACGTGCATAGAGGTCAAGATAGAACTCGCCGATTTTCTGGCCACTGTGATCGGTGATTTCAAAGAACTTGACACTCTCATGCCAGACAGGTGCTTGCGAAGGCCGGATGTGCAACCCGTAAATGGTTTCCACCACCTTGAACATGCCTGCCAGCACCTGCGGTTCCGGAAAATACTGCTTGACCTCGTGATCGGAGAAACTGTAGCGCGCGACACGCAGCTTTTCGCTGGCGTAGGCGATATCCCATGCCTGAAGGTCCGTCAGGCCAAGTTGGCTGGCTGCGAATTCGCGCAGTTCGGCCATGTCATTTTCGGCGTAAGGTTTGGCCCGGCGGCCCAGCTCGTTGAGGAAATCCAGCACCTGCGCCGGCGTTTCCGCCATCTTGGGTTCGAGCGAGACTTCGGCGTAATTGTTGAAGCCCAGCAATTTCGCGGCTTCTTCACGTAGCTTGAGGATTTGCGCTATCAGCGGCGTGTTGTCGAGTCTGGCCTCGCCGAATTCGGAGGCGCGGGAGACATAGGCATGATAGAGTGTTTCGCGCAAGCTTCGGTTATCCGCATACTGCATCACCGGCAGGTAAGATGGCATGTGCAGGGTGAATTTCCAGCCGGGCCTGTTATCTGATTTTGCGGCTTCGGCGGCCATTTCCAGCACGTCGTCAGGAATGCCGGCCAGCTCGTCGCGATTGTCCACAAAGTGCGCGAACGCATTGGTTGCGTCCAGCAAATTTTCTTCAAACTTGGCGGATAGCGCGGCGAGTTCCTGCTGGATTTCCATAAAGCGCTTTTTCTCGGCATCCGGCAATTCGGCGCCGCCAAGACGAAAATCACGCAGCTCGTTTTCGACGATTTTCCTTTGTGCACGACTGAGCGAGTCGAAAGCGGCGGAATTTCTCAGCGCCTTGAATTTTCTGAACATGCCTTCGTTCTGCCCAAGCTCGGCGTGGTATTGGGTTACCTTGGGCAGGTTGGCGTTATAGGCCTCACGCAGTTCAGGCGAATCCATCACGCTGTGCAGGTGGGACACCTGGCCCCAGGCGCGCGAAAGCTTTTCGTTGGCGTCTTCCATGGGGGCGACAAAGCCGGCCCATGTCGGATCGTCCGGCCTTGAAATGCATTGCTCGACCACGCTGCGGCAGTGCGCCAGCAGTTCGTCGATGGCAGGGCTGACATGTTCGGGGCGGATCTCTGCGAAGCGGGGCAATCCGGAAAAATCAAGCAATGGATTCATATTCAAAACCTGGGAACACAAAGGCATAAAGACGCAGAAATAATGCTTTCTGCAGTTTCATTATAATGAAGCTTGAGTTTTGTCTTTCAACCCTGCAATCGACATGGATTCATCCATTTGCCCCTACAACGGCGTTCATCCGCAACTGGCGCGCGGTGCTTGGGTGCATCCGCGTGCCACCGTCATTGGCGAGGTCAGTCTGGGGGAACATGCCTCGGTGTGGCCGGGCGCGGTCATCCGAGGCGATGTCAATGCCATCAGCATCGGTGCGGGCACCAATATCCAGGATAACTCGGTGCTGCATGTATCGCACAAAACAGCGGCCGACCCGGTTGGCGGGCCGCTGATCATTCGTGAGCGGGTGACGGTGGGCCACAGCGTCATCCTGCACGCATGCACCATCGAGGATGAGTGCCTGATCGGCATGGGCTCGATCATTCTTGATCGTGCCCTTGTCAAAAAACACGTGCTGCTCGGCGCTGGCTCGCTGGTGCCGGAGGGGAAAATTCTGGAGTCCGGATATTTGTATCTGGGTCGGCCCGCCAAACTGGTACGCGAACTCACGCCCGAAGAGCTGGCCTATTTCAACTATTCTGCCGAGCATTACATCAGGCTGATGCGCAGCTATTCATGAGCACGGCACGGCTGGTTCTGACCGGTCTTCTGGCTCTGTTGATTGGCGGTGCTTTCGTCCATTCGCTGGTTTCAGAACAGGCTGCGCCAGACATCGTTTTTTCCACGCTGAAGGGTGAAAAAATTGCGCTTGAGGCTTTGCGCGGCAAGGTCGTGCTGGTCAATTTCTGGGCGACGACGTGTGCCGCTTGCGTCCGTGAAATGCCGGGGATGATCGATACTTATCATCGGTACCGGAACAAAGGATTCGAAATCCTTGCCGTGGCCATGCCCTACGACCCGCCGAATTACGTACTGAAATTCACTCACGACAGGCAACTGCCGTTTCCGGTTGCGCTGGACATCCGGGGCGAAGCCGTTCGCGCATTTGGCAATGTAAACCTGACGCCAACGAGTTTTCTCATCGGCAAGGACGGCCTTATTCTCGAAAAGAAAACCGGTGAACTGGATTTCGCCGGGCTCAAAGCCACACTGGACAAACATCTCGGCGTGTAACCGCCGCCGGTTTCCTTTATAATTCCACCTGTCGGGGTGCCAGCTCCCGGCTTTCCAAAGACGGTGTCCCGTCCAAGCCTGGCATTTTTATAACCAACATCTGCTTGGAGAATTTCTCTTGGACACCGCACGACAAACACCCCCCGCGCCCGTCTCCCTTGGCGAAGCATTCAAATACTGGCTCAAACTTGGCTTTATCAGCTTTGGCGGCCCGGCCGGGCAAATTTCCATGATGCATCAGGAACTGGTGGAAAAACGCCGCTGGATTTCCGAGCACCGTTATCTGCATGCGCTCAATTACTGCATGCTGCTGCCGGGGCCTGAGGCGATTCAACTGGCGATTTATATCGCCTGGCTGATGCATGGAATACTTGGGGGCGTCATAGCCGGCGTGCTGTTTTTTCTGCCCGCATTCTTTCTGCTTTCGCTGCTGGCGGGCATTTATCTCGCCTGGGGTGATGTGCCGCTGGTGCAGGGAATTTTCTATGGCATCAAGCCCGCGGTGGTGGCGGTGGTGCTGTTCGCGGCCTGGCGCATCGGATCACGCGCGCTGAAAAACGAAGTGCTGTGGGGCATGGCGACGCTGGCCTTCATCGGCATTTTCGTGTTCGACATTGGCTTCCCGTGGATCGTGCTGGCGGCGGCAATACTCGGTGCCATCGGCGGCAAGCTCATGCCTGATAAGTTCAAGGGCGGCGGCGGACACGGCGCCAGCAGCAAGGAATATGGCCCGGCCATCATCGACGACGACACGCCCACACCCGCGCACGCCAAATTTTCCTGGGCCCGACTGGCGATCAAGCTGGTGGTGTTCGTTCTGATCTGGCTGGCGGTCATGTTCGCCATTCGCGGCGATCAGGCGTTATCCGACATGGGCATGTTTTTCACCAAGGCCGCGTTTCTCACCATTGGTGGCGCCTACGCCGTGCTGCCCTATGTGTACCAGGGCGGCGTGGAACATTTTGGCTGGCTGACCGGCCCGCAGATGATGGACGGGCTGGCGCTGGGCGAGACCACGCCGGGACCGCTCATCATGGTGGTGACCTGGGTCGGCTATCTGGGCGGTGTGGCCAAGGAGGTGTTCGGCAATTCGATTGCCGCCGGTCTGGCGGGCGCGGCGGTGGCAACATTTTTTACCTTCCTGCCTTCTTTCCTGTTTATCCTGGTCGGCGGGCCCTTGGTGGAAGCGACACGCAACGAACTGAAATTCACCGCACCGCTCACGGGCATTACCGCTGCCGTGGTCGGGGTGGTCATGAATCTGGCGGTGTTTTTTG